>JBAWXM010000102.1:0-14951 GCA_037144075.1 Lentisphaerota bacterium | reverse complement strand
AATTTTTATCTATCATTTTTAGGAGGGAACGACGGACTGAACGGACAAAACGGACTAAACGGACAGGGAAAAACCGGACATCGGCCACTTTTGTTCCCCCTGTCCGTTGCGTCTGTTCAGTCCGTTTCTCTATTTTCTTCTGGCATTGTAAAGCCGCTCTGAAAAGCCGCCTTGGGTTTCAAAATCCTGCGCCTGGCGGTCCAGCAGACGCTCGGTTAACCAGTGCGCTTGCGCAGCAAGAATCGCGCCTAGATTGGCCGCGCGCTCTTCGGCAGATTGCTGCGCGCCCGGCAGATTCACCCATGCGGCAGCCTGCTCCAGTGTTTCCGGCCGCAGCGACCGCGCTTCTTCGAATGCAGTCGCCCCTTTCTCCCAGCAGCACAATTTGCGCCGCATCAGATGTTTCAGGTAATCCCGTTCCAGTTCGCCGAGGCTGCTTTTCGCCACATTGGTCAGGTTCATTTCCAGCTTTTTACTTGTGCCGCTGTCTTCACTGCCTTCGCCGATATTTTGATAACCGCTGCGCGCCGCCTGCACCATCTGATCGAAATGACGGTCTTTTGCAGGAATATAACGTTCACAGAAGCGACATGTATAATCATAGCAAAGTTCCGCCACCTGATAAGCTTTCAGTTTACGGAAGCCGCCGTGAGCGCCGTACACCCGCCCCGCCGCTTCAGAACGCAGCGCCGGCTGATTATCCATTTCATCACTACCCATAAATTTTTTCTCCACTTCTATACTTGCTTAGTCCGTTTAGTCCGTTTAGTCCGTTTAGTCCGTTTGTCATAATTTACCACGAGAAAAACGATGAATCAACAGATATGCATTGCAATATCTTGATTGAAGATTTTAAAATGCTATCTTTTTTGTATGGCGGAAAACAAATAAATGCGGCGGAATTATGAAGCTTTTATCCTTGATTATGGTTTGTTGTTTCACCTTTGCATTAAACGGCGAATCAGGTGAAATGTTCTGCGACGGTTCCTGTCGTCTGTACATGGAATTGGCAGGCAGGGAAGATGGCGGGTTTCTCGCCGATAATGAATTGACCAAAATTCCTGATGAATTCAAAATTCCGGCAGCCGGCTCGGAGATCGAACTGAAGCTGGCGTCCGGACGCACTCTCAAAGGTAAATTTCTGGGAGCAACTCCTGATAAAGTCTATATTGAGGTGGAAGGGCCGCTAAAACTTGGCTTTGTCCGGAAAGATATCTCCGAGCGCTACCGGTGGACGTTCTTCAAGCCGGATTTTGATAAAAAGCTGGCGGAACAGAGACAGGATGAACAGCGTTTGAATGAACTGAAAGCCAGTGGCGTAAATCTGGATGAACTGCCAGAGCACAAGCTAAAGAGTAAACTGCATACGATTGTAATTCCCAAAATTGACTTTGAAGATATTACTATTCCCGAAGCCGTAAAATGGCTGCGCGAGGAATGCAAGCGGCGCGATCCTGAAGGCGTCGGAATAAATATAAAACTGAACATTCCTCCTGACGATGGAAGCCAAGTGGTAAATATAATCCTGAAGAATAAGACCGCCAGATACGCGATGCATTTTTTTTGTCAGGTAACCAAGCTGAAGTGCCGTGTGGAGAAAGACTCTTTAATCATTGAGCGAAGAAAAAGTTCGGACGATTAAACAGAATCTATTGCGATCCATTATTTTCCGTCAGTCTTTGACTGCGCTTTGGAATTTGCCGGAGTTATGACCTTGTCTAGCGATATTAAACATCCTGCTATATTTGTAGCTTGTTCAATTATCAATCTTTTAAATCCAAATTCGGCAAAATAGTTTTCCAAAAACAAGAATAACTGTTTAGGCCCGTCGCTGTCGTAGTATTGATCCGCGGAGCATTTTGAAAAAACTATATAAACCAGTTCTTTTGATTTGACGTTCACTGCTATATACTTTTTCAGCGTCCAGATGTCAAATTGTAAGCTCTCCGGCTTATATTCTCTCCCAACGGTAATGTGACGCATATCTTCAAAATATAAATACAGGTCAGCCTGCGCTCTTAATTGCGAATACTTTTTCATATTTTCGCTATCTGGTGGATAAAAAGCGGCCTTATCGGGGCTGTCCGCAGAATTATTGTCTGTTTCCGCGCTTACAACGAAAGCGCAAAGCATAAAAATAAATATCCAGCATATATTCCACTTCATATTTCTTTTTCTCCTCTTCTATACTTGCTTTATCCGTTCCGTCTGTTTAGTCCGTTTTGTCCGTTGAGTCCGTTCGTCCAGTCTACTTTGACAGCAGGCGGAGAATTTTCAGTTTCCAGTCGCTGAAAGGAGGATAACGCAGCGGAATGTCGAAGAGATTGGATTTGATCATGACCGGTTTGTAATGCGTAAAAGTGTCAAATCCGGCTTTGCCGTGATATGCGCCCATGCCGCTCTCGCCAATGCCGCCGAACGGCATCGAAGCGTTGATCAGATGGGTCACAGTTTCATTGACACACATTCCTCCGGCTTGAGTTCTGGAGATCAGCAGTTTTTTGTTGGTTTTACTGGTGGAAAAATAATACAGCGCCAGCGGTTTGGGCCTGGAGTTTATAAAATCAATCACGGCATGGATTTCTTCAAATTGAATGACCGGCAGAATCGGACCGAAAATTTCCTCCTGCATCACCGGATCGTCTTTGGTTACGCCGTCAATGATGGTCGGCGCAATGTACCGTTTCGCCAAATCTTTTTCGCCGCCGCAGACAATCTTGCCGCAGCTCATCAGGCAGGCTAGACGGTTAAAATGTTTTTCGTTGACAATCCTGGGATAGTCCGGACTGGCGGAAGGGTCGTCGCCGTAGAATTTCCGGATCCAATGCCGCATTTTTTCCAGCAGCGGCTCTTTGACGGAAGTATGCGCATAGAGATAATCAGGCGCGACGCAAGTTTGACCGGCATTCAGGAATTTACCCCAGACGATCCGTTTTGCCGCCAGATCAAGATTGGCGTCAGCGTCAACAATGCACGGGCTTTTACCGCCCAGTTCCAGCGTGACCGGGGTGAGATGATTGGCCGCCGCATGCATTACGTCTTTGCCGACGGAGGAGCTTCCGGTAAAGAAAATGTAATCGAACTTTTCCGCCAGCAGTTCCTGGGCGATATGGACTGAGCCGGGGAAAATTGCGATGTACTGCGGCTCGAACAGCCGGGTAATAATTTTAGTTATTATCGCCGCCGTGGCCGGAGCCTGTTCGGCTGGTTTAAGCGCCACGCAGTTGCCTGCCGCGATGGCGGCGGCCAGCGGTCCCAGCATCAACTGAAACGGGTAATTCCAGGCGGAAAAAATCAGGACCGAGCCGTAAGGCTCAGGATAGATATATCCTCTGGCCGGAAAGTTGTTTTTCGATACTCCGGCCCGCTTGCTGGCGGAAAATTTAGCGACATGCCTGCGCATAAAGGCGATATCGTCCAGCACCATGCCAATTTCTGTGGCAAAAGCTTCAAACCTGGATTTGCCAAGATCAGCATGCAGCGCGGCGGAGATTTCCGGTTCGAATTCCTTGACCGCGTTGAACAGTTTATCCAGTTCCGCCTGCCTGAAGGCGACGCTTCTGGTGAATCCGCACTGAAAATAACTTTTCTGCAGCGCGACTGTCTTCCTGATATCAACCGCCATGCTCATTGCATCAAGCTCCAATTCTTAAAACAACGTTAAATTAACCACAGAGGCATCCCGCAGTAAATCTCCTGAATTCTTAATCCTTTTGCAATTATTCAGCCGGATTATTTATTTCTTCTTTTCTTTTTCCGCTTTTTTCTCAACTGCGTCCAGAGTAATGCCTTCGCCTTCCAGCTTGGTCACAACGCCGGCGAGTTCCTTCTTCATTTTGGCCGCACATATGGAGCCGCAGAAGTAAATTCTTTTGCCGTCAGAATCAAGGTAATACTTTTTGGAAATCTTATTATGGCACTTCGGGCAGAGAGTCTGCTTTTTGACAGTAGCAGCTTTGTCAGCAGCAGCGGCAGGCGCAGCAGCCGGTGCAGGCGCAGATGCCGGTACAGGCGCAGATGCCGCAGGCGCAGCGTCCGCTTTTTTATCAGCAGCGATAACAGTGGCAGCTCCGAATGCGATAGCCGCCGCGGCTAAAAAGACTAAGTTCCTTTTCATTTCCCTTTTTTCCTTATATTTTAAGTAAGCATTATCGCTTACAATATTAAAAGATATAATATAACTGCCGTGACAAGCCAAGGCAACAGTTTTGAAAAATAATTATGGAGATTATCCGACATGACTGCCGCCGCGGCTTTCCGGTTAATCCATGCGGTGATGGACTTGCTCGTTTTAGGGTGTTGAATATCCAATATTCAGGATTATATTAATGCTTTTGTTTTCTGCAATTGATAAATACTGGCTGAAGAGTACAGCGACCGACATAAATAACAGGATATCAAGAGAATATGTTTGAAAGTCTGAGCGATAAACTACAGGATACGCTGAAACGGCTGCGCGGCGAGGCAAAGCTGACGGAATCTAATATCGCCGATGCGATGCGGGATATACGGCTGGCCATGCTGGATGCCGACGTCAACATTCAAGTGGTGAAAGACTTCATTGACGACGTCCGTGAAGAATGCGTGGGAATGGACGTGCTGCGCACGGTCACTCCCGGTCAGCAGGTCGTAAAGATCGTCCATGACAAGCTGATTGAGCTGATGGGCGACGGCGAAGTCCCGCTTAAACTGGATTCCAAACCTTCGGTGATCATGATGGTCGGCCTCCACGGCAGCGGCAAAACCACCACCGCCGCCAAACTGGCGCTGCACCTGAAGAAAAATAAGAAAAAAGTAATGCTGGCGGCCGGCGACATTTACCGTCCCGCCGCTATCGATCAGCTGGAAGTGCTCGGCAAAGAAATCGGCGTGCCGGTTTATGCCGAACGCGGCAATGTGAATGTCGCTTCAATCGCCAGAAACGCCATTGAAGCCGCGAAACTGGAACACATCGATGTTATTATTATTGATACCGCCGGCCGGCTGCAGATAGATGAGTCCATGGTTCAGGAGCTAGTTCAAATAAGCCAGGCCTCACGAGCGGATGAAATTCTGCTGGTTGCGGATGCCGCGCTCGGACAGGAAGCAGTTTCAGTGGCTGATCACTTCCACAAAGCGCTCGGCCTGACCGGCCTGATATTGACCAAACTCGACGGTGACGCCCGCGGCGGCGCGGCGCTCTCCATCCGCAAGGTTACCGGCTGCCCCGTTAAATTCGTCGGATCCGGCGAAAGAATTGAAAATCTCGAAATATTTTACCCCGAACGCATGGCTTCCCGCATCCTCGGCATGGGCGATGTTGTGTCGCTGGTCGAAAAAGCCGCGGAGGAACTTGACGAAAAAGAAGCCAGGCACCTGCATGAAAAACTCAAGAAGAATCAATTTGATTTCAACGACTTTCTTATGCAGCTCCGCCAGATGTCAAAGCTGGGCGGCGCAGAATCAATTTTAAAAATGCTGCCCGGCGGCCGGGACATGAGCAAAGCTCTTGGCGAAGTTGATCCTAAGCATTTTTCGCACATGGAGGCGATTATCTGTTCCATGACCGGCGCTGAACGCGAAAACCCCGATCTCATCAGCTTCCCGCGCAGAAAGCGCATTGCCAAAGGCAGCGGAACTTCACTGGAGGAAGTCGCCCGCCTGGTCAAACAGTTCACCCTGATGCGGAAAATGATGAAAAAGACCGGCCTGCTCAGGCAGTTGCTGGGCGGCGGAGGCATGGCCGGCCTGGGCGGCATGTCGTCCATGTCCGAATCAAGCATGGAGGACATCGGGCTTGGCGTCGGTCCGTCGCGCAAAGAAATTGACCGGAAGCGCAAGCTGGAGAAACTTAAGAAAAAACAGCGCCAGAAGCAGCGCAAGAACCGCTGATTATTAGCATTTTGTCGAAAACAGGTTAATCCAGAGAATTATACTCTGCGCGGTTATAAATTCATCCCGCAACTGCGGGATTGCGATCTTTTAAGTTTGGATTCGCACTTTTCGAGGCCTTCGATACCCCGGTATCGGCAGCCTCTCAGAATACGAACCAATTCTCAAAATCTTCGCAATCTATGTTGAATTTTCAACCGTGCAGAGTATATATAAATCGTTGAACAATGTTGGAAAAACGTAAAAGGAATTTTAAAAAACATGCTGACCGTAATCATATCTGCAATAATCGGTTTAATCATTGGCTGGGCCAGCTACCACGAATGGAGCATGGGCTGGGCGATTGCCAACGGCTTCGTCATGGCGGTAGTCACTCAACTTCTGGTCGGCCTGTTCATCCGTAAGAAAGTCACGAAAATCAATGAGAAGATTCAGAACGTGATGGTCGAAGCTCAAAATAAGATCAACCGCATGGCGCAGGGGTTCCAGCGCCGTCCACTCGGCAGCATCAAGGAAATGCAGAAGATGCTGGAAAAAGAGCAGAATGAGTCCGTAAGGAAAGCCCTGGAAGTTTCCACCGAAATGAATAAATTTTACAAATGGAATTTTCTACTGGAAAGACAAATCAACACCATGCGCATGCTGCTGCATTTTCAATTGCGCGAACTGGAGGAAGTTGATAAACTGATGTCGAAGTGCCTGATGATGGACCCCCGCGCAGTTGCGATAAAAATTATCCGCATGTATAAAAAAGGCAATGAGAATTTCCATAAAGTTTTTGCCAAAAAGACTAAACGTCTTAAAAATGATGACGCGGCGCTGCTGTACGGACTCTATTCATGGATACTGATAAAGGAGGGGCAGACAGATAAAGCGCTCAATGCCCTGATCGAAGCCAAAAAGAAAACCAGCCATGAAACGATCATTCAAAACTGGGAACATCTTGCCAACGGCAGGGTTAAACAGTTTTCCAATGCCGGACTTGGCGACATGTGGTATTCGCTTTATCTTGAGGACGCTAAAATCAAGCCGCAGAAAATGCGACGCGCATTCTGAACAATCCGGCCCGGCGGCATTGCGGCATTGGTTTTTTATGCAGGTTTCATGCTTAAATGATAAAAAAACATTTGCATAAGTGAATTTTAAGGTTAGTTTAAATAAATTAGAATTATTATTAAGTTTTAGGTAACTTGAAATTTTATAAAGACGAGGTCAAACATGAAGAAAATGTTGTTGCTGTTTACATTCGCTTTCATCCTGGTTGCAGGGTTCAATTCCCGTGCTGATGGTGTTGTTGACAAGGTGTGTCTGTATATCCCGAACCGGATTATTGACGCGCTTGATACCTTTACCATAAACCTCGGCATCGGTCCGGTCGTTTGTCTCGAACTCAGAGGCACCCGTGCTGTTCAGGGCGGGGTCGGAATCGGAGCCGCCGCCAAAGTAATCAAAGACTACAATCGTCAGTACGGTGCCTGTCTCCAGAACGGCTGGAACTGGGAATTCATCTGCGTCGCCGCTGAAGATATCGAACGCAGACCCACCACCCGCTGGGTAAAAGAATACTGGCAGCATGACGAAGGTTTCCCGAGCCCCACGCAGCGCATTTATAACTTCCATACCGGAGCCAGAGACTATTGGGAACTGGGCGCATCCGCCGGACTGGGCGTTGAAGCTGATGTAGCGCTTCATCCGGTCGAACTGGCTGACTTCGTAACCGGCTTCTTCTTCATTGACCTTAAAGGCGATGATCTGACGTTTGAGGATTTTGAATAAAAGTTCCGCTTAAACGGCAAATAATTCCACCGGGTATTTCATGTTTATGAGATATCCGGTTTTTTATGAGCAGACACAGATATGGACGCAGTACAGAACTTTAAATGTGCCAGGTGCGGCAATTGCTGCAGATGGCCGGGTTATGTGAGAATCAGCGTTGAAGAGACTGCACAGATTGCCGCCTTTCTTGGAATAACAGTTCAGTCGTTTACCGATGAATATACTGTTTTGACTTCGGATCGCCGCGGTTTGTCATTAAAAGAAAGAAATGACCGGCAATGTGTTTTTTATGAAGAACCGCCGCCGACCTGCCGGATTGAAACGGTAAAACCGCTGCAATGTCGTAACTTTCCTGTCAAATGGAATTTTGAAGGCTGGGAAAAAGAGTGCAAAGGTTCCGGATCTGAACAGATTTAATAAGGATTTGCAGTATGGGACTGATAAATCAAAATTCAAGGCTGGGAGTAATCCTGATCGTATCCGGTCCCAGCGGAACCGGAAAAACCACGGTATGTGCGCGCGTTCGTGAAGAAATGCCGGAATTAAAGTTTTCGGTTTCCTGCACTACCCGCGCACCGCGCGTTGGCGAACAGCACGGCAAAGATTATTATTTTCTGTCCCGCGAAGATTTTAAGCGCCGGATAGATAATGGCGAATTTATCGAATACGCGGAAGTTTTCAGCAATTATTACGGCACGCTGAAAAGCGAAGTCATAGACCGCGTCAAATGCGGGGAGGATGTTTTCCTGGATATTGATATTCAGGGCGCAATGCAGATACGCCAGTGTTCACAGCAGGATCCGCTGCTGGAAAAATGCTGCGAATTCATCTTCATCGCCCCCCCGTCGCTGGAGGAACTTGAAAAGCGGCTGCGCAGGCGCGCTTCCGACTCTGAAGAGCAGATTATGCAGCGGCTCGGCAAATCGAAGCTTGAAATAAGTTACTGGAAGCATTATGATTATCTGGTTATCAATGATATGCTGGACGCCGCCGTGGAAGATATGAAATCCCTGATCAGGATGACCCGCAAAGCAACCAGACGACTGGAGGAGGGAATGTTCAATGTCTGATCATAAAAAATCTATCGCGCTCGGAATAACCGGCTGCATCGCCGCGTACAAAGGCGCCGACCTTTGCAGCCGGCTGGTTCAAAACGGATACAACGTCCATGTATTAATGACGGAGTCAGCGACGAAACTGGTGACGGAACAGACATTTCTGACGTTGTCCCGCAATCCCGTCATCACCAGCTTGTGGAATTCTCCGGAATGGCGACCGGAACATGTCGCGCTGTCTGATCAGGTCGGGTTGCTGGTAGTCGCGCCCTGCACCGCAAACTTCATCGCAAAACTGGCCCACGGCATCGCCGATGACGCGCTTTCAACATTTGCCATAACCCATGCCGGGCCAATCCTGCTGGCTCCCGGCATGAATCCGAAAATGTGGCAGAACCCGGCGGTTCAGGATAATGTGAAACTGCTTAAGAAACGCGGCGCTCTTTTTGCCGGTCCGGCCGCCGGCCATGTCGCCTGTGGCCCCGACGGCGTCGGGCGCATGATTGAAGTAGAGGAAATTCTGAAGCAGATCGCTAAAATTATTTGACGGAAGACGGTTTTTTTAACTTATTGCCATACCTTAAAAACCGTCTATTCGATAACTTTGTTAACTATTTCCCTGTCAAAATAATTTACGGACATTCCGGCGTCCACGACCAGGGTCTGGGCATTGATTCCGGCGGCGCGCGGACTCAGCAGGAATGCCGCAACATTAGCAACTTCCTCGGTTTTCAACGCTTCTTTTCTGAGCGTGGCTTTTTCGGCGAAAAGATACGGTTTGACATATCCGGGAATGCCGGCGGAGGCGGAAGTTTTAAGCAGTGAAGCGCCGACGCCGTTCACCCTTATTCTGGTGGTTTCGCTCAGTGATTTCGCCAGAAAGCAGATGCTGGAATCCAGCGCGGCTTTCACCGGGGCCATATAACCGTAGCTCTCCGCCGCCATCCGCGTGGTCGAGATTGAAATCGTTATCATCGCTCCGTCCGGATCCATGTACGGCAGATACAATCCGGCGATATTGATGAAGGAAAAACAGGAAATATCCACCGCCTGCAGAAAGTCCTTCCTGACAGTTGCATGAAACGGCTTGACGCCTTCGGAGAAATTCGCAAATGCCACTGAATGCACGATGCCGTAAATGGATTTATGCGCCGCCCCGATTTCCGCGGCGGCCATTTTCATCCCGTTCTCATCTTCAAAATCACCGCGGTAGACGGAAGCTCCGGGGAAAAATTTTTCGACGACTGCGGCGGCTTCATCTTTCTGAACGGAAAAAATCAGTTCCGCGCCTTCATCCTGCAATACTTTCGCGATGTGAAACGCCACGCTTTTGCGATTGGCCACCCCGAAGATCAGAAATTTCTTGCTTTCAATACCTAAAAATCCCATTTCAATACCCGCACTTACTGTTTATCTGACAATTTAAATTTTAACCACGCATAAAATGAATCGGCAATCTGCAGATAACCTTCCTGAGCAGGATGTACCCCGTTGCTCTGCCGGACGGTCTTTGCGGAGTTCCTGCTGTTGAGCGGTTCCGACACCGTCGGAAAATTATTTTCACAGTCAAGATTCACATAAACCGGAATCAGGGACACGTTGCGGTATTTACCGCTGCCGTAACGCTCGATCATCAGTTCAACCAGGCGATGCTGATTGCGACGGTACTGCCAGCGGGTTTGTCCGCACTGATAATTTGAGCCGAATGCATCCTGAGTCGCGGCCGGCGGTACCGTCAGCGCCAGGCCGATTTGAGTGCCGGGGCCGACCTTCTGAAATTCGGCAATCAATTTGTCCGCGTTTTTTAATATCTTATCTATCGCGGAATCCAGATTGTCCTCTTTCAAGCTGAAGACATCATTGGTTCCGAGCATGACCGTGATGAAGTCAGGGGCTTTGCCGGCGGCATATTGATTGCAGTAAGTCTTGAAATCCAGTTCCGGCGTTCCGTCTTTATCCGTCAGGAATTTGCTTTTCCCGCGATAGTCGTTCTGTGTTGGATTATACTGAGTCAGAAAAGTGTTCCAGGACCACCCGCCGTAACCTTCATGAGCAAAATTGCCCGGTTCTTTCCCTGCTCCGGAATGGCTGCCGTTAAAAGTTACTTTAGGCCCGTATTTCAGGCAAAGATTGTACAATTCGCGCGGATAAACCGAGGCGTCCGTCAGGCTGTCGCCTATCAGCAGCAGGCTTACGGCTTTGGTCGAACCTGCGTCCGCCGGGCTCACGATAATTTCAGTCTGCCCTTCCGCCACCAGCGCATTAGCGTCATTGTAAATCTTAATTTTCCACGGATAGCTGCCGGTATCCTCCGGTTTGGCCGTAAAACGCCATCTGGCCCTGTCCTGTCTGCCTTTGGCGCAGTCAACATCAAACGCATAATTATTATAATTTGGCGACAGAACAATATTGTCGAAATAAATATTGATTTCCTGGCCTGCTACCGCATATACGGCGGGAGGCAGAATAATCCGCAACTGATTGTTTGAGGCGGCGTTTACCGCAACAGTCATCAACATTGCAGAAATGAATAATAACAATGCCGCTCTTCTCATATTCCCTCCGGAATTAAAGTCCGCCGGTTACTTCCAGAACAGTGCCGTTGATATATGACGCTTCTTTAGATGCAAGGAACAGGATTGCTTCTGCTACTTCGGCAGGAGTACCGAACCGCTTCATCGGAACCTGGTTTTTATATTCTTTTCTCAAATCTTCCGGCAGATCGGAAATGAGATCAGTTTCAATGAATCCCGGCGATACGCAGTTGACGGTGATGCCGCGACGGGCGGTTTCTTTGGAGAGAGATTTCGTAAACGCCACCTGTCCGGCTTTGGATGCGGCGTAATTTGCCTGCCCGGCGAACCCCATCCTGCCGGATGGCGAAGTGATGCTGATAATCCGTCCGAAACGGTTCTGCATCATCTTCATGACCGCAAATTTACTCATATTGAAGGTGCCGGTAAGATTAATGGCGATGACAGAGTTCCAGTCCTCCGGCGACATCATGCCGGTCACACTGTCTTTTCTAATGCCGGCGCAGTTGATCAACACCTCAAGCGAAGCATGAGTATTGTCATATTCGCTGAAAAAATTTTCCGCCGCGGCATAATCTGAAACGTCAACTTTAACCACATCCAGCGGGAAACCCGGCCACTTCGCCTTGAATTCCGCGGCGGCGCTGTCATTGCCACCGTAGACTGCGGTAACCGATGCGCCGTTCTTCAGAAAAAGCTCGGATGCCGCGCCGCCGATCCCGCGGGTCCCGCCGGTGACGATTACATTGAATCCTGAAAATTTACCGCTCATTTTATTTCCCCTAAAGATTGCGTTCTTCATTCCTGCCCGCGCAGGTCGCGGGAAAGTCCATAACCATAAAAAAACCCCGGCATGGAGCCGGGGTTTCTCAATTATAAATCCTGTTGTCTTAAAACAGCAGTCATTATGATTTATTCAGCCTTTTGTTCTACAGTCTTTTCGGGAGCTGCAGTTTTCTGGGCCGGGGCTCCTTCTTCCACAAGCTGAAGTATGCACATTTCGGCGGCATCGCCGGTGCGCAACTTTGCCAGATGGATAATTCTGGTATAGCCGCCCTGGCGGGTCATGTATTTCGGGGCTACTTCGTCAAAAAGTTTTTTGACGGCAGTCTTGTTTCTGAGCTTGGCAACCGCCTGGCGGATATGATGGAGTCCGCCTTTCTTGCCGAGTGTGATCATCTTGTCGGCCATGCGGCGCGCTTCTTTGGCCTTAACTATGGTTGTAGTAATCTGGCCGTGTTCGATCAGACTGCTCACCATATTGGCAAGCATCGCCCGGCGATGCGCGCCGGAACGTCCGATTTTAAATGTATGTAATCTATGACGCATTATTTTTCCTCCACGGATTGAGCTTTGAGGCGTTCGGCTTCCGCTTCAAGTGCATTCAGCAGATTTTCGCTGAAAGTCATGCCCAGAGACAACCCGAGCGCTTCGATTTTTTCTTTGATTTCATCCAGAGACTTCTTGCCGAAGTTTCTGTATTTCAACATTCTGCTTTCTGTCTTAGTGCACAGTTCGCCGATAATTTTGATATTGGCGTTGTTCAGGCAGTTCATGGCGCGGACTGAAAGGTCGAGAACTTCCACATCCTGTGAAAGCACTTTGTACATCTTCAGTTCTTCATCGCTCATGGAAGAAAGAACGTCTTCTTCGTCAGCCTGGCCGCCGAGGAACGGCTGGAGATGCTCTTTGAGAATCTTCGCCGCGCTTTCCAGTGCATCCTGTGGCTTTACTCTGCCATCGGTCCAGACTTCGAGCTGAAGCCCGTCCATTTCAGTTTCTTCACCGACGCGGGCAGCGCCGACGTGATAATTTACACGGGTGACTGGACTGAACATGCAGTCAATCGGAATCGTACCTTCAACTTTCGGAGCAAGCTGCTTTTCAGCAGGCATATAGCCCTTGCCTTTAATCACATCGATTTCCGCGCGAAACGGAATATCCTTGTCAATGGTACAGATGACCTGCTCGGGATTGAGCACTTCAACGGTGCCGTCAACGACAATGTCTCCGGCAGTTACCGGGCCGGCCTTGTCTTTCTTAATTTCCAGTGTCTTGCTCTGGTCGCTGTGGAGATTCAGCCGGACGCGTTTCAGATTGAGAACAATTTCAGTAACATCTTCAACCACGTTCGGAAGCGAAGCAAACTCATGTGACGCGCCGTCAATACGGACCGCGCTGATAGCTGCCCCTTCCAGAGAGGACAAGAGCACTCTGCGCAGAGAATTGCCGAGAGTATGCCCGAAACCGCTTTGAAACGGAGCCGCGATAAATTTGGCATATCTGTCAGTTGCAGTTTCTTCTTCTATCCTGATAGATTGGGGCATCGGAAAACCAGATGCAGCAGTCATGTTATTCCTCCAGATTTATTTTAAATTTACTAAAATCGTACCTTGTCATCAGACGCGGCGACGTTTCGGGGGACGGCAACCATTATGCGGAACCGGAGTAGTATCCTTAATGGAAACGACTTCCATTCCGGTTGCGGCAATGCCTCTGACGGCAGATTCGCGACCGGCTCCCGGACCCTTAATCCGTACTTCGACTTCTTTCATTCCGAGTAACTGAGCCTTTTTAGCGGCATCAGTGGCGATGACCTGTGCGGCGTAAGCGGTGCTTTTTCTTGACCCCTTAAATCCGTTTTTTCCACCGGTCGACCAGCAAAGCACATTACCGTGTAAATCGGTAAACGTGACTTTCGTATTGTTGAAAGTAGCCGAAACATAAGCAATACCTGCCGGAACATAACGTCCGCTCTTGTTTCTTTTGACCGCAGTTTCAGCGGCAACAGGAGCGTCAGCAGTAACGGCTTCGGCGACGTCGGCAACTTCCAGATTTTTCTTTTTTTCTTCAGCCATGATTAATGCAGTACCTTTTAATGATTCTGAGTTTTAATCCTACTAACAAACACAATCCCGGCAGGCTCTTAGGTGGCAGCCAGCTTACGTTGAGTTTTGTCACGGATGGCTCCGACGGTCTGTCTGCGGCCCTTTCTAGTTCTCGCGTTCGTCTTGGTGCGCTGTCCGCGGCACGGCAGATTTCTGCGATGGCGGGACCCGCGGTAGCAGCCGATGGCCTGGAGACGGCGGATATCTGCTGAAACCATACGGCGCAGATCGCCTTCTACATCCATTTCGTTCTGCAGAATGTGGGTTATCGCCGCAATGTGCTCATCGGTCAGGTTATCGGCGCGGAGCTCTCTCGGAATTTTCACTTTCTTGATGATTTCGAGAGCCTTGCTCGGACCGATGCCGTAAATGTAGCGCAGAGCAAACTCAATACGCTTCTTTCCCGGAATTTCAACTCCAATTATACGTGGCATAGTCTCTAATCCTTATCCTGATTTAACCTTGTCTCTGTTTGTGACGCGGGTTGCGGGCGCAAATGACCCGGACAACGCCATTACGCTTCACTATCTGGCAATATTCGCATCTGCGTTTAACGGATGCTCTGACTTTCATAACAGTATCTCCCAGATTACTTTTAAGCTGTACATAATTTCTAGAATTGCTTATAATACGGAAGCAATTCTGCCTTTTTCCATGCATCCCCCATAGCGGTGTGGAAGTAGATATGTAAAGAAACATGGAACGCTTAAATTAGCAGTGATAAGGTTGGATTCAAGCCGTAAAAAAATAAAAATAAAAATATTTCTGATTATTTGTAATGGCTCAGTCTTTACGGCCTCTCAAAATATCCGCATAAAATTTAAAAT
>JBAWXM010000101.1:0-15015 GCA_037144075.1 Lentisphaerota bacterium | reverse complement strand
GCACCAGGCCTCTGGTGAATCCCAGGCTGCCGGCGCCGATAAATGCGATTTTCTTACTCATCTCGTAATTATCCTTAGTTTATTATTAGCTATGTCCGGACAGGACATGCATTTACATAATCCGCACAAGTTAATAAATTTACAATACTAAACAGTAAATACAACCATCTTTATCTCACTGATAATATTATTCTAAGATAATGGACGACAGGAAGTTTTCTGTATTGTTCGTGCGTAATTGCGGCACTGATGCCGGAAGCAAAAAAGTGAAATGTCAATCCCGAGCGCGAAGCGTCTCGTAACCTAGCAGTCTGTCGGACTCAGAAAAAGATGGTACATTATTGAGTGATTATCTCAATAGTAAGTCTATGTATTCAGCTCTACGATACAAATTGAAACTCATGTATTGCAATTATTGGCTGAATAATAAAAAATTTTACTTTTATGAATCATAAAAATCTCAGTCCGACAGGCTCCTGGAAAACATCGACCTCCCAGTAAATTTCGCCGCCTCAATTGCAAAATTTAGGTTAAGATTCTGAAATAGTTTTGACATTGAATTGCCTCTTTCCTGACATCATGGTTTTAGTATTGGAATCAGGCAGTATAATGGTCGCAGTAGTAGAATCAGGAATTTGAACGTCAAGTTTAAAATTACCCATTCTCGCTTCCCAAGCAATCTTGATCTTGCCGTAAGGCGAATCGTATTCGGCTTTAACCCAATTGAGTCCGCCGACTGGATGCGGATGAATAATTATATGCTTGAACCCCGGATTTTTCGGGTCCGGCGTAATTCCGGCCAGATATTGATACATCCAGGCACTGATATCACCGAACATGATATGATTTTGTGAACAGCATGCATCCTCCCAACTTTCCCACAATGTGGTAGCTCCTTGTTTCAGCCAATTGACCCAGCCGGGAAATTCAGGTTGCGTAATCAATCGATAGGCCAGTTCGCAATAACCGTTTTCCGCCAGTGCCCGTGGAACGTATTTTGCCCCAAGAATGCCGAAGTCCGGTTTGCCTCCGTTGGCGTTCACCGCTTCGACAAGTTTCTGTACTACTTGTGCCTTTTCCGAATCATCCGCCAGTCCCTGATATAGCGCACAGGCCATAGCTGTTTGTTCGCCTTTAGCATAAATCCCGCTTCCCTTGTAGAAACGTCGGTTAAAGGCTTTTTTGATTTCAGTTGCAAGTTCGGCATAATGTTTCTGATCTACCGGACGAGAGGTCATTTCGGCAAACTTCGCCAGTAGCAGGCAGGTGACATAATAATACGCGGTTGATGTCAATGCCGGTTCCACGATGCGGCTACGGGCGACATGGCCCCAATCACCAAGGCCGAATGAAACAATATTGTCATCGGCCATGGAAGTACAGTAATCACCGTATTTTTTCATTGCGTTGTAATGCATTTCAATGGCCGTACAATCGCCAGTATAAAGATATATATACCATGGAAACAGGATGAAAGCGCTGTCCCAAGCAGGGCCGCTACCCCAGTTATAACCCCACCCGCAACTGGGAACGATGCCTGGGAGTTGTCCGCTCGGACGCTGGGCATCGGCAATGCTGTCGATCCATTGTGCATAAGATGAGGCTGCGCCAAAGTTGAACAACCCGGTTTCGGCGGAGAGTTGGGCATCACCGGTCCAGCCGTTTTTTTCGCGATGCGGGCAATCAGTGGGAATACCGGTGAAATTACCGATATACGACCAGATTGTACATTTCTGAAGTTGGTTAACGGTATCATTGGAACAGGAAAAGTATCCGATCCGTTCGAAAGCCGTGTGGACTACCTGGCCTTCCACCGCTTTAACCTGAGCATTTCCGGCTATATTGATCTGGACATATTGAAAACCATGGTAGGTAAAACGCGGTTCCCAAACTTCAATTCCTTTACCTTTCAGAATGTAACGGTCGGTCTGAAAATCGCCGGCGTTTATATATTGGGCGATATGCTCCTGATCAATGTCTCTGGATTGGGTCAAGCGCTCGCCGTATCTTAGAGTAATTTCAGTACCGGCATCTCCGGAAACCGCGATCCTGCCCCATCCGGTCATATTTTGACCAAAATCATAGACAGTGCCGTTAGGAACAGTCCACTGGCGCACGCTGGGAATGGTCTGCATTACTTGGCAAGGCGGCATCGTCTGTTCCTGCAGCATGCCGCCTGGAGGAGCGACACGAACTACATTCGACCAGAAGGTATCATCATAATCCGGTGTCAGCCAACCGTCTAGTTCGAGCCTGGCGTCATAAGTTTCTCCGTTACGAAGACCATCAAACACGATTGGACCGGAACTGACTTTCCAGGCTTCGTCGCTGACCAGCACGATCTGATTATCAGCTTCCATTTGGAACAGTAGTTTGGGATAATCACGCCAAGAGGCTTTGTCAAAGTGCCAGGCCACTGGTGTATGACAATTATACCAGCCGTTACCGAGAATCACTCCGATGATATTACGTCCTGCAATCAAATTTTCCGTAACATCATAGACCACGTAGCGAACACGTTTATCATAATGGGTCACAACCGGATCAAGTACATGATTACCAACTTTGTGACCATTAAGATAAAGTTCGTAATAACCGAGACCGCAGATATAAATTTTAACCTTAGTCTTCTGGCTATCATAATTGAAAGTTCTTCTGAGAAAAGGTGCAGGAAGGACTTTAGCTTGCCAATTGACTAAACATGCACCCGGGACTCCAATCCACTTTGCCCGCCATGTAATTGGGATATTCGAGTTTGAACTCATCTCACAAGGACCTTCTTTGTTTTCATGAGCCAATTGAAAAAGTATTGGCTTTTTTCTAGTTAATAAACCTAATCTATCGAACCGAAGTCTGATATTTTTACTACCGTTGGGACGGAACTTCGAAAAAAAGTATTTTTTTCGGACTGCAAGGAATGGGACGTCAACGGACTAAATTCCCATTCATCAGTGCAAAATGCGTTTATTTGATTTTGCGGATTCAAGGAAATCAAACAGGACATTGGCACCATCGATTCCCAGTAACGCAAACCTCTTGCCGTTGAAAACCATTTCGACCTCTGTTGTTTTGCCATGCCTCTGACATGGATTTATGCGGTCAAACTCGATAATACCCATGACTGGAGGCACCCCGGCAAACGCGCTGGAGCTTTTGCATTCGCCGATATCCGCCGGAAAATCTCCGTTAAACTTGCCGGGGAGTCCATTTTCTCGGGGAGATGCCCTAAAGGGCTCATCCCTACCGTTAGATTCGTGCGCATCTCTTTGCCGCGGAGCCGCATGATTACATCATTATAAATTTCAGGAAAACTTCAGTTTTGACATGATATAACTCCATATTTTCTTTACTACCCCTTTTTTAGATAATAGATGGACTCGGCGTAACGCATATATCCGAGTTTCTCGTAAAGTCTTTGAGCAGCAATATCGACACCGAGCGTGTTGACGGTGAATTTGGTGAACCCTTCCTCACGCATTCGGTGCTCAATCTCCTTCTGCATGGCCTTGCCGATACCTTTCCCCTGAAACTCAGGATGGACTGCGTTGTTGCCGATCTCCGCAATTCCCTGCTTGGCATCGAAAAGCCATGTGGCGTAGCCCACGACCCGACCCGCGGACTCCGCGACGACAACCTGATATATGCGCTGATGACAAAACTCCTCAAGCTCCTGGCACTTGTACTCGCACCAATTTCTGCCGCCAAGTCGCTCGCTGAAAAAATCCTGACGCATTCGTGCGAGGCTGACAGGCTCGAAGGCCTTTCCGGTGATGTCACAGATTGACGGAATGTCCTCGAAACGTGCAGGGCGCACGGTTACTGATTCTGTCCGCATATACGAAGAAAACGGCCCGAAGGCCGCCAGATGCCGTGTCATCGCCTCTATGTCGTCAACGAACATCGCCACCTTCTTGAAATCGGCATGTCGTATCGTGTCCTTTGGCGTGTGATAATATGTTTTTAACGAATGATCATAGAACCAGACGTACGGAACGCCAAACTGATGCGCCGCGCCATTGTCGCCGCCCTCGAATTTCCGGCGCTCTTTGAATAAACGGCGAAGTGTAACTGGAGCCGAGGCTACCTTCTCACGGAATGGTTTAGGTCCGGCAACATAGCAAATCGGCGTGCCAATTTTGTGACCAATGTCGTCGATGTCAATCAGGCAGACGCAGTTCTCAAGGTCGTCCCGCATCCGATCAAAGAAGGTCAGCATGCCCCTTCCCGTCATGTCCATGCCGCCGTACTCCTCGCTCCCGGAAGCGATAAAGTGAATGGTGGCTTTGTGGTTTGTTCCATGCAATCGCCTGGCAACCGCGAGCAGCGCAGCGACACCGCACGCGTTGTCGAGTGCGCCAGGGGAGGATGATGCCGAGTCGTAATGCGCGCAAAACGCAATCCAGTGAGGCCCCGTCCCCTTGATGGTGGCGACCACATTCTGCGAAATTCCGTCGTGGATGGATTGTGTTGTAGTAACTGAGAGCTCGACTATTCGTCCGACGTGCCGCATCAAAGACTCGGCGACATCGTGGGTGACCGTCACCAGGGGCATGCGCTGCTGTGTCGGATCTCTGACAATTTTCCCGTTGACCGTGTCCGTCATCGGCGTGATGATAACAAGTCCACCGAGCCCTTTCTCTGCCAGTTCCCTCACCAGACGCTGCCTGTCGAACAAACCAGCCACAGGCATGAGCATGCCGACAGCACCCGGCTTAAAGTCAGTGCTGTCCGCCATCTCCTCGTCGCCTAGGAAAACGAATTCCCCGGCTACATTCCCAGCAGGGGAGAACTGAATCGGCGTCGAACAGAAGATCCTGCCCTCCGCCGTGAGTTTCGAACCGACACATGTGCAGGATGGACTCTCAAACTGGTTGATCTCAGCCGAAAACCCCATCGCGTCGAACTCGCTCCTGATCCACTGTGCGGCCTCCAGCTCGGCCGGACTACCCGGAGCCCGTGGACCGATCTCGATTGACAATCTCCTGACAACCTTCCGGATATATCCGGCCGCCGAGAACTGTTTCAGCATTCCGTTCATGTTACCTCGTATGTTTTGAATTGCATGATTCTTGAGTAAAATCTTATTTTTGTTTGATGTTTATGAAATCATCTTAACTCTTTGTTTTTGCTCTTACGGGAAAACAAATCCATCCACTTTTGAAGTGTCAAAACATGTCCAACTCATACGCCGCTCAAACGTCATGAACGCCTGATCAATCGTCGGCGCTTCAACATCTTCCGTCAGCATTTCCTTATGTTCAATATGGCCTGGTGAGTCAAGCAGATTGAGCATGACCGGTCCCTGAATATGGTATGGTTTAATTTCCGATCTGCGGGCGATGCCTTGCTTAACCCCGGCATAAATCATTTCACAGGCACGGGCGGGCATTACGGAGCAGGCCTGATATACGGACAAGGCCTGCTTTACTTCAGCGGTTTCGATATTGGGAATTTTGCTTTTGATTTCGGCGGTGATTTTATCGTCACCGCTGACAAAAACCGTCGGCACGGAATAATCTCCGGCAATTGCCGCCGCCATTGAACCTTCGCTGAGATAGATTGCGCCGCCGTTCACTTTCCATTTTGAATGCGGCAGAATGGCGTTGGGAGTTTCGCCCATGGCATGCATGCCGACCAGCGCCAGCGTGTCGCAAGAAGCGTCCAGCAGCGGAAGCCAGTGCGGGCCGCTGCAATTCCTGCCGTGAATGATTCGGCAGCGCGGATCGAGATTTTCGAAAATAATGTTATAGCCGCTACCATGACCGTCCTTGACCAGTACCTCGTCGGCACCGGAATCAAAAGCTGCCTTGACGGCGGCATTTACCTCATCCGTCAGCAGCCGGCGCATCCGGTAACGGTGTTGAATGTTTTCGTAACTCTTGTCTGCCCGGTTTTCAAAGAAGCAGAATCCGGCGATGCCTTCGATGTCAGTTTCGATGTAGATTTTCAAAGTGAATATTTCATTTTTTTACTTTGCGGATTTCTTTGCGGCGCAAAGCCCCGAAGTTCTGTTGTTGCTCGTGTTATTCGTGAGCATTGCAAAAGTCACCTCGTTGTCACCCTCTTTCCAAATTGCGGATGCTTTGTATTGGCTTGGAATTATCGGATTTGTCGCACCCGGAATGCATGCTGCTGTTTTTCCGTTAATCCACACTTTTACAGGACCATCAACTCCAAAGCATAAATCAGCTTTGCCTGCGCGTTTGACATTGATTATGCCTTTCAGATATATAAGCCCATCTTCCTCTTTTCCGTAAAATCCTCTGATGTCATAGTAGAAAGCTGTCCTCGGAACAGGCAAAAAAGATAGTTTTTTCGAGGGCTTTTTAACTTTGCTGATATCTTCAGGCGCAGGCAGTATCCGACTGGCTTGAACCATAGAAAACTTACTTTTCATAATATCGGCAAGATGTTTTTTCAATTTCTGAAGATACCCGGAGGAAATCACTTTCTCCTCATCTCCGACTTTGAGCATTGACAGCAATGCTTTAGCCGCATCGCTGCCGGGATAGGCGTCAGCTATTTTGCGGGCATTGAGATAGACTTCTCTCATTGTGTCACAGCCTTCGGCAAGAGATTCAAAGAGGCCGTCCAGTTTTTCAGGACCAACTATATCCGATTCAATACTTTTCCAGTCTAAGTATGCGCGGTGTTTTGTGGCCCATGAAATAAGCAAAGTCATCACAGATGTGAATTGACTGCTTATCTTCTTGTCCGCATTTGCCGGAAACAGGCCGTTTCTGACATCATAGGCTTTCAACTGGAAATTATCATTTCTGCATGCGTCCCTGTCTATTTTTTTGCGAAAATCAGGTATATCATAAGGCTTGCCGTTTTCCAAAGAGCTTCTGTAAGCGAATATTCCGGACAAAGTCACATCGGATGCGTGATAAATGTCAAAAAACGCTTTCTCGCCGGTGAGTATCTGCCGCGCAAAATAATAGAGCGTCCAAAAATCTCCGCCGCCGTGTCCGGTTTTAGCAGCCATCAATGTGAGCTCGTCATTCAAATTCGGGTTTACGGCAAGCTTAGGTGAATCTCCGGAAGCTCCAAGACACAATGCAAGCGGCACTCCAACATTAAGCTCCGCCGCCCCCAGAGTTCCCCAGAGACGCTGAATGTGAGTGTCATTCGTCGAGCCGGCCATTAGATTGCGGACAAGACCGCCGTTGCTCATAGATATAAGAGAAGAGGCCGTAGTGCCCAATCCAGCCTGCTTATCATCAGTAATGTATCCTGCCATGCGCACATTGCAGGGGAGTGAAGTGATGCGGACAGGGCGCGTATTGGTTATTGCCATTACCGGTCCCAAAGAGTGTGTGCAGTAATAATGAAAATTAAGCCAGCTCCGCCAGTGATGTACTGTCCAGCCAGGTTCAATTGGAGTTTTTGAATCATATGTGTATGTGTACAATCGGCAGTCATGAACATACTCGTACTCTCCGTAGACCAAGTCTCCGAACAGTCCCTCTTTCCATTTTTGGGCTAAATATCTGTTAACAGGCGTGAAAGGATAATTTTCCGCCAAGTTATAAACAAGACCGCTCTTTTCAACCTCCTCCACAAGGCGCACTCCCTGCGCGGGAGTAAAAAATGAGGTGCATTCAGAAAGAACATGCTTTCCCGCTTTCAAACAGCGAATCGCGTCATCAGCGTGATTGACAAAATATGTGGAAATGACAACAGCGTCAAAATCCTGAGCAAGAAACTCGTCAGCATCAGCCGTCACAAACGCACCTGGTGCTTCTTTAAGAAACTTAGTTCTCAAACGCTCCTGATAGTCGCAACCCGCCACAAACTCAATTCCCAGCATTTTGCATGTCTCAAAGAAATCTGCGCCGCGCCCAAGTCCCCAAATTCCAATTTTCAACTTTCGATCTGTGTTAAACCAATTATGCATTTCCGTCTTCTTCATCTAAACTTTCCCTTTTTTGAACCTGTCTTCCGAGTCGCAGTCTGATATTCGACTATGGTTAGCCGTTCTGTTGTGACCTTGTCGTTTAAGTGTTTTTTTCATTTTCAAATTCCGTTCATATTCATTTGTACTTAAGTCCCGCGATAAACTTATGACTGTTTTCAAATAATCCCAGCATTATGGATTTACAGTAAGCAGGTATTCCTGATAGCGGTTATTGAGATTACCCGCCTGCGGCCAGAATGAATTGGGACTCATGAAATGCGAAAATTCGAAAGTCATGGTATTTTTTATTCCCGCGGCTTCCGCCGCTTTCAATTTCAGCAGCAGTTTCTCCCATTTGATCGGAGGGAAACGGAACGGCATATCGCGGTCAAAAGTCTCGCTGTTGGTCCAGCATTCCAGGCCGTGTTTATCCGCCAGCGCCTTGTTTATTTTCAGGACTTCCGGAAGTTCCCAGAAATGAACGTGTCCATCCTGAAACGCCACAATATCGACATTGCCGGCAATAGTCCCCATAATTTCATCCCAGTCCCGGTAATGACGTTCAAAATCCAAATCATGGGCGTCTTTATCAGTCGGCAGCCAAGCTTTGCGTCCAAGCATTCCAGGAGAAATCATCACTGGCAAATTGCCGGATATTTTCTTGCAGAACCGGCCAAGTTCGACAAATTCACGGACTATAGACTTGTTGTTGGTGCTGATTTCTTTCGATAAATACCATCCTTTAAATGCTTTGCGATGTCCATATCGTTCCCATGCTTCTGCGCTTATTCTTTTGTCCAGTTCAAAGGTTCGTTCATAATCGAAACCTTCTTTTCTGTTCCATGCTTCACGGTCTTCAACATAACCACCGAAAAAAAAGCGCATATTATATTTTTCAGCTAAGGTCAAATACATGTCAACCAGATCTACCGGGGGCAGATATCCACCACACTCTTTATGAATGATTGTAGATGGATATGTCATCCAGCGTTCCAATCCACAACGAATCATGACCACTGTATCAATACCTATATCTTTCATTGCCCGGAAATCTTTATCCCATTCCTCAAAACCCCAGTTCTGATGTGGAATGTCTGTGCTAATTTCATCAAGAAAGGTTGCTGTAATTCTCATAATATTCCTTTTAAACTAAATATAAAACATTTATTTCAGGCTGATGGTATAAGTGTAATCCACTGTTTTCCCGAAAGGTAATATGAATTCACTGGAAAGCATTTCGACAGTATAGTCGTTAATTGATTTCCAGATCATATAGCCTGCGGTGAATTCCGGTGTGGTGTCAAAGATTAGAAGCTCTTTCATTGAACCAACGGAAGCCTCGGCGGTGACCGGTCCCTGACTCCACGGATCAGGTTTGATTACACCTTTAAGGAAGCTTAATTCGGACTTTTTCGCCGACAGCAGCAGAATGCCGCCCAAACGGTCTGGCGACACATTTTTTTCGCATGAATCCGAATAATATTTGATGGTTGCAATATCGGATAAGGTTTTCATTCCGGCCAAAGGTCCTCCCAGTCGAGGATAATTTTTTATCCTGAAACCGAGTTCCATTGCTGCCTGGCGCGGACTCCGGTTAGTAAATTTCATGGCTGTTTTAATAGTTTTACCGCCATCGCACAGCATGATTTCTTTGTTGATTACCAGCCCTTCCAGAGGATTGACTTCTGAATTGGCCCCTTCATAGCCGGGGACGACATAGTTAAATTGTGCGAATGGATTACCGGCTTCGCTGATTCCAATATTTTTAAGCTCAAATGGATACGGAGCTCTTCGCTGTTTTGGGTCATAAAAAGACAATTGCCCCAGTACACCGCGATTTTGATGAAAAAGGTAATCTCTTGCGGCATTGCCGGTATTTTTCCAGCCGATGACATCTGCACCGTTGGCCGGATCAATATATATTTTTAATTTGTCAAACTGCAGCTTCAATTTGGGAGCGCTATCTTCGCCCGGCAAAACCGACCAGGAAATGGCTGCATTATTTCGCGCAATACTTTCAAGCTTGGTCATCTTGGTCAGCTGTTCTTTAGCAGCAGCCAATTTTACTTCCAATTCGCGCTGCGAAATAATTTGCGCTGCCGGACCTTTTGTCATACCTGATGTAATTTGCAGCAACACGGCCTCGCGGGGGGGGATTTCAACCAGGAATCCGGTACGGATTTCCGCTCCGGTCAAGCCGTTGTTAACGGTGCCTGCTGAAAAATATTTTCCCGTGCCGATGTTCCGAACTTGAAATTGTCCATCTTTAATTTCTGGAATCGCCAGCCGCAGCAGGCATGCTGAATTCTGGTTGTAATTCAAAACAGTAATGGCGAAAGCATCGTCTTTCTCATGCATCAGAGTTTTGACAGTAGTTTTGAAATCCGGAAATATGACTTGCAGTTTTTGACCATCATCCTCAAACGTCTGCGCGAAAACATTGGCCGGTTCAGTCCGCAATTTATTGTCGCAACGCGTTGAAAAATAAAAATCTTCCGCCTGTCCGACCAGATTGAACGCTTCGGCAATGGACTGAAGATAACGCCCGTCAAATGCGTCCGACGGCCAGAACCCGATACCGGAACAGCCCAATGCCGCTGCCGCAACAATGTTCTGCTTTACCTCCAACGGAGAATAACGCAAGTAAAACATGGACATGTTTTCTGTCGGGTTAATCAACGGGAAGTTCTTTTTCTTCAATATCTTGTTGTTCAGGTCAATATCATTATAGAATTCCAGCCCGGAGTAGTAGGGCATATTCATATGCAGATCAACGTCATTGTCCGAAAGTCTGACGTCAACGCCGCACCAATTGGAGATCGGCTGTGTTCCGGCATGAATCGGGTCGCTGCAAATTACTGCTTTGACACCAGGAAAATGTTTGTGTACGGCATCACAGAATTTTTTGATGATTAAACTGTGTTGATAAACTCTGAAATCAAACCATTTGCCGCCATATTGACTCTTGATTTCAGTGATTTCCGGAACATAGCCCATTTTGGCGTAAGCGGCAAAACGTTTCCGGTTTTCGGCGCTGTATCCATGTCCGCTTGCGCCTGGCTCGAAGTCAAAAATAATCATTTCCGGACGGGACATCTTCTGCTGCCTTGCTTTGACCACTTCAGGAAAACATTTGTCCCAGATTAACCCTTCAGGATCCTCTGCCACATAATAAGGCGCAACTTCACCTTTGACAGGAGTCCCTTTGTCATCAATCAGCGGCGGTATCTTATCCGAATTCATCCCCTTATTTAGTTCACCGATGATGCTAGGCAAATTTATGAGCACTGATAATTTAAAGTTTCCGTCTATCGGAGTACGCACTGCATCAGGGAAATCACTCCAATTTATCAACCGCATGGTTTTAGGAGAGTCTGCCAATGATTTCCAATATGACAGATAGGCATTGTTTATGTCATTGAATGGTGCGGTCTGGGACCACAGATAAGCTATCATCAAGCCGAACCGATCAGCTTTTTTCACCGGTTTTTCCGGATATGGAAGCGCTGTCAGTCTGAATTGATTTTCCTTGCAATTTAATTTTCCGGAACGCAAACTCCAGAATACATCTCCGCTTCTTCCGGCGCTACCGGGTCGGGCGGCAATAAATATCCGGTCAAAGTTGCTCCAGGCATATCCGCGTAACTGCATCCGCCGGATAATATTGTCATGGATTGCAATAACATAACGGTGATATTCAACCCCATTTTTTTTAATCGCAGATTCGGAATACTTTTCAGGAATGAAAGTTAAGTTGCCTTGTGTATCTTTGCCTGTCAGCAGGACGGAACAGGCACCTTTAAACTCAAACTCAGGCGGCAAATCCAACACCAGCTCCATACCGTTTTTTTCCACTTGAGCGCGATCACCGTTGACATCCAGCAACAACATACCCGGCAGACCTTCGCAAACCGAATAAGACTGATTCTGAAAATCTACCGGGAATAATTTTCCGCTAATACCGACATCCTGAGCGGCTTTGACTTTTTCCAGCACAACATCGTCATACCATACCGTGCCGGATGCAAGGCGCAGTGATAAATAGATTGTCGCCTTGCCGGTTTTAACATCCCGCGAATTGAAGTTGAATTCAATCTTGCCCCAATCGAAAGTGCCGGTTCCAGGTTTGAACATTCCCGCCGGACTGCCGTTCCGGAAAGTTTTAGATCCGTCCTGCATATAGAATCTTGCGCCGCCCTCTGGCTTATCCCCGACAATGTCCGCTCCTTTCATCCAGCAGGAAAAATGATAATCCGTTTCCGGCTCCAGATTCACGACCTGCACAATAATCGTGTCCTGTCCGGATTGATTAGTGATTTTTAATGATGCCGGGGCGGAAACGCTGGTTGCTGTATCCACGCCCCAGACGCCAGATGGCTTTGCCCACCCCAACGGCCAATCTGACGGGCGCAATTGCTCTGTATATGATTTGAAATCACCATTTCTAACCAGATTGCCATCAGCGAAAACAGAGGTACAGGCTACAATTATAACAATGAAAAATACCATGATTTTATGATTCATAAAACTCCTACTGCCGGTTACTTTGTTTCGCCGGCAATGTTAAAAAATAATTTATAGTTAAACTTCTTTCTAAAAACAAAATTTTCAGTACCGCCACCGTATTGATTCTGTTATTTTCCGCTTGTTGTAATAAATGTATCGATGACACCTTTTCTATAATTATTATAATGATTGCCTGACGCAGCATCTGACAAGGTATAACCGCGTTTCATCCATGTGTTCAGCAATTCAATGCCCCCTTGTGCGCAATGTCCATCGGCAAACACCATGTTAGACTTTGCCATATGCCGTTGCGGAAAATATGTATTATAAGCGCTTACATTCATGATTAGATAATAACCCACATTTGCAGTTGTATCAAAACCGATAGTAGTCTGATCGGCAAACAGCAACGACCTAGAGGTTAAACCGCCAAGTTGGCCGCCTTTGGCCGGACCTTTTCCCGGGCCGGCAGTGTTGGCAGTTCCCCAGGTTGCCGCACTGGTGGCATTATTGTACCAGGACATCGGCCCGTAATAACATGCTCCGTAAGAAACATACTGTTGACTTCCTATAGAGCGTGCACTTGGACAATAGACGATTGCCGTGGGCTTGGCAAAGTCAAAATTCCCCTTTTTGCCATAAAGATTCTGTAACTTCTGCGGCCAGAGATCAGCATTAGTAGTTCCGGTACGCAACGGAATAAAATAATCATCGAAATCATTCTGATATATTGCGCTAGTTGTCCCTAATTGCTTGAGATTACTGTTGCAGGATATAGACTTACTCTTTTCCCGCGCCTTGTTCAATGCTGGCAATAACATTCCTGCAAGAATTGCAATGATAGCTATCACCACCAGGAGTTCAATGAGCGTAAAACTGTGCGTAAATCTTGGATTTGATTTCCGGTCCATGATCTAAATCTCCTTTTTTGCTAATGTAAACCTATTGTAACTTAAATGTCACTATTCAAATTATAACATATGCCATTAAAAAAGTCAATAGCAATTATTCATGTACTATTCAAAAAAACAAAAAATATTATTTACTGTCTGCCGGATATCTTTGAGTTATAGAATTATTAAAGGCTTCATGGTCGGGAAAATATTGAATAGCAGTCGCTATTTAACGGAAGATATTCGGTAATTTACAGGAGTCTCTGACGATTAATTCCCCCTGTACAATAATTCGTTCATGCGGACCTAGCTGTTTTCGTACCAGTGCTTCTATACTGTGGATTGCCTGTTTGCCCTGTTCAACCCGTGAATTTTCGTATACACTGATTGGAACGGAATACGTTCTTGCCGCCGCCGAATCATCGAAACATACCAGCGACAGATCATCCGGAATAACTATATTATGAGCATCAAGCCAGTTGAGCATTGGCAGCAGATAGCTGAATCCGCCAAGTACTAGTCCATCAAGCCCCTTAAGCCATGACGACAATACATTAAACTCTTTTTCCAGATTGCTATTGGGAATTCTCCGGTAAGCTGTCTTGTAATCGTTGCCTAGTTCAGCCGTCAATTCGGTATAGCCGCGCTCATAATCGTTGTAAATTATTTGATTATGGGCGCAGTTTATAAATCCGACGTTCTTGTGTCCAAGCCCGAAAAGCAAATTGAATGTCTTCTTAACCGCCGCGATATAATTGCAGGTCATATAAGGCAGATCTTTATATTTCAAATGTACAGTGATCTGAGGGATACCGCAAGCTATGAATTCATCAATTTTATACAGGTCTTCAGCAGGAATCGACTCCCAGACAATCGCATCCAGCAAACCTTTCTTAAAATTTCCGGTCAATTTTTTGCTGTCGAAAGCGTCGCTGGAGAAAAACGATAATTTGTGGCCGCCGCGGAGCGCGTATTCGGCCGCTCCTTCCAGAAATTTATTATCATATTCAGAAAGACCTGCATTCAACCATGAGATACCGATTGCAATATGCATACTACGCCGCTCCAGGCCGGTTTTGCGCTGTTCCGGGGGAACTACAAATGTTCCCTCGCCTCTGCGCCTGGTCAACAATCCTTCCTTTACCAGCACCTGCAAGGCTTTCCTTGCGGAAGGGCGGCTGATATTGTATTTGGCTGCCAGCTCAACTTCACCAGGCAGCGGAAACTCCGGAACAAATTTACCGTTTAGAATATTAGTTCTTAAATCATTCTCAAGTTTGATATATACAAATTTGCCTTTTGACTCAGAAATATTCATCATAGATATTTATTCCGTTTCCATTAATAATGAAAGTAATGTAACACAACTTCCGGTAAATACTATCTTGCCATTGTCCATACCCGACCCGGTTATATGAATACCGGAGTAATCATTTCCAGCGGCACCGGTATCGTCTGTTTGAAGTCCAGTGAGCGTATTGCAAGCTGAGCGAGATAGGTTGCCATATAGCCGGCCATTTCGTCACATGGCGACGGCTTATCATTCAGAATTGCATCAACAAATCCGCAGAGCATGCTGTAATGACCTTTATCCACTATAAATGGTTTTGTATATTCGTATTTTTTGCTGTTGCCGGCAATGCCTTTGGCACGGATTAAATATTTCTTCATATAGGCATGGATGCCGTCTTCAGGCACTTCGTCTTTCATGCAGTC
>JBAWXM010000100.1:0-15185 GCA_037144075.1 Lentisphaerota bacterium | reverse complement strand
AATGGCCGCATGAAAATCTTTCTAAAAAAACAAGAAAATGACGAATAGTAGTACGGAGGACACGGAGGTAAAAGCAGAGTCAGTGTCTGTATGCGGTTGCCGCCGCATACAAACACTAACTCAATGTATTATCTTCATTGCCTTCATGAACTTCATGGTGAAGTGTATTTCTCTGTGCCTTTGTGTCTGTGGTTAAGCATTGTCCAAAATGAGGATGATGGGTGTCCAAAATGTAACTGGTAACTGGTAACTGGTTACTGGTAACTGGTGAATAGCAGAAACAAATGAAAACGGTTCTGCACAGGTGTGTCCAGAATGGCTGTTTGGGAGGGTTATGCTCTGTCATAACCGGGACCGGAAAAAGGTTGCGACGGAGCGCAACCCTCCAATGGGAAGCAAAGACACTATGCAGGACTGGTGTCCAAAATGAGGCTGAGTGGTGTCCAAAATGGTTTTGTTGCAGTGCCGTCCGTGCCGGACGTGGGCTCGGAATACCTCTCGCAGAGCGAGAGCGCTACACCGGAACGGTTCTGCACACGGGTGTCCAGAATGAGGTTAATGGATGTCCAAAATGTTGTTTGAAAATTTAAAACAGTTATGCTCAACAGGACTCTAAAGTCTCGGAGTGATCCGCAGATGACGCAGATTGACGCAGATGTTAAAAAATGGCTGTCCTTCGTGTCTTTGTGTCTTTGTGCGAGAATGGGTTTACAACGGTTCTGCACAATGACGTCCATAATGTCCAAAATGGGTAAAATCAAAATTGAAAATTGAAAATTGAAAATGGAAAGTTATAAAACAGGGAAACAGAAGAAGTACACAATGGGTGTCCAGAATGAGGCTGAGTGGTGTCCAAAATGGTTTTGTTGCAGTGCCGTCCGTGCCGCGGGCTCGGAATACCTCTCGCAGAGCGAGAGCGCTACACCGGAACGGTTCTGCACACGGGTGTCCAGAATGAGGTTAATGGATGTCCAAAATGTTGTTTGAAAATTTAAAACAGTTATGCTCAACAGGACTCTAAAGTCTCGGAGTGATCCGCAGATGACGCAGATTGACGCAGATGTTAAAAAATGGCTGTCCTTCGTGTCTTTGTGTCTTTGTGCGAGAATGGGTTTACAACAGTTCTGCACAATGGCGTCCAGAATGTCCATTGCGTCAATCAAAAGTCCAGAATGCTATAAACATCCGGGAATTTTAGAATTCTAGAACTTTAGAACTTTAGAACTTTAGAATTATTTTAGGTTTCCTTTCCTTGAGGTTGAGTGTTGAATAATAGCGCCTTAATGCTATTTTAACAGTTCAGCCTGAATAATTCATAAATTTATGGTGAAATACTGCAATCTGTTCAAAGTAAAGTCTTTGCCGATGCCCTCGACGTAGTTGCACTACGACTGCGGCATCGTCAAAATTTTTATTTTTGAGCATATTCTCGTCTTTCATTCATTTTCTATGAATAATCCAGGAGAGTAATTTCAGGCTGCCGGCGGAGATATTTGTGCATCCGCCATTATAAAATATAAGCTGTATGCAAAGGCTGAACGGATAATGAAAATATCGGTGATCACGCCCGTTTACAACGGGGAAAAATACATCCGCCGCACCGTCGAAAGCATCCTTTCGCAAAAAGGCGATTTTGAACTGGAATATATTGTCTGCGACGGAAAGTCCACCGATGGCACGTTGAAAATCCTGGAAGAATACAAAGACCGCTGCACGATTGTCTCGCGCAAAGACGGTTCGCCGCAGGCGGCGATCAATTCCGGCATGGAAATGGCCACCGGCGAGATCGGCTGCTGGCTGAACGCCGACGATATTTTCGAACCGGGGACATTGCAGACCGTGGTGGAAACATTCCGTAAACATCCGGACTGCCAGTGGCTCTACGGCCGCTGCCGGATCATTGACGAGCATGACCGGGAAATCCGGAAACCGATCACTTTATACAAAAATCTGCTGGGGTATTTTTACAGCCGCAATGTGCTGCTTTCCGAAAACTTCATCAACCAGCCCAGCACTTTCTGGAAAATGGATTTATGGCGGCGGGTTGACCACTTAAACAGCAAATATAAAGCCGCCTGGGATTACGAACTGTGGATGAACATGGCAAACCAGGCCAGGCCAATAGCGGTGCGGAAACTGCTGGCCAGTTTCAGGCGCCATTCCGAATCCATCAGCCAGAACAATTTCGACAGGCAGTTTGATGAAGAACTCGCCATTGCCGGAGAATACGGCAATCCCGTCACCGCTTTTCTGCACTGGATTAACGCGCGCAAAATCGTCTGGATTTATAAACTGCTCGCAATTTTCGCGGATCGCAATAAGAAATCATAAGCTGGAAACCGCATGAAATGTCTTATTAAAAATCTGAGCCGCAAACTGTATGTAAATTATTATCTGCTGCTCAGAAAAACCCATATCGCCGTTTTAATTCTGCTGCTGTCAGCGCCGGTGCTGCTGACCGGCATATTCACATCCCCGCGTTTCAATGACGGCATCTGGCATCTGAAACTGGTGCGGGCGTGGTGCGAGTACGGCGGCAGGCCGCTGGAGCTGGCCAGCAAAAACAACTTTGCCATCCAGCCGGAGGAAAGTCCGCTGTGGTACTTCCTCGCGTCCTCCCTGTGCAACATGACCGGCGGCTACGATTACCGGACGGTGCAAGTGTTTCAAGCGGCGCTGGCTGGAATTCTACTGTGGCTGACATTCATTCTCGCCAGGATGCTATGCGGCAGTTTCAAGGCCAAGACCGCAACGCTGCTGACCGGCATAACGCCGATTCTGCCGGTCTGCGCCATCCTCTGCTATATTGATCTGCTGTGTGCCTGCTTCATTCTGCTCACCATCATCCTGTTGTATAAAAAACAGTACTTATGGACAGCGCTTACCGCCGCCGGCATGTGGTATTCCAAACGCACCGGCATGGTACTGATCCCTGTATATTTCCTGATTCTCGCGACGCTGTGCGCCATGCAATGCAAAAAGAACATTGCCCGGTCAGCGCTGACCGTCGCCGGCTGCCTGCTGATATTCCTGGCGCTGATCGGCTGGGACGTATGGTTCAGGGGCAGAAATTTCGGCAGCGACGATATGATCGCGCGCAATCTGGCGCAGATTGCCGCCACCGCCGGAATCAACGTCCCGCTGAAAGCTCCCCCGCCCCCGCCGCCCGGCGAAGGGTTTGAAATCAAAGTTAAAGCCAATCCGGCTGCCGGAATTCCGGAGCCTTCCGGCTTTGAATATGTAGCTAACAACCGCCCGGCCTCGGATATTCCCCTGCCGAATTTCCTGCAATGGTTCGGATTCGGCGTCCCGCTGCTGATCCTGCTGGCGATGTTCCAGCTCCACGGAACGCCGGAATATCTGCTCGGATTGTGGCGCAAGTACTGGATTCTGCTGCTGATGGGCGGCTTCTTCTTTCTGATGTGGCTGCTTTTCGCCCGGCGTTACGGACGCTACCTGATTATCGCCTTTCCCGTGCTGGTCATCATGTTCAGCGGGTTGTGCAATTTCAGGCATGCAAAAACCGTGTTCTGTCTGATAATCGCGATCGCGCTCATTCAATATGCCGCCGCCATCGGCTATACGCTGCAAAGCCGTCAGCTGGACTCAACCGGAACTACCGAGGTGCTGAATTACCTGAAACAGCAGCCGAAGGATGAAAGAGTTTTCTGGGAGGAGTGGGAACTGGCGTCCTATTATATCCCCGGAATCAACTCCACCTGGACGCATGAAGTGTTCAGCAACAACGCGATAGTGCAGAACATGCATGCCAACCATATCAGCACGGTGGTGGTGGCAAAGCGCTTCAATTACAAGTACAAAGGCGGAATTTACGACAAAGGCTGGCCGCTGGACCGGCTTGAATTTTTCGCGCAATCTCCTGAAGTCCAGAAAGTAATTGAGAATCAGCAATATATAGTGTATAGACTTAAAAAAACTCAACCCGCGGGTGACGGTAAAAAATGAATTTGAAGGATTTCTTTTTAAAACAAATACTGCCGGTAAAGATACTGACCTTCGCCGTGCCGGCAATGGTACTCATCGGCATCCTGTATGTTGGATTTTCCAGTTCCTGCCCGATGGTCGGCGATGAGACCGCGCACTATTATCAACTGGTGAATCAGAGCGGCAAACTGCCGGACATTTCTTTCGGCTGGTCGCTGGTCACAGATTACGGCAAGGAGCGTTCCGGCATCGGCCCGCATGTGATCGGCTGGCATTACCTGGGCGCGGTTTTCTATAAAATGGCGCCGGGTTTCATGACGGTGCAGTTCTATCATCTGCTCTTTTTCTGCCTGCTGACAGTATTCAGTTTCCTGACGGCAAAGCATTTATTCAACACGCCGGAAGTAACGTGCAACACGATGGTGCTGGTCTCCACCCTGCCTGTAGTCATCCTCTTCGGTACCGCATTTTATCAGGACCTGCCGGCAACCGCGCTGATCGTGACCGCATTTTATCTGCTGTTCAAACGGCAGTATCTGCCGGGAATTCTGCTGGCGGCGGTAACCTTCTTTTTCAAGGAGAATTCCGTGCTGATGCTGCCGGGAATGTGCCTGCTGATATTTCTCCAGGAACGCCGGAAACCGTTAAAATGCTCGGTCTGGATCATGACCGCGGTTTTTCTGGTATTGACCTGCATTCTCATCTTTGACGTGGCGGTTTTCAAGTATTTTGACGGCAAATGCCACAATATTCTGGTGGACAAAATGCTGGATATTCTGCGCGGCTTTAACATCATTGAAGACACCCGGCCGCCAGTGCCGGTGTCAACTGAAGCGCTGCCGCCGATTGCCTATCCCGGCGATCTGCGGATTCCGGCAAACTGGATCATCTACCTTGGCGGAGCAATCTGGCTCGCCGTCGGGGCATCGGTATTCGGCTTTTGGCGGGAGATCAAAGGCAGAAAGTTTGACCAGCCCGCGCTCATCTGTGCAGTTATCAGTTTAAGCTATCTGATACCGTCGTATATCATCGGACGGAACACCCCGGATGTACGCTACTTTCTGCCGGGCATCCCGTTTATAATTTTCGCTGTTTCATACTGGATGGTGAGTTTTAAGGAATACCGCAAGCTGCTGCTGGTGATTACTGCGGTCGCGATTGTCCAGGCAGGCGCGGTATTTTCAAAAGTATACGAGCTAAGGACTCTCGGCCCCGACCTGGAACAGGTGATAAAAGCTCTCAACGAGAAAAAGAGCGTTTATGACAATAAGAAATTCAAGATTTTCATGTATGCCGAAAAATGGCGTTTTCTGCCGTATGAACCGTTCTGGAGCATTTCCGTTGATGTCTGGAAAGCCAAAACCGACAGGCAGATTTACGATCTGCTGCGGAATAATAATTTTGCGTTTATCGGCATCGAAAAATCTAAAATCGCGTCAATGGTGTCTTCGAATGTGGATATCCGGGTTTACCCCGCAAAATTCGTCGATACGCTGGCCAATTCGGATCTTTTCAGCAAAATATGCGAGAACCCAACGTACATTATCTATGAGTTGAAACCAGATGCACAGTAAAGTTGCCACATTGAAGGTTTTTTTATGGGGAAGTTTCGTTTCCCTGCTCGGCGCTGTTCTGATCGGAGTCATGAACTATCTGGTGCGCCGCTATCTGGCAAACACGTTTTCCATTGGAGAATACGGTTTCCTGTACGCGGTCTTTTCGCTGCTGACCCTGCTGCTCGCGGTGGTTGATCTTGGCATGACTCAGGCCGGCACGATCCTGATTGCCAAAAACCGGGCAGGCAACCGGCCGCTGCGCGCCAATTCCATCTACAGTTTCATCCTGATGATCAAAACCGCTTTCGGCACTGCGGTCTTCATGATCCTGGCGCTGCTCTCCTCTTTCCTGGTAATCAATTACTACAAATTTCCTGGCGGTCAAAACGTCTTTCTCATCGTAGCGCTGCTGCTGATCTTCCAGTCGGCGGAAACTGTATGCATGTCCGGAATGGATTCCGCCAAGGCATTCGGGCTCAAAAATTTGCTGCAATCCGCCAAAATCCTGCTGATCTTTCTGGGGATCGTGCTTTTTTCCGCGCAATATGGCCTGACGTTTGCCGCCGGCATGTTCCCGGCCTGCGCCCTGCTGTCATTCATTGCCGCTTATATTATTCTAGCCTGGAAATTCGGACTTAAAGCGGCTCCGGAGATTACGTTCAACCTCAGGACATTCAAACATACCTGGGATTTGAGCAGATGGATTGCAGTCGGCCTGGTCGGACTGACTGCAATTTCCAATATGGATTCGATTATGCTTGCAGGACTAAGCACCCCGGAGCGAGTAGGCGTCTATAATATCGCGCTGCCGATAGTCCAGATCGTGCAGTCAATCATCATTCTGCCGGTAGTCTTCACGCCGATTGTCGCCGAACTGTGGCAGCATGGACGGAAAGAGGAAATCGCCAAGCTGACCGAAGCGATAAGCGTCATTCTGTTCATCCTGCTTTGGCTGGCGCTGATTACAACTCTGCCGCTGGCTAAGTTCATCATCACGATCCTGTTCGGCCCGCAATTCACGGAAGCCGGAACGGCGCTGACCATTCTCTGTGCCGGAACCATCTTTTTCGCCGCAGCCAGTTTTTATGTCAATGCGCTGAATTCATGCGGAGCAGCCCGCCAGGGCGCCGCCATAATGCTCGGCGGAGCGCTGTTTAATATCGTCTGCAACGCTGTCCTGATTCCGCTATGGAACATCAACGGCGCCGCAACCGCCACGGCGCTTTCCTATCTTTTTATCTGCCTCGCCTTTTACCGGGCGCTGCACGGGAAAATTCCGATGCATATTCCGTTCAAATCTGTTTTATATATAGCGCTTGCCGGCATAGCAGTGACAGCTGCCGCCGCCTGGCTGTATGCACAGAACTTCGGCCTGCCGATTATGATCTCCGGAACGCTGCTGCTGGATGCGCTGCTGGCGCTGCTGCTGACTCCGGTATGGTTGAAAATCACCAGGGAACTTATACATTTTTATCAGGATAAAAATAAAACGGACTGAAATTATGCCACTGCCAATCATCTTTATTCACACAGGTTACAGTTCATATCTGGAGTTCACGCTGCGTCAGGCGAAATTCACCTCGCCGTCCTCCGAAGTCATTCTGCTCGGCGACGACGCCAACGCCATGCTCGGTTCGGTCGTCAGACATGTCAATATCCGGCAGTACTCCAAAGGCGCGGCGGAATTTGAAAAAGTCTACCAGCATTTTTCGACCAATCCGTATAATTATGAACGGTTCTGTCTGCAACGCTGGTTCATGCTGGAGGAATTCATGCGGAGTTCCGGCTATCAGGAGGTTTTTGTCTGCGATTCCGACGTGCTGATGTATGCGGATATCAACGACATCAATGCCGGAATGTTCAGTTCCAAAGATGTCGGGCTGGCGGTTTACGGCCCGGAATGCGCGTCCGCAGGCATCTCCTACTGGAGGCTTCCGGCATTAAGCAAATTCTGCGAACTCATGCCGGCCTTTTATACTGATGAATCAAAGCTGAACAAAATCAAAGCCTTGTGGGAATACAACCGCGCCAACAACATCCTCGGCGGTTTCAGCGACATGACCGCGGTCACGGAGTTCTATCACAGCTACGATCCGGATAAAATCTGCAACCTGATCGCGGTTTACGAAAATTCCACATTCGACACCCATATCAATATCCCCGCCGGCGGCGATGCCGAAACATACCGTTTCCGCATGGGCAAAAAAGTGTTCAAATGGAAAAACGGCATCCCGTTCAGCTTCAGCGAAACCAGAAAAACTGATATCCGCTTCATTCTGATTCATTTTCAGGGGCCGGCCAAATTTATGACCGCGTTCTACTACACCGGTCCATGGTTCAAAGGCCGCCTGAAACTGACCGCTAAATATGTGGTTCTCAACACGATGGCTTTCTGGTATAAAACATTAAGAATCAGATATCGTTTCGCCTTTATTTTCGACTATTTTTTTAAGAAAAAGCAGAATAAACAGACCAAAGGCGCGTAGATGGGTCAAGATTTACTGACAGACATTGCAGAGCGATTCAGTTCCTGGGCTTGGTCCGGCAGGTGGGATCGGCTTCAGCGGGATTATCCGGCCAATGGTGCTTGGGATAACGGCCTTTCATTTCTTTTTTGACCAGTTCCCAGGAGCCGTGCCAGAACGCCGGCAGGTCGGAGGTGATTTGAATCGGGCGCATGGCTGGAGAAAGCAGCCGGACCCGGAGTTTGATGCGGCCGCCGCCGATGGACGGATGAACGGCACAGCCGAACATTTCCTGCACCCTCACCGGCAGTTCAGGTTCATCCGTCGAATAATCAATCCGGACACGCGAACCGGTGGGAACCGTAAAACGCTCCGGGAATTCGCGTTCCAGCCTGGAGCTAAGTTCATAGCCGAGCGCGGTATTAAGCACGGTTTTCAGATCGAGTTTTCTGAGCGCGTCGAACGAACGGATACCGGCCAGGAACGGCTTCAGCCAGGCATCCAGCGAATGCAGCATTGATTCATCCGCCCAGTCCGGCCAGATGTCGGGAAATAGTTTTTTAGCGAAGTTGACGCGTTCCCTCAATGAGTCGGTTTCTTCTGACCATGGCAATACCCGCAGTCCGGTTTCCCTGATGCCTTCGATGATGGCGGCGGCGATGAGTTCCGGCGGGGGATTGTTGAGCGGGGCGGAATTAAGCGTCAGGGCTCCCAGCCGGGTTTCGCGGACAATCGCGGCAGCCTGGCGTTCCCGGTCGAACCGCATGGAATCCACAGTCGTGATCATACCGGAAAAGTGTTCCCGCAGTTCGGCTTCCGTTACCGGCGCGGCAAGCTGGATTTTCGCATCGGCCCCTGCCCCGTCGAGTCTGGCGGCGGCGATGTACTCGCTGGATGCAACGCTTTCAGCTTCGGCAAAACGTGCGCCGCGTCCGCCGCTCAGAAGATAATTCAGCGAACCGGGTTTGCGTTTTTTGCCGATGCGGTCTGGATAGGCAAAAGCGGCGAGCAGTCCGGCGTGGTCAAAGTCGTGCGGCTGGTATCTCTCGCCAAGGATGCGCAAAAGCTGGTCACGAATAGTCAATACCTGGCGGCGGGTTCCGTTCAAGGTTCCTGCGGCGGCACTGTCGCCGCGCAGCATTTGCAGGCGGGTTCTGAGGTCGGTTCCGGCCAGACTCTGGTTGCCGGCAATATCCCGTTCCTCCAGCAGTGCGGCAATCTCGCATCCGAGAGCGGACAGATGCAGTCTGGCGGCATGAAGCAGCATGGAACCCAGTCGCGGATGCACCGGCAGCGCGGCCAGTTGCTTTCCGGGGGCGGTGATGCGGCAGTCATGGTCTATTGCGCCAAGTTCCCGAAGCAGTTCCGACGACGCATTGAGGGCGGCTTCCGGCGGCGGGTCGAGCCAGCGCAAACGGCCGGCTTCAGTTCCCCACAATGCCAGTTCCAGGCAGAGCGGAGCGAGGTCGGCTTCATATATTTCCGGGCGGCTGAAGTCATCCAGCCGCAGATGATCGTGTTCGCTCCACAAACGGCAGCAGACGCCGGGCTCCATGCGTCCGGCGCGCCCCCGCCGCTGTTCAGCGGAGGCCTTTGAAATACGCACGGTACGCAACGCGGTCATGCCGGTTGACGGATCGAACAATGCAGCCCTGGCGTAGCCGCCGTCCACCACCATGCGGACGCCTTCAATAGTCAAGCTGGTTTCAGCTATATTTGTGGACAGCACGACTTTGCGCTGCCCGGCCGGCGCCGGTAGCAGCGCGGCGTCCTGCGCCTGGCGGTCGAGACTGCCATACAGCGGCGCGATGATTACATCATCACCCACCCTGCCGTGCAGAAATCCTGCGGCGGCATTGATTTCGCCCGCTCCCGGCAGAAAGACCAGGATGCTGCCGGACTGCTCCTGCAACAGTTTTAGCACGGTTCTGGCGGCGGCGGCTGGCAGATCGCGTAAATCAGGAGAAGAATTCCAGCGGGTTTCCACCGGAAAAACCCGGCCTTCGGCATGGATTGACCGGCAGTTGCCGAGCAGCGCCGTGGTCGCGGCAACATCCAGCGTGGCTGACATCACCAGCAGGCGCAAGTCGTCGCGCAGCCCTTCCTGGATATCGAGGCACAGCGCCAGGCCAAGGTCGGCGTTCAGGCTGCGTTCATGGAATTCATCAAAAATAATCATGCCGACGCCGGAAAGTTCCGGGTCAGACTGTAACTGCCGCGTCAAAATGCCTTCGGTGACAATCTCAATCCGGGTGTTGCGCCCGATCCGGCTTTCGCCGCGGATTCGCCATCCGACAGTCTGTCCGGGTTCTTCACCGAGCAGCGCGGCGATGCGGCAGGCCGCCGCCCGCGCGGCGGCGCGGCGCGGTTCCAGCATGATAATGCGCCTGTCGTTCAGCCACGGTTCGTTCAGAAATGCCTGCGGCGTCAGGGTGGTTTTGCCGGTTCCCGGCGGCGCGGCAAGCACCGCGCGGCGTCCTGAACGCAGCGCATCCAGCAGTTCCGGCAGTACTTTGACAATAGGCAAGTCATTATTCATGCTGTTGATTTATCCGAATATCCACATTGCCGCCATGATGGCTATGGTCAGGGTGAAAATTGACGCCAGATATACCCAGAAGAGCAGGCTGGAAAGCCCGGCCTCCAGCTTGTGATTCGACAGCGACGCCATGACGATAAGGTTGGTTGCAGAGGGCGAACCTGCCTCCACCACCAGCACCAGCGCCAGCAGCATGCTGGACGGAATCAGGCCGAAATGCCGCAGCAGATAGACCATAAGAATCGCCAGCGCCGGGAAAACAATCAGGCGGACAAGTATTACGCTGAAAATCGAACGTTTGCTGACCGCCCCTTTGACCGGACCGCCTGCCAGGTTACCGCCAAGCAGCAGCAGGGCGCAGGGAACCGTCCCCATCGCAATAATCGAAGCGGCTTTATAAAACGGATTCAGCAGCCCGCTGCTGGAGCAGGTCATTTCCTTAAGAAACGGCGTCAAACCGAAAACAACCCCGACAAGCACGCCGATCACCGGCGGCGGAAAAAACTGCCGGAACGAAATGTCCCGCATTTTTCTGCCGTCGATTATCGAATGGCCGAATGTCCAGAGCAGTGGCGAATACCCGACGAGAAACAGGGAAATATAGGCGACGGCGGTATCCGCGGCCAGAGGATCATTCCGGAAACAGGGGAATACCTGAGTGACGGCAATCATCAGCGGGATCGGCAGATAACCGGTATTGGAAAAAGCGGTGGCGGCGGCAACGCCGGCTTCCATTTCCGGCTGCGGACGGCAGAGTTTCACCACCAGGCTTCCTGCCAGTATTCCGGAGAAAACGTGAATTGCGCAGCTCACCGGGAATATCCAGTATTCGCCGAGCTGCTGGATATTGATTGAGACCGCCAGATTAGTGAAAAGCAGGCATGGCAGCATCAGGAAATACACCAGCTTACCCAATGTGCGCAGCGCGTCTTTATTGATGATATTGAATCTCACCAGCAGGGCTCCCGCGCCGCCGATAAGGATTATCGAGCTGACAGCCTTGCTTGAATAGAGCAGAAGTTCAAAGATCTTTTCCATGTTTGAAGATTACTTTTTGGCTGCGGCGCTGATTATTTCCGCCGCTTTTTTAAGTTTTTCTTCGATCTTCCGGACATCGGTTTCGCGGCTGTAGGTCTGCAGCGCGGTTTTCCAGTATTTAACTGCTTCAGCGGTGTTGCCAAGCGCGAAATTGATGTCCCCGGCGTGGTCGGCGATTATGGCATTCGGCAGTTTTCCCTGCTTTTCGATAGAACTGTTGATATAAGCGAGAGCTTCGTTGAACTTCCCTGTACGGTAAAGCGCCCATGCCATGCTGTCATAGTATTCCGGCTTGTCCGGATCCTTTTCCAGCGCGTAACGAATCAGTTTTTCCGCCTCGTCCAGTTTGATGTCCATGTCGGCATAAGTATAGCCGACAGCATTGGCAAGCATGGGGTCATGAAGCGAGAATTTTTGCTCAATGAGCGCCGCGTATTTGGCTACCAGGTCCGGTTTGTTGTTTTTCTCCGCCAGCACCACCATGAAGAGATAGAAAACACTGTCCAGCAATCCGGGATCGGACTGAAGCGCGGCGGATTCCGCCTGCTGCAGCAGATTCAGCGCCTCGCGCTCGTTTCCAAGGCGGTCTTCGGCCATTGCCCGGATCTTAAGCACCATGAAGTTATCCGGCAGATAATACAGCAGCGAAAGCGTTTTCTTGAACTCGCCCTGCTCGAAGCGAACCATTGCCAGCATAAATCTGGCAATGCCGCTGCCGGGATTGTCTTTCAAATACGTCTCATAAGCGTTGCCGGCTTCAGTGTAATAGCCGGCATAAAAAGCGGCGTCGCCGTACCCAAGGTACATTTCCGGAGTAACGGCCGGATTTTTAATAATCGTCCGCCAGACGGCGGCGGATTTGGTGAAGTCTTTCTGCTTGAAGTATAATCCGGCCAGTTTAACCGTCAGGCGGATGTCATTAGGCTCGGCAAGTATTCTGCGCAGCAGCGCTTCTTCCGCCTCCTTCTCCAGTCCGAGCGATTCATAAAGCGCAACCATGGCCGAAAGAATATTCTTGTCTTCAGTATTCGGAAAGTAATCTTTTATTCTTGTCAGGTATTCCTGTTTCTTGCGGAGATATTTGTCCTTATCGCTTTCGAATACCCAGAGAAACGGTTTGTTATCGCCCTTTTCTCCGGCCTGATGATAAAAAAGCGCGGCGGATTCCAGCGCATTATAGTTATGCCCGACAGTATTGTTATCGAGATAGTCTTCAAACAGGGCGTCGCCCTTGGAATAATCAGTTTTATCCGTACTGTACATGGAACCCAGCACGCTGATGATGCTGCAAAAGACCTTCAACTCGGCAGGACTGAATTTTTTCCAGTCGGAACAATCTTTCAGGCAGTTCTCCGCGATGTCGATACAGCGTTTTCTGTTCTGGTCTTTCAGCATCAGGATTGCCGTCAGATTCAGCTTCAGAGCATGCGGATTAGCTTCGGCTATTTCCGCCAGGGCGCGGGTGATTTTTCCGGCGTCAACGGTATTGGATATCTGGTTCAGAAGCAGCCGGATCGGCAGTTCTGCATCGGGGTCATTCTTCAGCGTTTCAATCAGGCGGACGATCGTGTCTTCCGCTTTTTTGCAAGTAAGCGCGATTGCAAATGAAGCCAATGCATCCGCTTTGCGTTTTTCAGCGGCGTTTAATGCGCCGTCGCCATGTTCCGCGCTTTCCGGTTCAAAAAAGTCATAGCGGATGTCTGACGAATAGCCGGCAATGCAGATTAACAGTAATAACGCAACAGCGAGTTTTATTGAAATTTTCAGTCGTCTCATCGAAATACTGTTCCAGTAAATGCATCCTGAATTCCGGTATGCTTTTCATAAAAAAGAACAGAACCCTCCCGTCTGCATGACGCAGGCAGGAGGGCAACAATTTCAATCAAAGATTACAGATTACTTGTTCTTATGACGCAAAGCCTTGAGCTGCTTTTTGCGCTTATGCTTTGCAATCTTCTTCCGGCGTTTCTTCTTAAGATTTCCCATTTGATACCCTTCTTTTTACTTATATTATTAAGTAAAGCAGTTTAATATAATTCAGTATTTTACCGAATGACAGACTATTAATTTAGTTCAAACTACGAAATTTTCACATGAGATATGAAAAAAAAGTGAAAAAAAAGTGAAAATCGCATTTTACATATTAGTTTTGCGGCTTGTAAATGACTACCACATAAGGCGCCGCGTGATACTTTAAGCCGGATGACTCGCAGATATACTGCAATACCCTGTGAATGGAGAAGTTGTTCAGAATGATATCAACCCGGATATCGTCCATGCCGGGAAACGGTTTTATGTAAAAGTTGATTCCGGTCTTTTTGGGATCGGCCTGAATGCTCAACTTGCGGATAGTATCCACGGCTTCACGCAGTGAAACCTGCTCCAGATCAAGGCTGATTTTTAAATCATAAAGTTTGCTCTCCATCAGCGGAAACGGAGGGCCGCTGAGTTCATCCGCAATTTCCGCTATCCGCGTCTTATGTTCTCTCTGAAATACTTTTGGCGGCGTTTCTTCCACGGACGCCATTGCGACTCCGGTATCAAACCGCTGGAATATCGGCATGGGCCCCAGGTATGTCGTAGTATTGCCGGAGACAATAACCTGCGGCGGAATATAATTTATCGGGAAATAATAAACCGTGCCGACGGACATTCTTGTGCCGTATGGGATATTGTCCAGTTTGCTTTTCGGTTTGTAGTCTGACGGATAATACTCTTTTAACTCCTCCACATTTTTGCCGATAAGGATCATATCATCGTCAAAGCGGTATTTCAGCCCGGTCGCCATACAGGCATACCTGACCAGCGCCCATACCGGAATCTGCGTAAATTCCAGGGTTATTCCGGGAGTTTTATAAACGCCACTTTTCTCGTCGGACAGTACCACATTCCAGCCGTACTGCCTGTGCAGCAGCGCTGAAACATAGTTAATGGACGCATTTTCCAGTTTGACGGATTTGATAAAATCAACGGCAGCATAAATCCGGCACGGCGCCGCCGCCATAATTGCCAGTGCGATAAAAACCATATAATATTTTCCAGACGCAGAAAACATTGCTTCCTCCTTGCAAAATCAATTATATCAATAAGCATAGACTTTGTATGAGAAAAAACAATTCAGTTTTAAGAATATTTCATTTTTGCCGGCAAATATTTGAATAATTGCGAAAAAATCGGATGTAAGGCTTGAAATATCGGATAAATCTAGTACTTTATTCCGCTTCAACAATAGAAGCTGTTGCTGATGTGCGCCCGTAGCTCAATTGGATAGAGCGTCTGGCTACGGACCAGAAGGTTAGGGGTTCAAATCCCTTCGGGCGTACCAACCATTTTCCTCGAAACGGAAGTCCAACAGAATTTTCCATCTTCTAAAACCCGTTGCGGAAAAGGGTTTTACAAATTCTCCCCTTTTTTAGAGAGCGGGTAGAATGACGTATTTTTTTGAATAAAATCCCGATTTTGCTCTCTGTTTCTCCGTTTCAAGTGGGCGGCCCACATGAAATTGAAATTTTTAAAAAACCATTCCCTCCTTTCATTATTAACAACATACAACTATTTTTTCCCAAAAGCGCAACTTGGGCAGTTCGTAAATATGACATCTGGTACCCCTCCGCCAAATGATTTTCGCGAACCGAAGCCCAC
>JBAWXM010000099.1:0-15339 GCA_037144075.1 Lentisphaerota bacterium | reverse complement strand
CGCATTCAGAAATTTGCAGAAAATACCAGATTACTGGTAGTTACTTTTGACGCGAGATGGCCTGATGGCACCAACTGGCTGGAAGAGGGGCTCAGTACCATAATTGACGCCGCGAAGTATCCGGAACTGGAACGGCTTGCCCGTCCGATGGTGAGAATAACCAAAACTATGACTCCCGGATGGTATATTTTCGAGCATCGTATAGGCCGGGATGATTTCCTTGAGCTGCATGCTAATCTCGCACGCTGGCTCAGAGCCCTTGCTTCCGCGTTATCTGAAAATGGAATAGAAACATCGCGCCGCGACAGTATTGACGAGAATGTGCTCAGAGGACTGCATCTGCTGCAGTCTCTGCCGCTGGATCAGCAGCTTGACAGGGAAAAGTTTGCCAAAGACATCGGGCTCAGTCCAGTCCATCTGACGCGTCTTTTTCTAAAACACATCGGCACAACTCCCAGCGACTATCATAATCACATGAGACTGGAACAGGCTCGCCGGCGTATGTCAGTTTCCGGAGTCAGAATCAAGGACGTTGCCACAGAGCTGGGCTTTATCCACCTTTCTCACTTTTCAACATGGTTCAAGAAAAATGAGAACATTTCGCCAGCCGCCTTCAAAGGCAGGATAAAGTCTTGAAGATTCTGCTGACTATCTTGAGCCGTAGCTTTTAGCTTCTTCAAATAGAGCGACAATATTCGCGGGACTGACATCGGCCTGGAGTACATGCGACGGACCGAGAATGTATCCTTCCGGGCCGAGCACGTCAATGCGCGACCGGACTTCGGCGCGGACTTCATCCGGCGTTCCGGTCACCAGCGTTTCCTGAGTGTCGATGCCGCCATGAAAACAGAGGTCTTTGCCGAATTCTTTTTTAAGTTCAACCGGAGACATGCCTTTGGCGGAAGTCTGAATTGGATTCAAAACCTGCACTCCCGCATCAATCATCATTGGAATTATTTCAAAAATCGCACCGCAGCAGTGATGATACCCGCCGACGCCATGCCTGGCGGCCAGTTCATAATGGCGTTTCAGGCTGGGCATAAAGAATTTTTGAATTGCGTCCGGCGCTATCAGCAGGCCGTTCTGCGTACCGTAATCATCGCCGCAGCCGACCATATCAACAGCTCCCGGATATTTTTTTAAGACAGCTTCCAGGCAGGACAGGGAATATTCTTCAACTTTGCGGACAATCGCTTCGACAATTTCAGGATTCAGATATAAATCCATCATCAGATTTTCCATTCCGCGCATGGCCCACGGCACACCAAACGGACAGATATAACTCATGTCCATTACGAACTTGTCTTTCTTCCAGTCAGCAAGGTCAAAACCATCAGGCAGGTCAGGGAATACCACATCATCAATTACCGGCCAGTCATAATTCTCGATGTCAGCCACGGTCTCGCACTTGGCCAGCGGCGATTCGGAAATTTCCCAGTAACGGGCATCGCCGGCCTGCACCTGTTCTCTTTTTATGCCCCATATATCCACTCTGACATCGGAACTGGCCGGCTTCAGCCGTTCCATCCGTTCCGGCAGGGTAAAGCCTTTGCCGATGCCGCGCCACAATGAATCGAAATGATTGCATTCAAAATATTTGACCAGATCGGAATCCACCGGCAATCCGAGATATTGCCAGAGCCGCTCACTAGTCTCTCTGGTACATTCAATGGTGTATGGAATCCTTGCCGGTCTCCGGTGATTAATTGCGTCCGCAAGTTCCTGACTGTTGCTCATAATTATGAAAATCCTTAAAGTTTGAAATACGTTTCAATAATTCTCCCGACAATCTGCTTGCCGCGGTCATTGCCGTGTACCCGGTCGCGATTGAACCACTGCCATGGTTGGCCGGACTGTCCCAGATAATTATGCCAGGCTGTGGCGGTATCCAGAAATTCGATTCTCAGTTCTTCGGCCAGCTGCCGCTGTTTTTCCACAAAAGGATTTGGTGTCCAGGTTTGCGGAGGTATGATGGCATCTGTTTGTTCATCATGTCTGCGCCAGTCTTCATCCAGCGGTCCGGACATTAATAATATCTCGCAGCCGATCTGTTTTCCGGTCATTTCAATCACTTTACGGATTGCTTCAATATCACTTTTATGGGAAATCCCCCCGATAATCAGCAGATCAGGTTTAAGATCAGTAACATAGCTTTTGAAATGTTCCGGTTCCTGATAGTACCAGCAGCCGGTCGAGCCCCGAACTGAACAGATGAATTTCAGATCGGCTTTCGGATAAAGCCGCATCAGCAGCGACTGAAAATTTGAATTGAACGTGTCGTTGATAATGCTGTCGCCCAGCATCACCACCCGCCACGGCCTGCCGGTTTGCATTGCATCAACAGTCTTCGGCAGCAGTTTGAGCCGGTCTGCCGGAGGCGTATAGGACAATGGCGGCAGGGTCTGATAAAGCCGGTCGCACCATTCTGCCGCATCTTTAGCTGAAATAGGCCTCAATTGCAGATCCCATACTTCAATACCTTTTACCGATTGCAGAAAAGGTTGTATTCCGGCAGCATTTTCCCGTCCGTAAATTACCTGTTCATAGTGTTGTTTGTCTTTCCCGCCATATACATTGGAATAGACGTCCGGAACCAGCATTCTGCCGTTTTTGTCATTGAAAAATACCCCCCAGTAACAATCCGCAGGAGCTTTGGCATCGAAACTTAGTGAATAGAATTCAAACTCATTCCTGCCGGCCGGAACAGACGGTCCGAGCAGTTGGCCGCCTTTATCGGGATAATACCCTTCCGCCGGATTATAAGCCTGTCCGCCGGGATTGGCGGATGGAATAAATTTCCATCCGGTGGTTTTATCGTTAATTTTGCCGGGACAGGAATAGAGCACATCTCCGGCAAAACCCGTTATCGTCATAGTTCCCAATGCAATTGCAGTCATTTTCTTTTGAGTTGCAGTCATAGTTTCACCTATAAATTAAAGGATTGCATCCGGGCCGACCGGCATGCCCATATCATCTTTCTGCTGCATGGATTCCGGAATTATCAGAATATCAGCTTTGACCGGACAGAACCCTTTCGGATCGAGCAATGAAATCCGGCAGTAGCCGAAATTACCTTTGTCCAAGGCGTTTTTCAGCGAATCACACCAGACCGGAATTTTTACTTCGACAGTTTTACCCGGTGCACAGGATATCTTGACATCGCGGAACTGCCGTACCATGCACATCCAGGTTCCTCCGCCGTTCTGCTGGGTGCGGATGACGCATTCAGAAAGGTCGATGGCGTTGTATTGATTGGTGATTTTGAATTTTAAATATTTTTCTCCTGGTTTCCATGAAATCCGCGCGGGAAACCAGACTGGCGCAAACAGTACACGCAGCGCCCAGAATTGCGGTTTGGGCAGCAGATCGGCGGTGATCACGCCCCAGTTGGCATCCTCACCCCATCTGGTCCAGCCCCACGGATTGCCTTCCGCGCCTTTGCCGGCGCCGCAGCAGAGCCACGGAAAATATGCTCCGCCCAGGCAGGCGGGATCGTGCCGCATATTTCCCCACTCGTTTTTCAGCCGCTCGTAAAACACTTCCAGCGTATTTCTGCCGGAAAGCGGATCAATCTTTTCATCCGCGATAACCGACAGGTACGGACTGTTCATCATATCCGGCTCCAGACAGAAAATACCGTATTCAGAACTGAACCAGCAGCCGCTCCAGCCGCGCTTCAGCGCTTCTTCGCGGGTAATCTCAACCATGTCGCCTTCCCAGCTGTTTGGATTGACAATTCTGCCTTCATCGCGGAACTGTTTCTGCAATACGAAACTGTAATGAATGTCGGCAATTTCGCCGACCCGCAATTCAAAAATGCCTCTGATTTTATTAGCCGGCCCCGGCGGCGGAAACATGGTCGGACGGCTCGGGTCGAGAAGGTGGCAGAACTGGTCATAGATACGCAAATGGTTCCAGCCGTCCGCTGCAACGGCCTGTGATTCAGGCATGTTTTCGTTGCCGACGCTCCAGGCCATGATGGATGGATGGTGACGGTCGCGGCGGATGCCGCCCTCGAGGCGCATCAGGGCAGGGCCGACCCATTCCGGATCATGAATATAATTGGTGCCCCAGTCTATCGGCAGTTCCTGCAGCAGATAAAAACCCATTTCATCACATAATTCCGCCAGTGCGGGCGGCGACAGAAAATGAGTGCGTATGGCATTGACATTCGCCTTCTTCATCAAATCCAGACATTTCCGCAACCAGTCTTTCGGTGTATACATGCCGTATTCCGGATGAAATGTCAGGTGATTGACTCCGCGGAACTTGATGAAACTGCCATTCAGCTTCGGTCCTTTGGGCGACAAATCCAGGCGGCGGAAACCGGTGCTGTAGCGGTAAAGCTGCGGCTGCTGCCTGGCGGCGGCAAGTACAATTTTCACTTCGTATAAGTTCGGATATTCATCATTCCACAAATCGGGATTCGCTACTTCCATAACTATATTATAGCAATCCTGAGTGGAGGTAGTGTCAGCGCTGAAAGTTGCAACGGATGTACCGCTGCGTGAAAGCTCGACCAGCAGTGCGCCTGCTGTTGGATTGTCCAGCGTGATTTTACCGGAAACTGTACCGTGCTTGAATGACTTGTCCAATCCGGTTATCAGGTGATATTCCTTGATACAGGTCTTTTCGACCGTGAAAAAATACGCGCTCTGGGCCAGTCCGGCAAACTCCAGCGCATGACGCGGCATATCCATTTTGACAAACTTATGCTTCCGGAGCAAACGCACGGCAACCTCTGCGTCTTTACCAGCTTCAACCTGTCCGGTAACTTCAAACTCCACCGGAGTAAGCCCCGAATAGTGAGCGCCAAGTTTTTGACCGTTCAGATAAAATATACCCGCCGGATAAACCGAATCGAAGCGCAGAAAAACACGTTTCCCTCGCCAGTTTTTCGGAATCCGGACGGTGCGGCGCAAAATGGCTCCGTCATTATCATCAATGTGGCTCAAGGAAACCCTGTTCCAGTTTTCAATCGGCTGCTTTTCCGCCTCCGGGTCGGCATAAAATACTTTTCCGGGCTGCTGCACACTCTGCCAGTTCGCGGTTGACCCGGTAACAGCTTTATCCTTGAATGGATAGTATTTTACCAGCCATTCCCCGTCCAGGCTCAAACGGCTTTCTTCCGGTTCCGGAGTGAAGCGCACCGGGTTGAGTACCGTGTGATGCTTACTGTCAAAACTGACTTTTGTCTCTTTTCCAATCGAAAGCTGCCGGGTAATTATGTCACTGCCGTTGACTATCATTTTTCCACCTTTTTATTATTTGAAATTATTATCTTGTCTGCATTTGCCACGATCGGCAATACCAGTTCTTTCAACTCCGTGCGATCTGAAAAAACAAAATCCAGCGCACGTTCAAACAATCCTGCACGATTGAAATCAAGAAAGGCGTTATCGCCGGAGAAGCGGTCTCCGCTAAGTTCAACCGAGATTAAACCGCATTCAAGCTTTTTCTGCCGGAGAACCGGCTTGATTAATTGCGCGATTCTGTGTACAGTCACGAAAACACCGGCGCTGCCGTTACTTTTCCTGACGGCGTCAATAATTTCACTGGAGTCATTCTCTACTTCTATCAGGCAATGCTTTTTTACTCCGTGCTGTTTGATCGCAGCTTCAAATCCAGCCTGCACCAGTACCCTGTACGGCGCGTCGGTTTTGGCTGCCGCCATTATGAGCTTGCGGCATCCGGCGATCAGCAGCGCTGAAGCGGCGGCATATCCAGCCTGAAAATAGTCCGGCATCAGATAGTTTTCCGCCGGGAGATTGTCGGACCTGTATGGTTCCGTATGGATAGTCCTGATTCCGGCTTTTTCCAGTTTTGATATCAGATTCCCGTTATACGGCTGTATCGGAGTACAACTGGCTAACAGCCCGCGATGACGCTGCTGCAAAACCTGTTCCAGAAACACTGCTTCAACTTCGGGCGACCATCCCTCCTGCCGTTGAGAGAACAGACTCATCAAACTGTTTCTGGCAAGAATCATATCCTGAATTTTTACGACCATATCCATGTCGCCGTGATACATGACGGAAACGATTCCGGACTTTTTCGCAACCATGTCTTTGACGTAGCAGGCTCCACGTTTCTTATAAATCAATCCATACTCAATCAGTTTATTCATTATTGCCCGTACAGTATTCCGGCTGATACTGAATTCCGCACATAATTCCACTTCTGTAGGCAGTCGCATTCCTGACGGATAATGCTTATTTATTAGCCGTTCGGATAGCTTCTGATAAATTATATCCGCCTTGAATCCAAGTTCCATAATTTTCTCAATTCAGTATTGTTCAAAATTTGTTCATTACTTATAATATTATACTTATATAAAATATAATTGCAATTATAAAATGAACAAATTTTGAATATTTATTCAGGGTGATGAAACGCAATACATGCAGGTTACTGCAGCAATGATTCCAGGTTATGTGCATTTATGCAACCCGGAAAAAGAACTGGTGAAAATTATGGCGGCGGATACCTTGCTGACGGTGATTGATCCCCTGGAAATACCGCCGATGGGCGACTGCAACCTGGCCGAACTGAAGCGGCTTTACGGGAATAAACTGACGCTGAAAGGCAATTTGCACACCACTGAAGTGATGCTGAAAGGCTCCGTTCAGGACGTTATCAACGCCTCGAAAAAGGCAATTGACGACGCCAGGGAAGGCGGCTGTTTCATCCTGTCCACCGGCGATCAGTGCGGCCGTGATACCCCGTTCGAGAATATTTTCGCGATGGTGGAAACGGCGCGCACTTACGGCAAGTATTAATTATTTTTCGGGCATGTCGGAGCGGAACGGCACTGCTGGCAGGCCTGCGGTGTTATACAGGTTGCATGCCGGGTTGTCCGCCCAGGCGTAACGCACGAATTCCGGTTCGGCGATTTCCGGCGAGGATACGATAACTGTATCGCCGCTGATTTTTGCATCCGCCCAGACAAATTTGCGGTCGGCTCCGGCAATGGTGAAGCCGAGCAGTTTTTCGCCGCGGCATTCCAGTCCGCCGTTTACATGGTCGAAGTGCAGTTCTAATGTTTTGCCTGTTCTGGTCATATTTTTGAACATCGGCCCGCTGTAAGGAACCTGCTGCCGGTAAGTTTTGGACAGGGCGTTAAGCGCCAGGCGCAGGCCGACATCCTGCTTGTTCTGCGGATGAATATCCATGGCCTCGCCGATATCAATTGCTACAGCCATGCCGGTGTCGGGCAGCCGGAGCGTCATCGTCTGCGCTTCACGCAGTTCCGCCCATTCGCTTTCTACTGGAATGGTCGCTTGCGTCCTGAAATTGGCAAGCTGAACAAACATGAATGGAAATTCGCCCTGGTTCCATTGCGTTCTCCAGTCCTGAATCATTGCAGGAAAAAGTGTCCGGTACTGGACCGCCCGGTCGGCGTTGGATTCGCCCTGATACCAGATCGCGCCGCGAATGGCAAACGGGATCAGCGGGGAAATCATGCCGTTGAATAATACGGATGGAGAATTCGGATTGTCCGGCCCCGGCGGGATGGCCGGAATTACGATTTTGCCGTAGTTATTTTCCACCGCATATTGCCATACTCCGGTCAGCGGAATCGAAGATGATTCCGGCAGCGCCGGGCAGGATAAATGCATCGCTTCCGCCGGCCCGATCATGCCGCCGTCGTATTTGTCACTGCGCACCCGCACCGCGATCACATTTTTGCCGGTTTTGACCAGATTGGCCGGAATGGCATAAGTGCGTCTAAAACACCATGAGTCCTGGCGGTCATCCATGGTAATACTGCCAACCTGCACGTTATTGAAATAAGTGATGTCGCCTTTGTCGGTGGCGCCGATTGCCAGCCGCAATTCTTTACCGTGCCAGCCATCCGGTAGTTCAAGCTCTTTGCGGAACCATAGAATGCCGCTGAAATCGAGACCGCGGTTCTGCCATGAACCCGGCAGTTCCATGTCGTTCCATTCTCCGGACGGATTCGGAATGTCCGCCCAGCCGCGCGGGAATCCTTCATTTTTTATATCTGCCGTTTTCTGCTCCAGCAGTTGTATTTCCGCTTTATATTTTGCAATTGACTCCCCGGAATTCGCGACATCAATGTCATATTTAGTCACAAGCTCAGCCAGTTCAGGGATTTCCAGCAGAGTATTTTTACTGGTCCACGCCTCCGCGACGGTGCCGCCCCAGCTGGCGTTGATCAATCCTACCGGAACGCCCAGCTTGCGGTGCAGTTCGCGTCCGAAAAAATAACCAACGGCGGAGAAAACTGATACGGTTTCCGGATTGCAGACCTTCCATGTACCTGCGGCAATATATTTTTGCGGGGTTTCCCCAACCAGTTTGGGAATCGTCAACAGGCGGATGCCCGGGAAATCTGAATTTGCAATTTCCTGCGCTGAATTACCGGAAGAGTAAACCGGCCATTCCATGTTTGACTGTCCGGAGCATACCCATACTTCGCCAATCAGGATGTTGCGCAGAGTTATCGCGGTTTTGTCCGGATCATTTACCGTAATATTCATTTCCCGCGGTATGGCGCTGGCCGCCAGCGGCTCCAGCTTCACGCGCCAGTCGCCGTTCACGTCCGCCTTGACGGTCTTCTCCTGTCCGGCAAAACGCACTGTCACCTGCAGGCCGGGACTGGTCGTCCCCCACACCGGCAGAACAGCCGTCTGTTGTAAAACCATATTGTCAGTAAACATCACTGCGAGCTTAAGCATTTTCCTGGTCTCCGTTATTTAATTTATAAAAATATAAACTATTATCATAGATGCTTTGGCCGGTATTTCAATAGTAAATTACTGATAATTGAATTATGTTGCCGGGGTGTAGCTTTTATTATTCTTCCAGGCGCAGTGATTGCAGGTTGGGCAATTGCCGGCGGCGATTTCGCCGCGGAATTTTTCGGAAATTTCATTATTGAAAATGTCGATCAAATCGTTATTCCGGACATTGCCGGCTTTAAAATCATAAAAATCAGTGCAGTACAGGACATCGCCGTTGTATGCGACGTGCAGGCGGCGGAACGGCGCCAGGCAGAATGGCGATGCGGCGGTATCCCCATGCGGCAGATATACAACTTCTGTTGAAAAACGCCGCGCATCAATTTCCTGCTGCAATATTATAGCGCTTTTCTCCAGTTTGCTCAGATAATCAGCGGTATCATCTTTCGCCCAGGAGTCGATTGCGGGCGCTTCCATATTAAACGTTGTTTTCATCCAGTTTCTGTAGGCCGCGCATTCATTGGAAGAAAGATAAATCAGTTTGTGCAGGATTATTTTATCCGGCCCCAGTTTTTCCAGCGTATACGGAATCTCCGGCATGATGTCAACGTTGTCCGGGGAGATTACCGTCATAAAGATTATTTCAGCAGTTCCGCCATGCAGCAGTTTTACGCTGGCGGCAACTTTGTCGAACACCCCCTGTCCGCGGATCCGGTCATGGATTTCCCTGGGGCCGTCAATTGAAATATGGACATGTTTAAAATTATATTTGATCAATGTGGCGAAGCGGTCAAGTAATACCCCGTTAGTGATCAGTTTCAGCTGGAATTCATTGGCTCTCAGATATTCAACAATGGCTTTGAATTCCGGATATACCAGCGGTTCGCCGCCCCAGAGCGTGATTTCCGGTGAAATCCCGGATGCTTTGCGGTATTCGATCAGCCGGTCAATGACGCGGAGCCATTCTTCAAAACGCATGTCGGTATCGGCGCCGCCGGAGAAAAATCCTTTCCTGCCCCACTGTCCGCAGAAATAGCAGCGCAAGTTGCATTTCCGCGTCAGTTGCAGGTGAACCATTTCTAGTTTTTTCTCCGGCAGTGCCATGTTGTTATTCTCCGAAATATGCTGACGCCATGAGCTTGGTTTCTATCGCCCGGATCTGGCTGTCCATGAGTTCCGGTGAATACAATGCCCGCTGACTGGCAATGCCGTTGCGCTGCATGGCGCGGCGGATCGCTTCGTTGGCGGCATACATGTCGTCCAGGGATTCCCGGACATTGAATCTGCCCGGCGAGGTCGGGGCAGGGGGCCAGCGGGAGTCGGAAACGTAAGCGCTGGTCACCGCTTTAAACGCCGCGTCCAGATCGCCGTCCAGCGATCCCAGTTGCTGCTTCAGTCTGGCGGCCACGTCTTTTATGCCGGTAAAGATGGAAAAACATACCGGGTCCATGATTCTGGAATAGTCGGTATTGGTCCAGGCTTTGGCGGTGCCGCCATGCCATGCCGCGCCGTTTTCAATACAGTTAATATAGTCATTGGCAAACACATTGGTCGAAGCCGCGATCACTTCGGACGGGGTGCTGAATTCATAGCCGCATTCCGCCGCCATGTCCAGCAGCTGTTTGAATCTGGTCACGCTCTCCGGTTCGTGTTCGAAAAATCTGGCCTGATTGAACTGCTTTACATAGAAATATGCAGACGTGCCGATATATTCGGCATCCTCGGCATACGGCATGATAAAGCTGCCGCTGCCGGCAATGCGCTGTTTCCAGTTCTCAAAGATGGCGCGCAGTTCGGTCGTGTTCACCGGTTCATTCCGCATTCCCTCGGTGGCGCCCATCAGGAACCACAGCATCGGATTAGCCATGCAGTCTGAGCGGAAAATCATGTTCAGGCCGTTAGCCGCTTTGGAAGGATTGGTGATGAATTTCAGAAATTCCGGCTTATCTTTAATATATTCTTCAATCTTGAACAAATGGTTCTTGTTGCTGTGCCCCTGCACGTCATAGGTGAGACCGGTGGCCTTTCTGATTTCTTCAAATGAGAGCAGTAGCGAATCAGCGTCCATGACCAGCGAATCGAAGCCGGCCGCCTTATATACTTCCGGTATATATGAAGCCCATCCGCATTCCGGATTCCAGCCGACAGTCGGTCTTACTCCGACATATTTCTCCCAGACGTCCAGCGCATAACGCAGAGAATCCAGGCAGATTTCCGGCGAAATATTGCTGAGCATGAAATGAATGTGCGGCGAGGAAACCGGTTCGAGTTTGCCTTCTTTCACCAGCGTCTTCAGCTTCGCCAGCACTTCCGGAGCCTGTTCCGCCATCAGTTCAATAGTCCGTCCGGACGCTTCAAAAGCGATACGATAGTTACCGCCAAGCACTACGTCGAACAGCTTTTCGTAGGAATTCTTCATCACCCATTGCCGTTTTTCCGGTTTCAGTTGCGAATATTGAATGTTCGCATGCGGCATGAAGACGATTTTTGGTTTTGACATTTTCCTTCTCCTGTTGGTTTTGTTTTTATGGTGTTAAATACCAAATTTTCTTAAGAATTGCAGCGAGCGGAGACAGCCGTCCTCGACATCTTCCACATTTTCATATTCGATCAGCGCCGGACCGTTGTAATCCGCCATTGCCTTCAGCAGCGCCCCCCAGTCCATGGCGCTTTCGCCGCAGGCGGCCGGCTTAAGACTGTCCGTTCCCGATACCGGAACAAAATCTTTGAGATGCACATAATTGACACGGTCTTTTATTTTGGCGTAAACTTCTTCCGGATGTTTCATGCCGATGGCATAAAGATTGGCCGGATCGAAGTTTATCTTCATTGTTTCCGGCAGTTCCGACAGCATCTTCAGCAATGCCTCTGGCTGCGACGATGTGCTGTAAAAATGTTTTACACCATCCGCCGTAGCGGTTACTCCGCCATGCGTTTCAATTGACGGGACAATTCCCTTTGCCGCGGCATGTTCCGCAACCTGACGCAGGCAGTCTATCATAACTTGCCAGCGTCCGCCGGTGACATCCGTCACCGGCGAAAATCCGGCAAATATCCGCAGGCGGTCAGCTCCGGCTTCGCTTGCAATATCAATGACCCGTTTCACCGATGCCAGTTGTTTAAGATTGTCGGCTTTTTCCGGCAGAGTAAAGTCATTGCCCGCAGATGCGCAGCTCAATTTGACGCCATAGCGTTTAAACAAATCGCGCACTCCGGCAATCTCACCTGATGATGCGCCTGATTGCAGTACATCATTATGATGTCCGGCAATGCTTAATTCCAGTAAATCAAGCCCCAGTTTTCCGGTTATTTCAAGCTGTTTCTCCAGCGGGGTTTCCCGGAACCCCCATGCGGCCAGTCCTAAATGCATTACATACCCCCTTTAAGAGTTAAGAGTTAAGAGTCACTATTTACTTTATGTATTATTCTGACTTATGACTTCTTGAGATTATTTATTTTCCCAGTCGAAGATGACTTTAAAGACATTGTCACCCTGTTGCTCTTTATATTCATATGCTTCCGCGCATTTCCGCACCGGCCATACTTCCACCGGCAGGCCGGAAGTGTCGAACTTGCCTTCGCTCATCCATTGCAGAATCTGCTCTTTACAGCCAGGTCCCAGCGCGCAGGTCATCGTGATGGTGCAATTCTTCGTGAACCAGTGGTTGTAGGCATCCATGACGATCCTGCCCGGATAATCGCCCTGCCAGTGAATATGCGCCGGTTCGTCATCATAGTTCCAGCCGCCATCCTTGATGTAACGGTGTAAATGGCCGATTACCTCAGTATTGCCGGAACACTCAATCAGTTTATCCGCTTTTTTTCCGCCGGTGATCGCGGCTAATTCCTTTTCGGCATTTTCCACGCTCAGCACATGGTCGGCATATTTTTTGGCGATGCCGCGCCGGTATTCGCTGCGTTCAATGCAGATGGTTTTCAGTCCGGGTTGCAGAATTTTAAGGATTTGCAGCGCGCTGGTACCCACCATTCCGGCGCCAATCACGACTACAGTCTCGCCGGCGCGGAGATTTAACCGCTTGATGCCTTTCAACGCCACACACGGCAGATATGCCAGAACGGCGTCACGGTCAGAGACATTGTCCGGAATTTTTACCATGTAGTCAAACGGCGAAGGCGCGGTATAAGAATCTTTTACCACATATTCCGAGTTACCGCCCCAGGCGGCGCAGAGATTGCCGAAATAGCGGCATTCGTTGATCATCACCCTGTCGCCGACCGCAAAACCCTTAGCCTCCGGTTGCGCATGAACAATTCTGCCGACATTCTCGTATCCCGGCACGCACGGATAATACAATGACTCCGCCGGCTGCAAGCCCAGCCAGGTCTTCATATCGGTGCCGCTGCTGATTCCGCTCATGGTGGTCTTTGCAACATAACTGTCCGGACGCAATGCCGTAAGTTCGATTTCACGGAACGTCGCCTGCCGCGGCCGTTCCATTACGATTGCCATACTTTTGTCATATTTCCCGTTCGACATTTCTCACCTTTCCTGCAAAACATGTTTAGCAGATTTTTTTAATAATTTCGTTATATCAGGCTGACTGCCTGATGATCAGTTCGCTTTTCAGAATCAAATGTTTGTACCCGCTGCCCTTGATAGATTGCATCAAGGTTTCAAACGCCTTTTCACCGAGCAGGCGCGGCCGGTTATCAAAAGTTGTCAGCGCCGGAGAAAAATAGCGTCCCAGCGAAATATTATCTCCGCCGGTTACAGCAATATCTGAAGGCGCCTTAAATCCGGATTCATTGAGGCCGAGTACTGCTCCGATTGCCATAGCGTCATTGGCACAGACAACTGCATCCGCGTGATTTCTTTTATTACTGAAGAATTCTTTGACGATTTTATTGGCCTTGGATTCATTGAAGTCGCCCATGAAAAAATGATCATCAGGAAATGCTATCCGGTTATCTTTCAACGCTGCTTTGAACCCGTTATAACGTTCGGTTCCGGGATAGCTTGTTTCCATGCCGCCCAGATAGATGAAGCGTCGGCGCCCTTGTTTCAGCAGGTATTCCGTTAGTTGATAAGATATATCAAAGTTATCTATATTTATACTCGATATCCCGGTTACCGGAGCAATTCCGATTCCCGCAACTTGTCTGTTTTCCGCCGCAAAAACTTTTTTCCAGGCTTCAGGAATCTGGAATCCGTAATATATCAGGCCGGCTATTTCCTTATTGCGAAAACTATTAAATATTTCCTGTTCATCTATACCTTCGCGATATATTCTCACGGAAAAACCGAATCCGGCTTTTTCCGATGCTATTGCAATTCCACCAAGGATTTGAGCAATATTGAATTCTGACAACGGGCTTTCCTCTCCAATATTCTCACCGGGTTCCAGCAATACGCCAATATTTTTTACCAGTTTCTGATTCATCCGCTGTGCATGAATATTCGGCAGATAATTAATCTGCTTGCAGTATTTTTTTACTTTTTCTTCAGTATCCGGACTAATTCTGCTCTGCACGGCCTTGCCGCTGAGGATCAGGGACACGGTCGCTTTGCTGACTCCGAGATCTTTTGCGATTTTATCCAATGAATACATGGACAGCCAATTCTTATTTTTAATTTATTATTGATCCTGCAAAACTAGTTTAACACAAGTTTTAAGTTTTGTCAATACCTTAATTTAAAAAAATATTATCATCGCGCCGAAACAACAAAAAGTCGCAACAGGCTTAAAATCTGTCATGCTCTTAAAATTTTGATTCAGGCAATTATTTTTTTGCCGGAGCGGCGGCAGATGTCTGCATCTGCTGCATCAACATCTTTCGGAACTCAACCTGCTGGGCGCGGGTAACAGGACTAGTCGTTTCATACCTGGCCATTTGACGTTGAGGAGAATTGCGTCCGCCACCGCCTGGAGGGCCGCCTCGACCGCCTTGACCGCCTTGACCGCCTTGACCGCCTTGACCGCCTTGACCGCCTTGACCGCCGCCCTGAGCCTGCTGCGCTGCCCGGCGTTCTTTCATCTGCTCTGCTATTTTTTCAAGTTCTTTCTGCTGGTCTTCTTTGGACATTTTAAAGAACTTGTCGAGCCGCTCTTTTTCCATTTCCTGGGAAACAGGTCCTATATTTTCGCGGAGCTTGGATTGTTCCTCTTTAGGAATATCCGGCGCCCGCATAACCTGCCACGGCTGTCCGTCATTGAGCTGCTTGACATACGTTTTCTTATCATCCATTGACAGCTGGCTGAATTTGTCGGAGGCAAGATAGCCGACTATTTGTTTTTTGTCTGACTTTGCCGGCGGGGCGTCCTTCAAACTCGGCTTAAAGAAAAGGAAATATGTTCCGTAAGAGATGACGGCAGCCGCCATAATCGAGCTGGATAGCCAGATAAGCATTTTTTTCTTTGACTTTGGCGGCGGCGCTGCGACTTTTTTTCTGCTTTTAGCGTGCATGTTGTTCATAAATGTGCTCCTGACAGTTATTTGCGTTATTTATTTATTTCATATCCATCGGGTCACCGACATGACCGTCGCCCCACAGAAAGTTCATGGCTCCATTGGTCATTGCTTTACCATGCACACAGGTGAAATCATTCATTATTATGGAACTAGTTCTCTCAGCCCGCTGTATGCCGCGGGCTCGTATCGCCATAAAATCATA
>JBAWXM010000098.1:0-15583 GCA_037144075.1 Lentisphaerota bacterium | reverse complement strand
AACGGAGCTGGTTCAGCGCGTCTTTGAAGTAAAAGATGATTCCCTGAAGCGCGGCATTCAGGATATCCGCGCGGGAATGAGCAAACGACAATCCGCAAATGGCTCCCCGTCCGCCGCAGGCATAGTCCAGCGGGCCGGTTTCGGCAAAGTATGGCAATACTACCGGAGTATCTTTTGTCCGGCTCAATTCCGCAAACATGCGCGAATACGCGTTGCCGCCCTGCAGATCGCGAAACATCTCGTCCCGCAGCCATTTGATCAGTGCGCCGCCGGAACCGTGATAGATAAAGCTCACATATTGTTCCGGTATGGCATGATTTTCAATATTAACCCCGAGCCGGACAAACGGCGAACTGGCATCCGGATGTTCATGAGCCATGACCATGCAGGCATAAGTGCCCAGCCCCAGCATGGCCGTTCCGGCTTCGCTGACTCCGGCTCCCAGCGTGGCGGCGCACTGGTCATGGGTTCCGGTCACCACCTGGACATCCGGCGGCAAGCCGAATTCCCCGCTCATTTCTCCGGATATACGGCCCAATGCTTGACCGGAGGGCATTAAATCCGGTAATTTTTCCAGATCAAATTCCGCCGCATCAGCAATTGCCTGCGACCAGCAATCAGTTTTGTAATCAAACAGCAGAGTGCGGCAGGCCAGGGAATAATTTGCCGTAATTCTGCCGGTCAGCATATAAGTGACAAAATCGGCCCATGGCAGAAATTTAAATACCTGCTGATAAAGTTCAGGTTCTTCGGCTTTAATCCGGCAGAGATTCGGCAGTGCGTAACCGGTTCCGGCCGGTTGTCCGGTAATCCGGTAAATTTCCTCCGCCGGTATTCGAGCGGTCAACCGGTCAAGGTATTTCGCCCCTCTGGTATCCGTTCCCAATACGGAATTGCCGCAGATGCAGCCCTGGCTGTCAACCGGCACCATGGCTTCGCCCATCGAGGCCGCCGAAAGCGCTTCAATCTGGTCAGTTCCGGCTTGTACGGCACAGGCGGAAATTACTTGCCCGACCTTGTTCCAGACATCGACGCTGTCCAGTTCCGCCTGACCGGGCAGTCGCCGGATGATGTCATATTCGCGGTAATCCGAGGCAATGACCGTTCCGGCGGAATCAAATGCCGCGGCCTTGCAGCCGGTGGTCCCGACATCTATGCCCAGCAGACTCATGGCGGCACCCTCCGTTATTTGCGCGCGAAGTTCGCGTAGTTCAGTGTTTCAAGAATCTCCAGCATCATATCGGAGGCCTTGTCGATGGAGTCCATCAGATATTGGTTCGACTCCACGGCGTCGAAGTCGCCGCGGGATACGGCTTCGGCTCGTTTAAACAGGTTTCCGGCGGCGTACTTCCCGGCTTCGCGGGCGATTTTCGTCCACATGTTCACGCGCACCACGCCGTCGCCGGACAGGCTCAGCATCTGATCTTTATTCAGCGAAGATGTGCCATGGAGCACCAGCATCTTCCGTCCGAGAATGGAAGTCAGCCCCCTGGCACGTTCATCCAGATACTTTACGCTGCCGCTGCCGGACGCCTGCTGCTCAGTTCCAAGGTCGGGCACGAGGAAGTCAATGCCGGTCGCCTTGACATAAGCGTCAGCCCGTTCAAGATAGTTATCGGCGGATACATTGCCGCTTTTTGCATGTTTGTCGGCCACGACCAGTTCCTCCATGATGCCTTCAATCATAATGTTTTTGCCATATTTGGCCACATAGTCACGGGTCATGGATATATTCTGTTCAGACGGGTAACTCTGCGCGTCGAACATTGCCGAAGCAAGATATTTCGTGCCTTCAGTAAGCGCCCATTCATCCCGCCCGGGATCGGCGTGGTCCAGATGCGGCAGAACGACTATATTATGATACGGCGAGCCGACGCTGTCGCAGAGCACATGGAGATGCTCCATGATGCTCTGAAAACCAAGTTTGGCATTCCTGCAGTGAGTAATCCGCTGCGCCTGCGGCATGTAGGGATAGTTGAAAGTCATGGCGACCGCCAGCGGAACGCTCCCGATCTGGTATTTGTCGCAGAGTTTTTTCGCCGCCAGGAGGATAGCTTCGGTGTTCCAGTGGCTGGCAGTGCAGAAAATCGCCATCGCGGCATTATTTTCAATGACTTTATCCACCACTTTCAGGGATTCATTTCTTGCGGTTATAATCGCCATTGGCTTATTCCTTCCCGTTGCGGATAATCCGTTTGATTGTGTCCAGCCCCGGCGACGCCGGATCGAATTCCAGACAGTCGATGTAACGAGATGCCTCATAAAGCACCGGCGAAAAGCTGCCGTAAGCTCCGACGACATGGTGGATGTAAGGCCCGTAGATAATTTTTTCCTCCCACAGCGGCCAGTCGCTTACTTCCACATAAACGTAAGTGCCCTGATTAAACGGGCCTTCAACCGTATTGCCTTCGCCGCACAGCAGCGAATATTTACCTTTAGCTCCGTCCAGGCGCGCCAGTGTCACGTGGCCGTCCTTCAGTTTCCAGTTGCATACCCCGGGCGCATGGCTGGGCAGTACAAAGTGATTGTTGATAACACATTTACCATCGGCCAGTGACGGCGGGAACGGACCGCAATGCCATAGCAGTTCGGCATTGTCATTGTCGGGGTGCCTGATCGTCAAGTCGGCGAAAAACGTCGGTTCCTTGAAATGGCTGGCGCTTTGCAGCATCAGCGAGGTAATCGCACCATGAATATCCGTTTCACAGGCGACCGGAATACCTTCCTCCGTCAACACCGCATGGACGAAACATGAACAGATGTTCAGTTCCTGCTGCAAAGTATCCCAGCATTGAAATGCCAGAGCATCGAGACCTTCGTCTTTTACCCATTTGCCGACCGCCAGCTTCAGCGCCGTCAGCTTTAGAACCAGTTCATCGCCGGGGAATTTAGAAAAGTCCGCCTTGCGCTTCAAATTTTCGGCTTCATCTTTTACCGCGGCCGTGACATTGCCAAGCAGTGAACGGCATTCATTGACGATCTTGCTCAAATCGATCGGAATGGTTTGAATGCCGAATTTTTCCAGCAGTTCACCTTCATTGACAATAACCGAATAAAAATCGCGCGGACGAGTGGAAACCTGACCGATCCTGGCGGAAGTAAAGTGCTTGACCACATTCGCCGCCCGGACAAAATTGACCAGTCCATGCTCGAAAACCTGATCGTCAATTCGTGAGTTTACGATGTAACTGAACGGTACGCCGAAACGCTGCAAGACCTTGGAAGTTGCGAACAGTCCGCACTGTGAATCCCGCAGCCGCTCTCCGTTCGGCAACGGACTTTCATCCCGCGGCCCCCAGAGCAGAAACGGTTTGGCGATTCGCCTGGCCGCCATCGCCACCGCGCCTTCCGAGCCAAAATTACAATGCGGACAGAAGACTGCGTCAACGTTTTCTGCAATGAATTTTCGCGCGACGCTCTCCGCGTCTTTTTCATCCACCAGCAATCCTTCCGGACTTAAAAAACTCAGATCGACAATGTCAATATCCAGCAGCAGCGACTTGATCTTCAGTAAAATCAGGTCTTTGTATTTAAGCGAATCCTCCTGCGAAAAAAACACCCGCCGCGTCGGCATATATCCCAGCTTAAACCGTGATTGCATAATCATCTCCTTATAAAAAGTTGTCACGTGTCAATATATTATAATGTTTACTTTGCCACGTGTCAACATGGAAAGATGAAAAATTTGCAAATTGACCAATATTAACTAAGAAGTTGTTAAGCTGATTCGCGGCGGATGATTTCCGGTTCAAACATATATTTTTTCTGTGCGGGCGGATTGCCATGCAGGCAGGCGTCAATGATTTCAATGCAAGTCAGTGCAAATAAATCTTTACGCTGGCGGACAGTGGACAGCGCCGGACTTAAGAACGCGCTAAAGCGCAAATTGTCGTGTCCGGCTACCAGAACTTTTTTCCCCGGTATGATCCCGGCTTCATTCAATGCCCGCATTGCCCCCAGGGCGACCGCATCAGTGACGCATACCAATGCGTCCGGAACAGCGCCGCCGGCAATTACACTGCGCATATTTTCATAGCCGAACTGCTCATTGTCCTGTTTTTCGCGGCTGCGTGAACAGTCAATCAGCCACGGCTCCAAACCATGCCGCCGCATGGCGTCACAGTACCCATGTTCACGCTGCATGGCGGTGATATTGCTGGTCTGATAAAAACTTCCAAGATATGCAGGATTTCGTCCGCTGTCGATAAGCGCTTCCGTCATCTGCAGAACGCCGCTGTGATTATCATTGATGACATGATAGCTGTCTTCACTCCACTGCCGGTCAAAATATACGACCGGAATATTTTTCTCCGCCAGTTCGTGGATGCGCCGGTCGGGATTGGTCACTACCGGCACGATAATCATTGCGCAGACTTTCAATGACAGAAAATTCCTGATGATCTCAGTTTCCACAATATTATCGTTATAGGAGGAACGGTACACCATCTGATAGTCGAATTTCAGCGCGGCGCGGTCGAGGAATTCAATAAATTCGCTGTAGAAGTCGTCGGTAAGATACGGCACCACCACTCCGATCAGGTTGGTTCTGCCCTTAACCAGTCCCACGGCGTTGCGGTTGGGAATATAACCGTATTTTTCACAGGCGGCGAGAATCCGTTGACGGGTTTCTTCGCGAACCCGCGGATTTCCGTCCAAAGCCATGGAAACCGTATAGCGCGACAGCCCGGTTTTCTTTGCGATGTAATCCATTGTCACCATTGCGGAAACAGCTCCCTTGAATTCTTACATTGCTTCGGGAACGCCGATGGTCAGGGTGTTGAGCCCGTCTGCCAGGATGGTTCTGATTCCGGCACATAACGCCAGCCGCGATTTACGCAGGTTTTCATCATCCGCGGCCAGAACCGGGCATTCGCGATAGAAGCGGTTGAAGGCTTTCGCCAGGTCAAGCAGATATTCCACCAGCACCGAATTGTCCTTCTTTTCCGCCGCTTCAAGCAATGCCTGCGGGTAGAAATATGCGGTAATGGAAAGAGATTTCTCCTCTTCCTTAGTCAGCAGCGACCAGTCCGGGTTGTCGTCGCATTTGATGCCGCGCTCAATGCTTTTGCGTTCGATTGAATTGATGCGGGCGCAGGCATACTGGACGTAGGGGCCGGTATCGCCTTCAAATTTTACCGATGCCTGGGGATCGAAAGTCATTGTTGTTTTCGGATTGAATTTCAAAAGCATGAATTTCAGCGCCCCCATGCCTATGATTTCGGCGCGGGTGGCAATGTCTTCTTCGGAAACCTCATCGCCGCATCTTTCGCGGGCGGCTTCTTTAGCGAGGTCAACCATTTCAGCAAAGAGATCGTCGGCGTCAACCACGGTGCCTTCACGGCTCTTCATTTTACCGGTCGGCAGATTGACCATGCCGTAAACCAGATGGAACAGGTTGTCCGCCCAGGGGTAGCCCATTTTCTTCAGAATGGCGAACAGCATATTAAAGTGCAGTATCTGTTCATCGCCGACGACCCAGATCTGGGAGTCAGGCTTGTAATCTTCGTATTTTTTCAGGGTGGTGCCGATGTCCTGAGTAATGTAAACGCTGGTGCCGTCGGAGCGCAGCACGACTTTCTGCCCCATTTTGCCGAGATCAACAACTACCGCGCCATCCGGGCGCTGCGTGAAAACACCTTTCTTCAGGCTTTCAGCTACAAGGTCCTTGCCCAGCAGATAGGTCTGGCTTTCCAGATAAGTATGGTCAAATTTAATGCCCATGCGCTTGTAAGTGACGTCAAATCCTTCAAACACCCACGAATTCATGGTTTTCCACAGAGCCATGACTGCCGGGTCGCCGGCTTCCCAGTCCTGGAGCATTTTCTGGGTGGCGCGCCCGATCTCGGTTTCCAGAAACAGGTCTTCGTCATCTTTGCCGGCCAGCTCCGGTTTATCTTTCTTCAATGCTTCGAGTTCAAGTTTCAGCGCGCCGTTGAATTTTACATAGAAATCGCCGACCAGATGGTCGCCTTTGATTCCGGTTGACTGCGGGGTGACGCCGTTGCCGAAACGCTGGTACGCCAGCATGGATTTGCAGATATGGATGCCGCGGTCGTTGACCAGATTGATGGCGATGACGTCATGTCCGACGCGCTTGAGCAGCGAAGCCAGCGACATGCCCAGCGTATTATTGCGGACATGCCCCAGATGCTGCGGTTTATTGGTGTTTGGAGCGGAAAATTCGATCAGTATCCGCTGTCTTTTATCCTGCGGCAGTCTGCCGGAATCGAGCAGTTCACTGAGTCTGGCGACAGAATCGCGGTGAACTGCATGCCCCTTCAGCGTCAGATTGACGAACGCCTTGATTTTTTCCGCTTTTTCCACGTCCGCGTGACGGTTGAGAAAATCAGCGGACATTTCAGCTATTTTATCCGGAGCGGCGCGGAATATTTTAGCGAACCTGAAACAGTTAACGGTAAGATCCCCGGTCATGTCAGCCGGACATTTTTCGGTGGCGATATTCCAGTTGGCCGGGATTTCCGACTGGGGGAATTCAGACTTTAAAAAAGCCTCCAGATCAGCAATGCACTTGAATTCGATCATCTTCAAAACCTGCGGTTGTTCGATTATTCTTGTCTTAATCTTCGAGTTTTAATTTGTAGATTGTGTTTATTAGATTTCAGGTTTCAGGTTTTATTCTGACTCCTGACTCCTGATTTCTGACTCCCTGTCTTCCGAGTTGCGGGCAATGCCCGCCTTAAAGCGTAGTTTTTACAATTATCGTCATGGTCTCTGTGAGCGGTTTGATGGTATAGTCGCCGAATGCCGACGGAATCAGGCAACTGTCGCCGGGCTCCAGCCTGACAATCTTATCATCTCTGCCGATTTCAACCGGATGATTGATGGCGCTCAGCAGATGGAAACTGCCGGTCTGCGAAGTAGTGTCTTTCATTTCCCCGACCAGCCGCAGATCGTCCACTTTAAAAAACTGGCAGCGGTTGATTACCGGGAATTTCCGGTTATGCGCAACCGCATCCACCACTCCGGCAACCCGGGGCGAGGTACGGTTGGTAAAATTAATGGATTCCATGGCCTGTTCCACATGCAGTTCGCGGGGCTTGCCGCTGGAGTCAATACGTCCCCAGTCGCTGACGCGGAAAGTGGTATCGCTGTTCTGCTGGATTTCCAGCAGCAGATTGCCGCCGCCGATGGCGTGCAGTGTCCCGGAACTGATGAAATATGCGTCGCCAGGCTCGGAGCTGAACACCTGTAACTGGCTTTCGATATCCGGGGAATTCAACGCGTCAACCAGTTGCCGTTTAGTCCCTCTGGGATTGAGCCCGGCCATAATTTTAGCGCCTTTTTTTGCGGCGATGATATACCACATTTCGGTTTTCGGCTCGGCGCCGTGGCCGAGTTTGGCGCAGACGTCCGCATCGGGATGAACCTGCAATGACAGCCGGGTTCCGGCGTCAATGATCTTGACCATGAGCGGAAAACGTCCGCCGTGAAAGTTTTTGCCGACGAGATCTTTGCCGTAGGATTGAATCAGTTCATGAATGGTTTTGCCTTTAAGCGGCCCGTTGGCGACAACGCTTTGTTCGTCGTCGCGGTCAACCAGTTCCCAGGATTCACCGACCGGATCTTTGCACTCCGGCAGCGCGCGTTTAAGGACTGATGCAAGCTGATCGCCGCCCCACATCCGCTCTTTATAGATAGGAGTGAAGCACATGGGATATAATTCAGTACTGTCCAGCATCATAGTCAAAAATTCCTGTTAATTGAGTCCGCGCGGAACAATCCATCCGCCTTAAACATTTCTGCAATAGTGCAATTTACAGCCTGAAACGCAAAAAGCAAAAAATAATACAACGATTACACTATTGATGAATAATTTTCAGGTTTATTTATTATTTCCATCACTTTTTCCCGATTTTCTTTCGGAAATAGCTGATTCGCTATTGACAATATACATTAATTCACTTATAATTCACTTATGACAAAAATTAATTCACTGTGATCAACTATTGTTAGGGTTCGTGAATCATGTTTACTCAAAGCGACATTGCGCTCAAAGGCGCGGCAAAAGTTAAAAACGAAGTTCGGAACTGGATCAGACAGCACCGGCCCAGTCCCGGCGACCGTTTCATGTCGCAGCGGGAACTGGCAAGACTGTTGGATGTCGATCCCATGACTGCGCACAAAGCGCTTTCAGAACTCACGGATGAAGGCGTACTGTACCGAGTGCAGGGCAAAGGATCGTTTATCGGCAATGCCCCCCGGGAAATTCATGCGCTGAACCTGGCAATGGCCCTGGCCCGTCCTGATCTGGATAATCCGGTAACCAACTCCAATCACTGGCATATTGTGCAGCGGGCGATAACCGCAGTAATGCAATCACTGAAAGACCATGACACATTCTCGACGGCAATCGTGCCGTTGCAGGCCGATCCGAGTCGCGCCGAAGACCGGCTGCAAGCGTATGACGCGGTGATTTTTTTCGGCGACGAGGAGTACCATGATTTGATTGAAACAATGCTCAAATCACGAAAAATACCATTGATTATTATTGACAGTCTGCCGCCAGCCGTGGTTGATACTGCAATCAGACTGTCGCTCGGTCTGAATGAAAGTGTCTATCGCGGCATTACCTATATGGCCAGAAACGGTTACCGCCGGATCGCTTATATTGGTTCAGAAAAAATTCCGGATAAGATTGCTGGCTACAAACGTGCGCTGGCTGATTATGCCCTGCCGCTGGAAGAGAAAAATATTGTGATGGGAATTGATGATCAGGACAGCGGGGCGCGCGGAGCATCAATCCTTTACGGGCGCGGTTTGAACTGCGACGGTATTTTCGTGGATACCGACTTTAAGGCTGTGGGCGTGATTGATTATTTGAATAAACAGGGCGTTAAAGTTCCGGAAGATATCGGCGTAATGGGTTTCGACGGAATCAGTTCCTGCATCAATGCGCCGCCGTACCTGACTACGGTAAAAACTTGTCACGCCGAATTGATTGCCGGAGCCCTGGATTTTTTAAGACAAAGCGAACGTAAAAAAGCCGTGTCGCATTATCTGGAGATCCCGGGAAACGTCATTCCGAATAAGACATTGAAAGTTAAAAAATAGGGAATCTTAATGCTTTAAAAGAACCATGACTAAAACCAATAGAAGGAGATGGTAAAATGTCGAAAAAAAGAAGTTTCACACTCATTGAACTGCTCGTGGTGATCGCGATCATCGCAATCCTCGCAGGGATGCTGCTGCCAGCGCTTGGCAAAGCGCGGGAAAAAGCCAGGGCGATGAACTGCCTGAACACCCAGAAACAGCTTGGCACCGGAATTCAATTCTATAGCGATAATTATGCGGATTATCTTGTCCCTTACGGAATCGGAGTGGGTTTCTGGGGCGGAGTTTGTGACTGGACTTGGCTGATGCAGCCGGTAATGAATAGAAAGCAGGTAAACAATCAGTGGGGCACCCCGACAAACTGGGATAAGTATTTTTATTGTGAATCCAATCAACTGATAACCTGGCCTACCAAAACCAGTATCGCCATCACTAACTATTGCGTCAACGAGGCTGCAGTCGGATACATGTATAATTTCAACAACAGCACTGAGGCTCCGCTGCATAAAAGAAGCAGGCTGTCCCAGCCATCCACGACCTTTCTTATGGCGGACGGCATGAACGGCTTGAAAGCCAGCTGGTCAGGACATGTTGACCCGACCAATGTCAATAACTGTGCCGTATATCCAGCACATGTTCAAAACACCTTGTGCAATACATTATTTGCAGATGGACATTGTACTTCTTTCAAACGTGATGAATTCACGTCCAGATTTATTGTGGATTCGACCAAGCTGTTCAAATAAATTATTCTGTATTACAGGCGGTGCCATCCGCCTGATTTTTATGCATATTGACGCTTGATTCAATCTGTCGACAACAGCTTTTAAAACCATATAATTACAAAGGAAATTGAACATGAAAAAGAATTTACTGTTGAGCGCAACCGTATTGCTGGCGTCCGCTTGTTATGCTGCGGATGTGTCGTTTTCGCTGACGTTTGACGGAAAAACGCTTAATCCTGAGAGTTCCCAGGGCGATACAAAACCGATTAAAGCGCTCACGTTAACGGATGATAATTTTGTCAAAGGGTTAAATAACAAAGAAGCATTCGTGCTGACTAAACAGGAATCCCCGGGCTATACTGCAAACGGAATTGTAAATTTTGGCGAAAGCACCGTCTCATTCTGGTTCAAGCCGGTTAACTGGATACAGGATAAGCCGGCCCGTTTTCTGCATATTTTCAGCCCGTCACAGGATAAAAAATCCCTGCTGATTTATTATTTCTACAAGAATGCCGAAGGCGATATCGCCATGAAAATCGTTGGCAGTAATGACGCCCGCAAAGACGTTGCCGAGGTAACTATTCCCGGCGATTCCATTGCGAAAGACGCCTGGCAGAAAATTGACGTCGTCTGGAATGCCAAAACTCTCACAATTTATCGCAATGGCGAAAAGGTTGACGAAAAACCGATGTTTGACGCTTTTGCCGCGCTGGCGCAGGCTCCCAGAGACTGGACTGGATTCTATGTGCTGCCGGTTTACACATCTGACGGTGATGACTGGAACGTCAAAACTGCCATGGACAACATCACCGTTTACAAAAACGCCTTGACAGACAAGGAAATAAAAGAAAACTACAGCAAAGACATGGAAAGCGCAAGCAAATAATCAGTATCCGGATTTGTAATAAGGAATTTTAAATGAAGATGATCAAGCAATGTTGTTTAGCCGTGCTTCTGGCCGTGACAGGCATGAATGTTTTTGCCGAACCGGAAGTTATATTTCATGCGCCTTTTGATAAGGATTTTTCCGCAAAAGTCAACGGTCAAACCGTCACCGGCCAGCATACACAGAAAGTCTTATATGAGACTCTGGCGCTAATGCTGCTGCGGCCCGGCGTCGCCGGCAATGCCGCACTGATTGGCTGTTCTGAAAATGATCTGGCTAACTACAGCATCTCTTACCCGGCAGAGATTCTTAATACAAAACAGGGGGCGATCTCTTTCTGGGTTGCCCCTCAGGACTGGAAAGCCGACGACAACAAATTCCATGTCTTTTTTGAAGCAGGAGGAGAAAATTCATTCCTTGTAATTTATAAATACTTTGAAGGCAGTGATTTGTTTTTTCTGTACGGCGCAAAAAGTGGAGCCGGTAAAGGCGGATTGTCATGGACTATGGCTAAAAAAGACATTAAAAAATGGAAGATGAAAGAGTGGCATTTCATCACCTGCTGCTGGACCGAACAGAAAATATGGTTTTACATCGATGGCTCGATCGTAGATTCCCCGTCTGTTGCCAATCCTCCGACAACCCCTTTTAAATCGTTTATAATCGGCGGCAGCACCAATGGCTGGAGCGGCGTAAAAAAAGGCGCAATGGACAAGACGCTGATTGACGATGTAAAAATTTTCAAAGCGCCGCTTTCCGGACAGGAGGTGGCTGCGCTTTACGGCAGTTATAATTTCAAGAAACTGGACGCGGATAATTCGCCATTGACGATAACCAAGGTCTTCCCGCGCACTGACCGGGAAAAGAAAATACTCAAGCTGTCCTTCCTGTTATCGCGTTTCCAGCCTGATTTCAAATCATATAAAGTCCAGTTTGAACTGCTTGACTCTGCAAAGCAAAGCGTTTTGGAAAAAACATTTACCTCTAACGGCACGGAATACGAAGACAGCATGAATGTGGCCGCTCTGCCGCCCGGCCGCTATCTGGCGCGAATCACTCCGGTCGCGGCAAAAAATGAAAAAGTGCCGGTATATGAATTTGATTACGCAATTCCTACTTCTCCTGCGGCATGGGACAACAATCAGTGCGGCATCAGTGATAAAGTACCGCCGCCCTGGAATGATATGAAACTGCTGGACAACAACACCGTCGAATGCTGGGGCAGACAGTATGTCTTCGGCAATAATCTGTTTCCTGTACAAATTAATACCGGCAAGTATCCGCTGCTTCAATCGCCAATACGCCTGACAGTTAACGGCAGAGTTTTTGATGCACCATGCAGTGTCAAGGTGGTAAAAGAGTCACCGGCGGCAATTGAACTGGAATGCAGCGGAAAAAGTGAGCAGTTGACGGTCAAGACCGGCATCACGGTCGAATATGACGGTTTTATGTGGATAAAAATGGAAGTAACGCCGGTTGCGCCGCTGGTCATCAACAGCATGACGCTTGATGTTCCGTTGAAGAAAGATTGCGCCACCTTATTTGATTTGAAAGAAAAAATGTACGGCGGGTATGAACCGGGTTTTCAAGGTGCGGTAACCGACAAAACAATCAGTCGCAATATTTATGAATTCTCGCCGGTGATCTGGCTGGGCAATGAAGATGCCGGCCTGCAGTGGATTGCGGAGAATTTGAAAGGCTGGCACAATTCCGACCAGAAACAATCGCTTCAGGTAGTTTCCGCAAATGATGCCAGAGTTCTGCGTTTAAATCTGATAGACACCAAGGTGGAGCTGGCACAGCCCCGTAATATCGCGTTCGGATTCCAGGCCACCCCGGTCAAGCCGTTATTGAAAGGATGGCGCAGCCTGCGCAACGGCAGAAATATCGAACTGTGGTATCCCTGGGAAACCCTGCACAATGTGCCTGACGCGGAATTCAAAACTGCGGAATGCGTAGCAACCATGCGCGCAAATGAAGCAGCTGGCAAGAAATTATTCAATTATCTGGCTACTTACTCTATGTCGCCATTTTTTCCGGAATTTCCATGGTGGTGTGATCTGTGGAGCAAAAACCCGCCGTTAACCGGTACTTTCACCTCCGGCTCCGACCGCGCATGGGTTGAAGGCAGAGTCTGTCCCAATTCTAAATCATTTGAAGATTTTTATGCCTGGAAATTCAAAAAACTTCAGACTGATATCAAACTGAAAAATATTTATATCGACAATGAATCCGCCCAGCCGTGCCGCAATGCCGTTCATGGCTGCGGCTGGACCGACGATGCCGGAAAAACTTACGACACCTGGAACATCCTCGGAACAAGACGGCTGGCCAAGCGGATATATACAATGACCAAGGAATATGATCCGCAAGGCCTGGTGGTACGCCACATGTCCGGCGAAAAAGTCGGGGCGAATGACGCTTTTGCCGATATTCTGGTGGATGGCGAACTCTATGTTTTCCAGATTGCAAAAGATGATTCATATTTCAAGATATTTACTCCTGCAATGTTCCGTTCCGCCTTCCTGTCGCGCCAGTTCGGAATCGTGGACTTATTTATTCCGCAGTTTGAACGTTCGTTTGAGACGCATGATACGGCAAAGAACAAATTATTCAAAGCCGGCAAGCTGCCGGATCAGGAAAAAATACTGCGCCATTTTAAAGGCTATTTCTTCGTGCATGACGCCAAAATGTGGCCGCATTTCGGAGTCAGAATAGATGATTTCTGGAAGCTTGAAGACAGCTTCAAAATGAGCGATGATACGCCGTTCTTCGGTTACTGGGATAAGAATAACCCGTTCAAGCTGGAAAATCAGAGTTCTGACCGTGAAATGGTTTCAGCCTATGTCGATCAGGGCAGATTCATGCTGATCGCCATGAATGATACCGACAACATAAAGTCCATGAATATCAGGATTGACGCTGATGCGCTGGCAAAGTCCGGCATCACGAACATCGCCAAACTGACCAACCCTGAAACCAAAGCTGAAATAGAAATAAAAGGTAATACCTTGGCTTTGGAACTGAAGCCGAGAGATTACCAGATATGGGTATGCAAATAGTATCCTCTATTTTATTGATGTATAATCATCTGGAACAAAATGGGGGTCGGGAACTTTTTATCTGTTATCGGGAAAAAGCTTGGTTTCATTGAAATAATGAGATATAATATAAACTATAGAGCCGATTGCAAACTCAAGTTTTGCAGGAATTCAGAATTTAGAATCTAGAATTAAGAATGAAATTCGAACTAAAATCCGGATTTATTCTGACTCCTGAATTCTGACTACTTTTGCAATTACCTCTATACATGGCGGGGGGATGCATCATGACCCTTTCACTTGTTAAAATTGTATAAAAAGCACAGAAATGGATTCTATCTTTATGAAGATGCACTGGATTGACTGGTCGATAATTGTTTTTCTGCTGGGATCTCTTTTAGTCGTAACACTTTATGCCAGAAAATATATGCGCAGCGTGGCGGACTTTCTGGCGGCTAACCGTTTAGCCGGCAGATATATGCTGACCGTCTCCAGCGGCTTCGGCGGCGCGATCTCGATCATCGCGATCTGGGAAATGATGTACAACTCAGGCCTGCCGACGCAGTGGTGGGGCATGATCGGGATGCCGGTCGGTCTTATCATAGGAATTTCCGGCTTTATTATTTACCGCTTCCGGCAGACCCGCGCAATGACGCTGGCGCAGTTCTTTGAAATGCGCTACAGCCGCCAGTTCCGGTATTTCGCGGGTTTTCTCTGCTGGGTGTCCGGGGTTTTCAACTACGGTATTTTCCCGCTTATCACAGCCCGCGTGATTGTTTATTTTTTCGGTCTGCCGGAACATTTCCGTCTCGGCAGCCTTGAAATGCCGACACTGCCGCTGGTCATGGCGGCTTACCTGAGCATTGCGCTGTTCATTGCCTGCACCGGCGGCCAGATCAGCATTATGATCGCCGACTTCTACCAGGGCATTCTGCTCATGCTGATTTTCCTGATACTGATGTGTTTCATGATGTTCAAGTTTGAGTGGAACGACATCATCGCCGGATTGCTGATGGCGCCGGAAAACAAATCCATGCTAAATCCGTTCAAAACCGGGCAGGAGCATGATTTCAGCGTCTGGTTTTTCCTGATCGGGGTTTTCAGCATGATCTACAATGCCAGGTCATGGCAGGGCAATTCCGGGTTCAATGCCGCGGCCAAAACTCCGCACGAGGCGCAGATGGCCGGCATTATCGGTTCCTGGCGTCAAATTGCGTCATGGTTGTGCATGCTGCTGATCCCGCTTGCCGCCTATGCCGTGCTGCATCTGCCTAAATTCGCCGAAATGGCCGCGCCGATTCATGCGCAAATCGCGGCGATTGCCGACCCGCAGATACAAAAACAGATGACTGTTCCGCTGTTTCTGGCCAACGTGCTGCCGGTGGGGATGATGGGGCTGTTCGCCTCGGTCATTGTGGCTTGCGCGATCAGCTGCGACAACAGCTATCTGCATTCCTGGGGAACTATTTTTGTGCAGGACGTATTAATGCCGATCCGTAACAAACCGCTGGACCCCAAGCGCCATCTGCTCTGGCTGCGGGTGTCGATTTTCGGCGTGGCGCTGTTCGGATTTGTCTTCAGTCTGCTGTTTCCGCTGAAAGATTTCATTTTTATGTTCTTTGCCCTGACCGGCGCAATTTATCTCGGTGGCGCCGGCGCGGTGATTATCGGCGGGCTGTACTGGAAGCGCGGCACCACCGAAGCCGCGTGGACGGCGTTGATTCTCGGCACAATAATGGCATTCGGCGGCATGCTTATTCAGAGTTACTGGGCAACCTGGATGGCCCCGGTTCTGCTGAATTTATGGCCGGACTGGCAGTGGGTTATTGCTCATAAGGCAAAGTTCCCGCTGGACGGGC
>JBAWXM010000097.1:0-15973 GCA_037144075.1 Lentisphaerota bacterium | reverse complement strand
AAATTCAACTTTAGATGAATAGGATTGTGGATTGGATTTTTTCGATCCGACTGACGGGCGATATAATATCGCCGGAAGAAGGAATGGAAAAATACAAACGCAAGACATTCACCGCAAAGCGGTTGCGATCTTTAGAGTTTGGATTCGCACTCTTCGAGACTTTCGATACCCAGGTATCGGCAGCCTCTCAGAATACGAACCAATTCTCAAAATCTTCGCAATCTATAGTTGAATTTTCAGCAGTGCAGAGTATAACCTTGAGTGTGCTTAATGCAATTTTTCAAAAGTTAAATTTACGCTAAAAAACAGTTCTTTCAGGATTATCATGATTATAAAAAGTATATGCGTTTACTGCGGCTCCAGCAAAGGAGCATCGCCTGAATACCTCGATGCGGCGGTCGAACTGGGCAAGACACTGGCAGCCAGAGACATTAAGCTGATTTATGGCGGAGCGTCGGTAGGCGTCATGGGCAGACTGGCGGACGCCGTGCTGGAACACGGCGGCACAGTCATCGGAATCATCCCCGAACATCTCAGCCGCAAAGTCGCTCATTCCGGACTGACCGAAATCCGCGTGGTCGATTCCATGCATACCAGAAAAGCGATGATGATCGAAATGGCGGACGCGATGATCGCCCTCCCCGGCGGACTCGGCACATTCGAGGAAATACTTGAGGCCGCGGCCTGGCGGCAGCTCGGTCTCCACGCCAAACCATGCGGACTGCTGAACATCAAAGGCTATTACAACGGACTGCTGGAATTTCTGGACAACGCAGTGAAAGAACATTTCGTCAAACCGCAGCACCGGGCAATATTCCAGGTGGCGGACAATCCGGAAACCATGCTGAAAATGCTGGAAAACTTTGAACTTGGCAACGTGGAGAAATGGCTGGATTAAAATCATGGATGACATAACTTTCGCCCTTAAATTTGAAGAGGTTGCCGCACTGGTAAAGGCTCACCTGGAAACCGCTCCCGGCTGCCATGACTTCGACCATACCATGCGGGTATTCCGCAACGCGGAAATGCTGCTGAAAGAGGAAAAAAACGCCGATGTCAGGATCGTAAAACTGGCGGCAATCCTGCACGATATCGCCCGTCCCGAAGAAATGGCGTCTAAAGGAACCTGCTGCCATGCCGAGCAGGGCGCTGTAGAAGCTGCCGTCATACTTAAAAACGGCGGATTCGATGAAGTTCTCATTAAAAAAGTCAGCGGCTGTGTGCTAAAGCACCGCTACCGCGGACGCTTTCAGCCGGAAACACTGGAAGAAAGAATCATTTACGATGCCGACAAACTGGATTCCATCGGCGCAGTCGGCATCGGGCGCGCATTTCATTTCGCCGGACGGGAAAACGCCCGGCTGCACAACACCGAGCATGAAGCGGTCAACTCAGCCGCCTACAGCCGGGAAGATTCCGCGTACCGCGAATATCTGGTGAAACTGCGGCATGTGGAAGAGAAAATGCTGACCGGAGCAGGCAGGCGCATCGCGCATGGACGCTCAAAATTCATGCATCGCTTCTTTGAACAGTTGAACAATGAGATATATGGGGAAATCCGGGAGTCAGGAGTCAGAAGACAGGAGTAGTTAGAATAAATACAGAAGTCAGAATAAATACAGAAGACAGAAAACTGAAGATAAAAGCAGTCAAAGATAAGAAATTTAAATATGGCAAATCCCAAAACACTTGACGAGCATCGCGAATACCTGCACCAGATGGTAAAATTACAATTCTTTTTCCTGAGAAACTGGCTGTCCGCTCATCCGGACGAAACATTGTCCGCGGCGCTGCGCAACCGGATTGATATTTACCGCAAAACGTCGATTAATACGGAACTGCTCAATCCGGCTGCGGCGAAATTCGACTGTCCGGAATGGCTGGAACTTGAACACCGCCTGGAGCTCGTTTACAAGCCGTATAAAGACAACGCGGCAGCGTTTGAGGAGGCGGCGTTCGCTGTATTCAAACAAACCATTGACGAACGGGTTGAGAAAGATTACAAAGACCAAAGCCGGCTTGACGGTTATCAGTGCGGCAGCCTCCGCTACAACGAACATGATGACGTTTTAAAGCATGAGACAACCTCTTTTCACATAGCCAACGCGCTGCAACCGGAATCGCTCTTTGCCGATCCGCAATATCTGCCGCGATGCTTCCTGGAACTGATGCGGCAGACATCAAAAAAATACGGCTCAACCAAGCTCTTTACCGGCACCTGGCTGAACTCTCTGCCGCGCTGGCTGGAGCTTTTCCCGGAGGAATGGCAGGATAATCTCAGTCCGAGAAATACAGATGTCCAGTGGCACTACGGCTTCTGGGGGCAGTTTATCACTGCCCGCGGCACATTCAATTACAAATACGGCGAAATTATGCGGCAGAGCGGCAAAATGCCGTTCTATCCGAAAAACTCGTCATGTTCGTTCGTCAATATGAAAAAACATCTCAAGGCAAAATACGGCGTCAGCGATTAACATGGCGCAGTCTATACGGTTAAAAATATGAACTGGCAAAAAAATCTGTTCTGGGTCTGGATGGCGCAATTCCTGTCGCTGGCGGGATTCAATTCTGTCCTGCCGTTCATCCCGTTTTACATCGAAAAACTCGGCGTAACCGATCACCAGATGCAGAAATTCTATGTTGCCGCGTTCGCGACTATCGGTAATATCAGTTTCTGCCTCTTCTCGCCGTTGTGGGGAATGCTGGCGGACAAATACGGACGGAGACTGATGATGCTCCGCGCCAATATCGGCTCCGCCATCATCCTGCCGCTGATGGCATTCGCGCCGGGCATCATCTGGCTGCTGGTACTCCGATTTGCGGCCGGAGCGTTTGCCGGCACCATCACCGCCGCCCAAACCCTGATTTCCGGCAACACCCCCATGGAGAAACGCGGGTTCGCCATCGGCACCATTATCTCCGCGATGTATTGCGGAGCCGTACTAGGGGCATTCTGCGGCGGAATTATCGCCGATAAATTCGGATTCACCGCGCTGTTCCTGACATGCGGTTTTCTGCAACTGCTGGCGGCGCTGATCGTATACTTTTTTGTTGAGGAGAAATTCGAGCCGCCGGAAGCGCATAGTATCGCAGCTGAAAAAAATATTGAACCGGAGCGCAGCCTTTTCGCACTGGCCTGGCCGGTGCTGGCGCTGCTGCTGATCGTGGCCGTCGCCCGGCAGTTCGACGCGCCGTTCATGCCGATGCTGGTGGAAAAAATAAACGGCCATGAAGGCGCGGTCGCCGCCACCGGCATGATTGCCGGACTTTCAGCAGTAGCAGGGATATTCTCCGGCGCGGCATTAGGCTGGCTGGCCGACCGCCTGTCGCCGCAGCGGGTCGCCATCATCTGCTCGCTCTTTGCCGGACTGCTGATGCTGCCGCAAGGTCTGACTGGCAGCCTGTTTGTCCTGGGCGCCTGCCGCTTCGGCAATATGTTCTTCGCCGGCGGGCTGGATCCGCTGCTGCAAGTATGGCTGGCGAAAACCACGCCGGACGCAAAGCGCGGCGGAGTTTTCGGCTGGGCCGCCAGCGCGCGCTCCGGCGGCTGGGTGATCGGCTCCGTCCTCAGCGGCGTAGTGGCGGTATCGCTGGATGTGCGGTGGGTATTCATTATCACCGCCATCCCGTTCCTGCTGCTGATCCCGCTCATCTATTTCGTTGCCAAAAAACACTGGCGGCAAACTGCCTGACACAATATGCGCCGGATATGGCAATTTGCATGAAGATAAAATAAGGGCTATGTTTAATGAGACACAGCATAAGAAAGCAGGCCTGACATGAATGAAATAAAAAGGTTTCGTTACAAATCGTCAATGTTTTTCAAGGATGATTTTCCGCTTTTTTTCATCCGTAAATTCCGCCACATGCGCGGAGAATTTGATGAAACCGTCCGGATTCAGCGCGACTTCTGGAAAATAATTTATGTAATCAATGGACACGGCCAGGAGATAATTAACGAGCGAAACTATAAATTCGGTCCCGGCAGCATATACCTGATCCACCCTGATGATCAAACCACTTTCGTTATCGAATCCGAGTATATCGATATTTACAATATCCTGTTCATGCCGGAACTGATTCAGGATGAACTTCAGCATCTTGCCAACGATTTCGATTTTTTCTCCATTTTTCACCGGAATTTTCAGAATGAAGTGGATAATGCCCGCCGGGAGCAGCTCTATATTCTTGACGCCGGCAAAGAAATATCACGCCTGGTAAAAATACTGGCGGAGGAATACGAAGAGAAAAGGCCGAACTATCAAAGTCTCATTAAACTGCAACTGCTGGAACTGCTTATCCTGCTCAGCCGCCAGGGCATTGAAAAAATTAAAAAGAATGACCGGCATAATATTGTCAATTATATTGATCACATCATAGACAACTACTATCATGAGCAATTCGGGTTGGACTTTATTGCAAAAAAAATCGAGCTTAACAAAAGTTACCTCTGCCGCGTTTACAAAAGTTTAAAAGGAAAGTCCATCTTCGAGGCGCTGAAGGAGCGGAGACTACAGAAATCCTATGCGTTATTAAGCAATTCAGACATGAACATCTCCGAAATATGCTATGCCTGCGGATTTAACGACCTCAGCTACTTCTACCGCGCATTCCGGGCTGAAACAGGCTTGAATCCCGGCGATTACCGTAAAAAATTTGGACAATATTGACATTTTGCCTGAATTCTTTTCATTATGCGTTTTTTAGCCAAGCCGATATCGTTATCATCATTTATAATCTTTATCAGTAAACTAAACAGATAACGGGAAATATCATGAATTTACGCAATGTCACTTTGGAACTCAGTTCAAAACCTTTCCGGGATAATTCAGAAGAAACCATGCGGGCAGTCTGCCGCAAAATGTTTACGCAATGGATGCCGCTCACACAATACGCGGACGCGATATCCGTGATGTTATGGATTTCCGACGGCTCGGAAATTCTGGAATATAAAAACAATCTGGACGATCAATTTGAATGGGCATGCTGGCTGGGAGTGGCAAGCCCCGTGTTCGGGAAGTCAGACAGCCCGCGACCGAGCATCCATCATCAGCCGGTAAAATATATGGACAATCCGCCAACCCGGACTTACCGCTGGCTTAAAAAGTTGATTGAAGTCATTAAAACGACCGGGAATGAAATCTCCGGCAAGCCGGTCAGGGTTGGCGCCACTTTCGATCCGGGGCCGGAATTCGCGGTGTCGGAATTTAAATATGTGATGCACCGCGAAATCTGCTGCGGCGGCTCCATCGGACGGGATACTTTCGTAACCTGCAACACTTTTCTGAAGCAGGATTCCGCCAAATATGCCGGTTTCCCGGAAGGCATTCCCGACCATACGCCGTTCGGCATATTTCTCGGCAGACAGTCGAAACATTTTCTGCGGGACATGGGTTACGACTATATCTGGTTTTCCAACGGTTTCGGATTCGGTCTGGAAACCTGGGGCATTACCGGTTCGCTGTTCGACGGCAAACAATTCTTTCCCGAGAAAGCCGGGGAAATATCAAAGGAAATATTGAAATTCTGGGAGGATTTCTCCCGCGAATGTCCCGATATGCCGATTGAAACGCGCGGCAGCAACTTGACCGCCGGAATCGAAATCGCCACCGACGCCGCGCCGCTGAGCGAGATTTATAATACGTTTAAAGCCTCTCCGCCGGTTAATTCGCCGTGGGCGGCGATAGACAAAGATCTCGGTCTGGAACTGGCCGGATGGCTTTCGCATATCTCCGAACTGGCGGACGGCAACTATCCGTTCCGTTTCTACATTCATGATCCGTGGTTCATCAACAGTCCGTGGATTGACCGTTACGAGCGGGATCCGTATGACATTTACCTGCCTCTGGCGGCTTCAATGATCGACCGGCAGGGCAGTGTCCGCACGCCTTCATCCGTCAATCTGCTTACGGTTGATGACTCATACGGCGAAATGCCGGATCTGGTTCCGCAGGAAGTAATTCAGTTCATCACAGCATGCATGCGCCGCAACCCCGATCAGGCCGGGCCTTTCGTCTGGGTCTATCCGTTCAACGAGTATCAGGAAATCGCGCTGAAACAAGGCAGATGCCTGGATGAGATATTCGCCGACGACTGGTTTATCCGCGGCGCAATCAACAACGGACTGCCGCTGAATACCGTGACCAGCATGACCTCGCTGAACGTGCTGCTGGACAGCAAACCGGAGATTTTCGCCGGTTCCGTGCTGGTGATACCGGTCAACGCCTGCTCCGGGGAATTTACGAGAAAGCTTGAACGCTTTGTACAGACCGGCGGCAATATCCTGTTCTACGGAGTGGCGCAAAGCGCGGCGCCCGAAATCCTCCGTCTGCTCAATCTTAAAATAGTTGACGGCATATCCGGAGAAATGTGCCTGACCCTGAATCTGCAATCCGATCAGCTGTCGGAACAGTCTTATCCACGGACTATTTTCAATTACGATATTTTCACCGGCGGCCCGCTCCGGGAAGTAATTGCCGACCAGAATGATATAACTACCGCAATAAAAGCGACAGCGGCCAAAGACGCTCACAACTCAAGAGTTACCGCACTGGCGCGTAAGCCGTACTCCGCCGATGGCGGCAAAGTATGCTGGGTGAGAACCATTAATCCGGCGGAGCCGACCGACTGGCTGCGCGCCGTAAAGCCGCCGGACCCGAACAAAATATTCCATTTTGACAACGTCATGCGGCTGATGATCCAGGAGTTCGGCTTTAAAGTTATCTACCGCAAAAACGCGCCTGCCACCGCCAACCCGAAAATGACTATTTCAAGAAACCGCAACGCGTTTTATTTATCCATCTTCTGCCCGGACGTTCTAGTTGAAGAGCATCTGAGTTTTCCGTTCGGCACTCCTGTAATGAGCGGCTATGACGTGGAATTGAAAAACGGCGCGGCGGTTTACCGGCTGCCTAAATCGACCAGCCGCGAATGCCGGATCTTTGTAAATCAGGAAACAGACGGCGCGGTTTCATGCCATGAAGCCTGCTCCGGGTATCCGGGAATCTCCAGACGCCTGAAACTGACTGGATTGAAAGATGCCGACATTACATTTTTCCCGGAAACCGGCTGCGAAAAAAGTCTGGAAATACTGGCGGACGTATCGCTGGATGTATTTGCATCATTTCTGGACGGAAATTTCATTACTCCGGTGTTTATCGAAACAGCGTTCGGGAAGTGTGTAAAACTGAAAAATATCAGCGGGAATATCGCTTTCTCATGGTAAACCGCACGGAAAGAAAAAAATGAGTATTATGCCGCAAAAATCGCAGTCAATAAAGAAGCCGGACATCGAACGGCTGCTGGCGGCATTGCGCAGACAGAAACTCGACCGGACACCGAATTTTGAAATCTGGATCGGCCCCAGAAGTATCAGTCATATTCTGCACAAGCAGGATTATGCGCTGGATTTCTGGACAATGCCGCCGAAGGATGCCGTGGAACTGGTCAATGCAATCGGACAGGATGCGATCGTCTGCTCGCTGCAGCCGCCGCTGCCGCCGGAAGGCTCAATTCTGACACCGGACGACCTGGCGGCATTTTTTATGGAGAACGCGGACATCGATTTCCAGTCATTCAGAACTAAACTGCAAACCTGTCTGGACGCAGTGGCCGGAACCGGAATCGGAGTGGTTGTGCGCATCGGGGGACCGTTGACTCAGACTTACATGGCCTGCGGCCCTGTTCCGATTGAATCATTCATGCTTATGCTGTATGACCAGCCTGACCTGATAGATAATTGCATGAAAATCTTCACCCGATGGTCGCTGCAAATCATCGATGCAGTCAACGACATGCCGTTTCACCTATATTACATCGGGGATGACCTCTGTGACAACAAAGGAGCGATGATCAGCCCTGATGCGATTGCTCAACACTGGGCACCGTACTACGAACAGATTATCAATGCAGCCCATGCGACCGCCCATCCGGTTATCTGTCACTGCTGCGGAGCTCAGGCCCCGGTCATTCCGTACTGGTTGAAATGGAACGTGGAGGCATGCCATCCGCTGCAATCCGGAGCCAATGACATTTACGCATTCAAGCAGAACTACGGAGACCGTATTGTGCCGGTAGGCAACATCAGTGTCGGATTATTATCGTCCGGAACGCCGGATGAGATCCGTGACGACACCCGCCGGCACCTGAAAGCTCTGGCCGGAGACGGCGGCTATGTCGCATGTTCCGACCATTCCATTATCGACAGCGTCATCCCGGAAAATTTTATGGCCATGGTTAACGCCGTACATGAATTTGGTCAATATTAAAGAATAACATACAGGAAATTATTATGAAAATTGAACGCAGAAAACCGCTGACCGCTAATATCGCCGTATTTGGCGTCGGACACCATGTGTACTGGGACCAGTTTGACGGCCTGCTCGACACTTTAAATGAAAAACTGGAAACTTTCGTGCGCAAAGTTGATTCCAACGGCGTCACGGTCAAAAATTTCGGCATGATTGACAATGCCCAAAGCGCTTACGCCCTGCTGCCGCAACTTAAAGCCGGTAATTTTGATCTGATTTTTGTGGATATGGTGACTTACGCCACATCCTCAACCTTCGGAGTGATCGCCCGCGAAATGAAGGAAACCCCGATTGTACTGGTGGCGCTTCAGCCGCTGGCGGCGATGGATTATGCCAACGCTTCGACTTTCATGCAGCTTTGCAATGACGATTTCTGCTCCGTGCCGGAATTTACCGGCGTCGCGGTAAGAATGGGACGGAAAGCGCCGGACGTCATCATCGGCATGCTGGAAAACGATCCGTTGGCGGACGCCGAAATCACGAACTGGTGCAATATCGCTAAGGCAGTGCATGATTTGAAGCGTGCCCGGATCGGACATATGGGACACGTTCTGGAAGCGATGCTCGACATGCATACCGACCCCACGGCGGTGACCGCCGGCTTCGGCTGTCATGTCGTCCAGTGTGAACCTGACGATGTCATGGTTCATTACAGCCGGCTTACCGGTTCTGACAGTGCGGTGCTGGCAATGAAAAAACGCATCCTCGATTTCTTCGACACCCCGGTTCCGGTAAGTGACCCGCTGACCGAAAAATTAAACGAAAAAGACCTGGAAATAGCCTCCAGAGCCGCCGTGGCACTGGAAAAATTTATCGAGGCAAAACAGCTTGACGGACTCGCCTATTATTACGAAGCCGGAACCGGCTCGGATATGCGGACGCTGGTCACCAATTTTATCGTCGGCAACTCCATGCTGACTTCCGCCGGCTTCCCGATGTGCGGCGAATTCGACATTAAGACCTGTATTGCGATGATGATCATGGACCGTCTGGATATCGGCGGCAGTTTTGCCGAATTCCACCCGATTGATTTTATTCGCGACACTGTGCTGGTCGGCCATGACGGTCCGCATCACCTTAATATCGCCAACGGCAAACCCGTCCTGCGCAGCCTGAAAAAATATCACGGCAAACCCGGTTCCGGCGCCAGCGTGGAATTCAAAATCAAGGAAGGCCCCATCACCATGCTCAGCATCGGGTTAAAAAGCGACGGCAAATTCAAGTTCATCATCGCGGAAGGCGAATCCGTTGAAGGCCCGGTGCCGCCGACCGGCAATACGAACACGCACGGGCGTTTCAAGCCGGATGTCAGGACATTTCTGCAGCGCTGGATAGCCGAAGGGCCGACCCATCACTTCGCACTCGGGATCGGACATCATGCAGAAAATATCCGCAGACTCGGCGAAATGCTAGGAATCGAAGCCGTAATCATCAACAATGGTTAATGGAGAAGCTGTCATGGCGATCGCGGATCAAAAAAGTTATCTTCAACCGCTAAGCGCGGAATTGATGAAGATATGGCCGGAAAACCGGACGATAAACATCGTCTGTCACGGTCACAGCGCCCCTGCCGGATATGCCGGATTTCATGCAGTTGACACATTCAACGCCTATCCGCACCTGCTGCACCGTATGCTCAAGGAACGCTACCCGATGGCAGTCATCAACGTCATCGTTACCGCAATCGGCGGCGAATGTTCGGCGGCCGGAGAGAAAAGATTCGCAAGCGATGTCCTGCCTCTCCGTCCTGACCTGATTACAATTGATTACGCGCTGAACGACCGTTTCGTCGGGCTGGAAAAGGCGGAACAAGCCTGGAGATCAATGATCGAACAGGCGCTGGCGCGGAAAATAAAAGTACTGCTGCTCACGCCCGGCCTGGAAGCGGATTGCAGTACGCAAAATCCGGAACTGGCAGTTGCTCATGCAGAACAGATCAGACGGCTTGCCGCGGAATACGAAGTGGGGCTGGCGGACTGCTTTGAAGCCTTTCAGCAATATTGCGCCAAGGGCGGGCAAATCAGCGATCTGCTGTCATGGATTAATCACTGCAATCGTGACGGACACCGGCTTATCGCGCGTGAAATATTCCGCTGGCTGCCGATTCTGGCGCCGATTTAACGTTTTTTCAAAAAATTTAAAAAGTTTAACAACAGTTTCCAAATAAATAATGTATAATAAAAACAAGGGGGAAAAAGATCATGAAACGACAAAGGAACCCAAACAGAATAAAGTAGAAAAATCATGAAACGGCAGCAAATTTTCACACTCATCGAACTCCTCGTGGTGATCGCGATCATCGCAATTTTGGCCTCAATGCTGCTCCCGGCGCTCAATAAAGCCAGGATGACGGCGCGTCAGGCGTCATGCAACAACAATTTGAAACAAATTGGACTGGCGGTACAAAATTATACCGATTCCAACTTCGGTTATCTGATGCCGACATTTGGCATTAGTACTCCCTCCATCGGGTATCTCTGGCCGCAGCAGCTCGTGGGAATGAAAAATTTGCAAGATGGCACGTCCACTAACCGGAATGATGCTAATTTATTCGTCACCAGAAAGCAGTTTCAGTGTCCGGAACAGCCTACTGGATTCAATTGGCCGTGGAACATCGACTACGCGATTAACGAAAATATGGCTCAGACTCTCGCGCCTTACAAGTCCAATAAGCTGGCCTCACAAAGTAAACCGTCCATCAAATTTTACATCATGGACAGCAACCTGAACCTTGCATCCGGCGGAACCGACTTTACCAAAGGAATGATGCGTATTAATTTCACTCCCGATGCCACCGGCACCAGCTATGCCCGGCCATCCGGTCGTCATGCACAAAAATGTAATATCGTATTTCTGGACGGACACACCACCAATGTGCCAGTAACCAATCTAAACTATCCGTTCTCCGCCGCACCGTTCAGATGGTCAGGCGGCGCACAACTCAACGACATCAACAATCTGACCTGGAAAACATATTAATCCGGATTCCCGGTTCCGTCCGGATGCGCAGGTGTTGGAACATGAATAAATAGAAGTTAAAAAAACCGTCTCTCGCAGAGAACACGGAGGGCTCGAAGGGTGAAAAAGAAATACAAGTCAGCGGATGATTGCGTTCGACGCCATCATCCACCGACTCCTGTTTTTACTTTGCACTCTGTGAACTCTGTGTTAAATAAGGTTTTTTCTGTGTTCCCGCTTTGCTGGATGTCTCTGTAGTTATTGCATTTAAAATCCCGGCGCAGCCGGTTAAGTTCATAAAGGAATAAGTATGCGTATTTTACTGCAACTGTTGTCAATATTTATGATAGCCGCGTTCAGCGCGCAAGCTGAAGTAAAAATCCGCGGGGAAAAATTCGCCAACTGGTGGGTGCTGGGCGAAACTGTCGGATTTAAACCGGTCGGCAAGCTGCCGGAAAATATAAAGAATGTAGTTGGCGAAGTCTATGATTCATCCGGAAAAAAAGTTGAGGGAAAGACCGTTTCCGCTGTGGATTTTACCGCCTCCGGCTGGCAGTGGAAACCGGAACTGCCGGGCTTCTATGAAGTTAAATTCCATTACCGCGACGCCGCCGATGCGCTGACTCCGGCGCAGGAAATCATCAACTGCAAAATTTACGAATGGTTAAAAGGCAAACCATATCTGCGGCTGGAAAATAATTTCATCCGGCAATGCCACAATATCGCGGTACTTCCCCGCCCGGCCCGTCCGCCGGAGCAAATTCCTCCGCAACTGGCTTTATCGCTGGGACCGGCCTACGACAGCAAGCCTAAGAACATTGAATGGTCGAACGCTAATCTAACGCTGGCCTCCATGATCGGTTTTCATGCCATCCGCATTCATGGTATCGGCTGGGACCGTATCGAAACTGCACAAGGTCAATACGACTGGAGCGCCCTTGACCAGTTCATCGCGGAAGCGCGGAAGAAAGGATTCAGCGAATTCATCGGCGATCCTGTAGGCACGCCGAAATGGGCATCAACGCACCCGGAACTGGTCAACCTGGACATTTGCGTATGGGAATATGCAGCATACGCTCCGGCAAAAATGTCATACTGGACTGATTTCCTGAAGGTCCTTCTTAAACGCTATCCGTTCATCAAAACCTGGGAGTTGTGGAATGAACCGCATCTGCCCGGGCAGTCGGTGTTCTGGCGGGATACACCGGAAAAATTTGTTGAACTGCTCAAGGCCGGGTATGAAACAGTCAAACAGGAACAGCCGGACGCCACCGTATGGATCGGCGGCATGGGCATGCGCTACCTGCCATTTTATGAAGAGATCATGAAACTGGGCGCCGGCAAATATTTCGACCGGCTTGTACTGCACGGTTCATGGGTATCGCCCGCGCCGTTCAACCGCATCGACCGGAATTGCGGAGTGGAGCCCAAACCCTGGGTGAGTTCCGAATGGCATTCAATGCTGACAAACGGAGATGAACCAGGCACGCCAACCGAAGAAGCGCTTTCCAACCGGATGCTGGTTGACTTCATGAACCATATCCGCCAGGGCGCGGAAATCGTCACCTTCTTCACCATGACCAACATTCAACATGCCCGCGAACAGGAAATGATCGATTATTTCCGCAAGAATAAGCAGTTTTTCCAGACTTTCGGCCTGTTCCGCGCCTCGCCGTATATCGAGCCGCGACTGCTGGCAGTGGCCTGGCGCAATTTCACCGACTGCTTCGCCGGCAGCATCCGCTATCTTGACGGATATTATTTCGACAGCGGCAAACAGCGCGCGGCGCTGATGCAAAGCGACAGCGGTAAAGTGCTGTTCTTCTGGTCGAATAGCGACAAACCGGAGAAAATCACCGCCGAATTAACGGCGGCGGCCGGACCAAACGCGCGGCTGACCGACTGGGAAGGCCGCGCGCGCATTGCCGCCGGATTGGAAATACAGCCTTTTGCAGTTTATTTCCTGAAAAATCCGGATGAAAAAATCATCGCCCAGTGGGCAGGAAATCGAGGCCAGGTGTTGAAGCCGCTCCAGAAAGAACCTGAACTAGACCGTTCAATCAGCGGACGCTACCGCGCCGGCAGGATCTTCGATGAACAGATGAATATAACCGCTCCGGCTAATCTGCCATGGATGCAGGCAAATAAATATACTGCCATGAATCAGGAAAAACCGCAGGAAGGATTCGCCGCCCGTTTCGCCGCCGCACTCGACAATAACGGACTGGATCTGCTGGTTGAAGTGACAGACCGTATCCATCATCAAGCCTGGAGCGAGGGCAATATCTACCAGGGGGACAGCATCCAGCTGGCGCTCGACGTCAACGGCAAAGGACTCGCCGAAGACCGCCTGGAAATCAGCGCTGCACTGACCTCAAAAGGCCCGCTGCTGTGGAAAGAGGCGATGCCGTCGCTGGGCGGCGATCTGCCGCAACGGATCACTTTCGCCAGAATGCCGGTCAAGTATGGCAGAATCGTTATCGAAAAAACCGCAACAGGATTATGTTATAAGATTCATATCGACCGCGACGATCTGTATCCGTTCAGCTATCTGCCCGGACAGCCGATGCGTTTCGCGCTGCTGGTTAATAATAATGACGGCAGAGACCGCGCCGGTTACCTGGAATGGGCATCCGGCATCGGCGGCGCCAAAGACCCGGCCCAATACGGCACACTGACGGTTGACATCGGCAAACAAACGCTGCTAAAACAAGCCGACTTGCGCGGTTTCTGGGGCGCGGCAAAACTTGAATCTGGAACAGACAGCGTAAAAGTGATCTGCTCCGGCGCTGCCGCTAAAACCGCATCCGCCGCGGCCACTCGCGAGTTCGAAGTCACACCCGGCGCATCATATCAAATTTCGTTCGAGGCCCGCGGCAATGTCAAACAATTCAACGGCATGTTAAGCATACCTAAGATCGGGCGCAAGGACTTTATCTCCAGAGTGGAACTCGGCAGCGAATGGAAACATTATGAGGCAGCAGTCCTGATACCGGCCGATGTCCGCAAACTGTCGATATCGCTGTTCTGCTGGCAGCAGGACGGCTGGTTTGAAATCAAAGATTTCAGCATGAACTCCGCACAATAATATAAATAAGGGAATATTGCATGAAGCATTTGAAGGAAATTTTCCAGGGGGCTATGGCGGCCGCGCTGCTGCAAACCGCACTCTGCAACGCCGGGGAGCCGGCCGCGGCGGCAACTTCCGACTGGCGGAACATGCCGGACTTCGTCAAAAAAAACCTCGAAGATATTACAAAAAAAGACCTTGCGGGCCGACAGTGGCCCAAAGTCAAAATACCCGGACTCAAAGAGCAGGTATTTGACGCTAATGTCAAAGGGATAAATTGCGTGTGGCGGAATGTCGCGCCCGGCTATGCCAATGTCATCTACGACGCGAAGGTTGACAACGGAGTAATCACCATAATCCTCGACGGCGGCGGGCTCGCGCAGTCAGTGGACGGCGGCAGAACCTTCAAGCAGATATCCAATGACCTGACCGGAGGCAGCTATCAGTCTTTCGACATCTCGCCGGCCAATCCCAAACTTATCGTTTCAGCCAGCAGTTACCTTGACAGAACCATGGACGGCGGCAAAACCTGGTCTACGATCTACGACAAGGGGCTCCCCCCTTTCATGCTCGGACGCAAATGCATGTTTGACCGGGTCAGATTCAACTGTGACGGTTCGCGCGTATTCGCCTCCCTCGGTTCTTTCGGACACGGCCTTGCGCCGCGTGGTTACGAGCCTGCCATGGAAGCTGAATTCCAGAAGAAGAAGATTTTTGCCGGCGATGCCAACGCCGCCAATTTCAAAACCTTCGATCTCGGCAAGTTCGCCGGAATACGCTGCATCTATCCGCATCATTCAAATCCTGATCTTGTTTATTTTTCTTTTGCCGACGGGGAATTTTTCGTCACCCGCAACGCTAAAGACGCCACCCCAGGGTTTGAAAAACTTAGTGGCCTTCCGGAAGGCTTTGCCGCTATCGACATCGATGCTTCGCCTTCGAAAGACGACGAGCTGCTCATAACCATGATGCCAAAGGATAACAAGGGCAAGTTCAAGATCATCATCGCCAAGGACTCCGGCGGCAGTTCACTGGCCTGTTCCGAACTGACCATCAGGAATGCTGCAGGCAAGGAACTCAGAGTTCCGAGGCCGGTGATGGCGAAGTGGAATCCACGCCAGAAAAACCAGGTTTTTGTCGGATCCCAGGAAACGAACGGACTTTTTGTTTCGGACGACGAAATGAAGACTTTCCGCCATATTCCATTCCCGAAAGAACTGAAGCATGACGAACCCAATTCCTCCAGCGGAACATCTTTCTGCTTTGAAACGCAGAAGCTATTCTTCGACCGCAAAACTGATCTCGCCCTCACCTGTTCAGCTTTTACCGGCTGGTACAGCGCCGACCAGTTCAAGACTTGGAACGATCTGCTGATGACCTTCGACAACACCAAACGGTTATACGGCAACAAGGGCGCAGGCTTCGCCGAATGCGGCACCTCGTTCTTCATCAGGAAAAACTACACCTATATGTCGACGAACGATCACGGACTTTTCCGCAGCGATGGCCCCGACGTCACCAAATGGCGCCGCATCTCAATCAATCCTGGAATCCCCAAATGGGGCATAGGGCTTTACTCTCCGATGTGTGTTTCCAGCGACGAAAAATACATCTATACTTTCGCGCTCGACAAGGG
>JBAWXM010000096.1:0-16068 GCA_037144075.1 Lentisphaerota bacterium | reverse complement strand
AACGTCGCCATCCTGGTCATTACGGCTACGGCGGCATCGACAATATTCATTGCCAGCGCCGCGCCGGTGCCTTCCCCCAGTCGCAGGTTAAGGTCAAGCAGCGGTTTTTTATTCAACAGTTTAAGCATCGAATGATGGCCGCGCTCCATGCTGCCGTGAGCGGCAATCATGTATTCGGCGGAAGCCGGACAAAGCGAATGGGCGATTAACGCCCCGGCAGTGGAGATAAAGCCATCCACGACGACCGGTTTCTTCAATGCCGCCGAGCCGAGGATAAGCCCGGCAATGCCGCCGATCTCATAACCGCCGATTTTATGCAGCACATCAATGCCGTCAGCCGGGTTGGGCTGATTAAGTTCAATGCCCCGCTTTATAGCATCAACTTTCAGCGGCAGTTTCGCGCTCGGCAGTCCGGCGCCGCGGTCAACCACCGAAGCGATATCAACAGTACCGGTCAGCACAGCGATAATGGCGGAACTGGGCGTGGTATTGCCAATGCCCATTTCGCCGGTGCCGAAAATATCTGTTGACGGCGACAACAGTTTTGCAACTTCGATTCCAGCCTCAATCGAAGCAATCGCCTGTTCCCTAGTCATAGCCGGCCCTCTGGCAAAATTATTGGCCCCGTATGCAATCTTCTTAGAAATAATTTTACCTGCGTCCACCAGATCCTGCAGGCAGCCGTCCACGCCCATATCCACAACAGTGACGTTCGCGCCCGCATTAGCGGCCAGCACATTAATCCCGGCTCCGCGCCGGACAAAATTGTAAATCATCTGCAAGGTAACTTCCTTCGGCTGATCCGACACCCCTTCGGCAATAATCGCATGATCGCCGGCCATCAGCACGATATTCTTCTGTCTGACCTGCGGATTAAGCGACCTGGTCATGCCGGCCAGATCAACGGCCAGATCCAGCACGCGCCCCAGCGCCCAGCGCGGCATGGTCAGGTCCAGAATGCGTTCTTCCGCCAGCTTGCGGTATTCCTGGCTCTGCGGTTCAATCGCCTCAATAGTTTGCTGCAATAGACTCATTGTCGTAATATCCTTATTTTAATTATTTTTGCTCATCTTTCAGTATCAGCGGAATACCGCAGGCTACCAGCGCTACTTTTGCGGCAAATCCGGCTATTTCCTGCGAACAGCGCCCGGACAGGTCGCGGAACAGACGGGCTTGCGCATTATCAGGAACAATGCCCAGGCCGACTTCATTTATCACGAAAATAATATTGCCGGGATGCGCCATGCAGGCAAGTTTCAAATCTGCGCATATTTCCATCATCCGTTCTTCCGAAACCCTGTCCCCTGCCCGTTCGGCATGATACATCAGATTATTGATCCATAATGTCAGACAATCAACAAGAATAGTATCGTATTGCGCTGATTGCCGGATCACGCCGGCCAGGTCAAGTTCCTCTTCGATGGTGATCCAGCCGTCATTTTTGCGCTGCTGCCGGTGGCGTTCCACGCGCCGGGCCATCTCCTCATCCATTATCGGACAGGTGGCAATATATGCCCTGGAGCCGCTGAACGACTTTGCCAGCGTTTCGGAGTAAGCGCTTTTGCCGCTTCTTGCGCCGCCGGTGACTAGAATAATATTTGCCATGATCAAACTCCTCCGCCTGGCTTAAAATTCAGCAAGTTCAAAACCCCGGAGCCGTTTTCAAACAAACTCAAGGTGGAGACTGACCCCCGATCCACTTTCAGCGCCCACGCTTTATGCTTCCCGATATCCAGAATATCGCTGATCAGATTTAAGATAATGCCGCCATGCGAAACTATTGCGATATTATCATTTTTCGAATCCAGCAACATCTGCTTGATCCGGCGGATCCTGTCGTAAAAATTCCCGACATTTTCTCCGCCGCCGGGAAAGGTGAATTCGCAATCACGGTTATTCCAAGGTTCGATCATATCCGGATATTTTTCGCAAATTTGAGCAAAAGTCAATTTTTCCCATGCGCCGAAATCCGTTTCCATCAGCAAATCATCATAGACTACAGGAACTGCAGGCAATGAGCGCAATGCCGACTCAACTGTCTGCCTGGCACGCAGCAAAGGACTGGCATAGACACAATCAATATCCGACTTTTCCAGATACTGTCCCAAAGCCTCCGCTTCTCTGATTCCCGCGCTGCTAAGCGGCAGATCAGTCGAGCCGATATAACAGCCGTCATACTGTTTATCCAGTGAACCGTGCCGGACAAGAATTAATTTTTTAAAGCTATTCATTGTCATAATGCCCTTATAATCATCGCGCCAACCACGCAAAGCGCGGCAAATGTCAGTGTCACCAGAATTACCAGTCTCTGCGTCCGCGCAATATGTTTAACCGTCAGCAGTTCAAATTCAATCCCCCATTCCGGATACTCCTCCCATTGCCCGTGATAAAATGTCCGGCCGCCTAATTTTACCCCCAATGCGCCGGCAAATGCCGACATTCCCCAGTTGGAATTCGGACTTGGATGTTTGCCGTGATCGCGCCAGGCGCATCCGACAGCATTGAACGGCCTGAATCCGCCAATAAATGAGGCCAGAAATATCGCAACTAAAGTTAATCTGGCTGGAATAAAATTCAACACGTCATCCAGTCTGGCGGCAAACGTTCCGAAAAAGCGGTAGCGTTCATTGCGGTAGCCGTAGGTGGCGTCAAGGGTGTTTGACGCGCGATAAAAGCAAGCCGCAGCCGCAGCCCCCGGAATTCCCCATATCAACCAGCCGACTGAAGCAAAAAACAACGCCGAAGTAACGCCGTCAATGACATTCTCGCCCAGGCTTTCAACACAGGAACGTACCACGCCGCGTTCATCCAGCACGCTGGTATCACGGCTGACGATCATGCCTACGTTCGTTCTCGCCAGTTCCAGATTGCCTTCCAGCAGCGGGCGTTTCACCGCTTCCGCATGCATAACCAGACTGCGCGGCGCGATCGTGATGTAGACGCAAAATGCAGCGGCAATGATACCAGGAATCACGCCCGAATGCAATGCCGCCGCCACCAGCGCCAGAGCGATCAGCGCGGTTGCCCCGATAATAACGCAGGCACACATCATTCCGGCGATAAAAGTCCCGCCCATAATTTGTCTGGCATAATTTTCCAGCATAAGCGCTGACCGGCCGATTATCGCCACCGGATGATACGATACCTGCGGGTCGCCCAGCAGCAGATCAAACAGCAAAGCGCCGGCCAGAATAAATATAAGTTCCATATCAGTCAAGTCCCATGATTTTATATATTTCCATGAGTTTGACGCTGCCGCGAACTGTATCCGCCAGCCTGTTCAGAGCATTTTCCGTGCTGTATTCCGCACATATTTTATGCAATGGCGGCAAGCCGCGGTCGATTCTGATCATATCAATAAATTCGCGCCGGAACAGATCGTCGTCAAAAACCCCGTGCAGATAAGTCAGCCAGATTTTGCCTGATGCAAAACCGACCGGTTCCCCGGTGGATGCGCGCATGCTGACAAGTTGTTCATTACTGCATTGAGTGATACCGTGATGTATTTCATATCCGCTGACCGGACGGTTATTCGCGGTCAAAACGGCTTTGGTAAGTTTCAGTATTTTCTCTTTTTCAAGGACAGTACGCAACGGCATCAGACCAAGACCGGCTGTTGTTTTACTGGCAGATTCCAAGTGATGCGGATCTTCCACCAGCTCTCCGGCAAGCTGAAGTCCGCCGCAAATCCCGGACAGCCAGGCTCCGCCTTTCACCTTCTCCTTGATTGCCGCGTCAAGTCCGCCATGGCGCAATACTTCCATATCGCCGATCACATTCTTGCTGCCGGGCAGAATTATCAGGTCCGGATTGCCCAGGTCGCTTAATTTCCGCACTTTCCGGATATTGACATCAGGTTCGATCTCGAACGGGGTGAAATCGGTAAAATTGGCAATATGGTCCAGCGCAATCAGCGCCACATCAATTGTCTGCGCGAATTTCTCGCACGGACGGGTGAAAGAGAACGACACGGAATCTTCTTCCGGCAGCCCCAGGTCTTTCAGATAGGGAACGACACCCAGCACAGGTTTGCCGGTAAAGTTATAGACGTAATCATGCGCCGCAGTCAGCAGCGTGGCGTCCCCGCGGAACTTATTCACGATAAAGCCTTTCAGCAAGTCGCGTTCCCACGGTTCAAAAGTTTCCACCGTGCCGATGAACGAGGCATAAACTCCTCCCCGGTCAATATCGCCGGTCAACAGCACCGGACTTTCCGCGTAACGAGCCATGTTCATATTGACAATATCTGCATGTTTCAGGTTCATTTCGCCAGGACTGCCGGCACCTTCCAGCACAATTACTTCATGATCTTTTTCCAGTGAATCATAAGTTGATTTCACGGTGTCGAACAGCATCGTTTTTGCGGTGTAATACTTGCGTGCCTCCATATTGGCGACAGGCTTGCCCAGCACGATCACCTGACTGCCGGTATCACTCGAAGGTTTGAGCAGCACAGGATTCATCCGCACATCCGGCGACAGGCGGCAGGCTTCGGCCTGAACAACCTGGGCTCTGCCCATTTCGCAGCCGTCCAGCGTAACATAGGAATTCAACGCCATATTCTGCGCTTTAAACGGCGCGACATCGTAACCGTCCTGCAGCAGTATCCGGCAGAACGCGGCGGTCAGAATGCTTTTCCCGGCGTTTGAACATGTACCCTGTAACATCAGCGACGGTTTACGGCGTTTCTTTTTCAGATAAAATCCGGCAGGCATGGTAACGTCAAGCACATTGCGAATCGCGTCCGCAAGCAGATCATTTTCCGCTTCCGACCTGAGTCCAACCCTGAAATAGTTCTCATTCAGGCCGCGGAAATTACCGCAGTTTCTGACCGCAATGTGGTATTCCTTCAGCAGACGTTCGTAAAAGTCTCCGCTGCCACGCGACCGGCGCACCAGCAGGTAATTAGCGATACCGGGATATACTTTCAGGCCGTCAATCGTGGCGAGTCGCGCGGCAAGCCGTTCACGCAGATGATTAATATTATCAATCGTACAGCGGGAATATTCAGCGGTATCCCGCAGCAGCTTGATCCCGGTTTCCTGAGCAATAGCATTGACCGACCAGTCTGGAATATATTCCCGGATTTTTCCAGCCAGTACTGGAGACGCAAAGCAAAAACCGATGCGCAGTCCGGGAATGGCGAAAAATTTTGTCAGCGAACGCAGCACTATCACATTCTCCGGCACCTCCGGCAGCAGCGAAAAATCAGCAACGCCGAAATCGGCAAATGCTTCGTCAATGACAAAAGTTGTTCCAGGATGCTTTGCCGCCAGTTCCCGGATCGCCTCCGGGGTCATCGCCGTACCGGCCGGATTACCAGGATGACCGATAAAAACCAGCATTTCCGGACGCAGTGCGGCAGACAATTTTGCAGGGTTGGCGGCAAAATTATCCGCCTCATCCAACGGGAAATATTCAATCTCCATTCCGGCCAGGCGGCAACTGTTTTCGTAGTCCATATAGGAAGGCTCCGTAATCAGCGCCTTTTTGATTTTCAAAGCGGGTGGAATGGCAAAAATCAACTGATTGGAACCGTTGCCTGCCACAATCCGCTCCGCGGCAATGCCCCAAACACCGGCGGCGGCTTCAACTAGTCTTCCGGAAGCCGGGTCAGGATAACGAATCAGGCTTCCCACCGCCCGGCTGATCGCCCCGCGCAAAAATTCAGGCGGCCCCTGCGGATTAATGCTGGAACTGAAATCCAGAATATCTTCAGGAACGCATCCCGCAGTTTCGGCATACTTTAAAATATTTCCTCCATGTCCAGACTGCATCATCAAGCTCCTCCCAATAAGACGGGAAAATCAGGATGCAGAACAGTCGCGACTGGACGGCAGGATTTTATTTCATTCATGGATGGTTTTATTCCGGCAGCAAAAAATAACCGATCCGGACCATGTCCGGTAAATGATTCCATCTTCATTTCATTCCCTTTGTTTAGTGAAAGTAACGCACTACTCCAAAGATTCCCCGCCAGTCACGTCAAATAGACGGAGAAGTTTTCTGCAAGTTCCTGACTTCTGACGTTTTAGCGTCATACACAGTTGCGGACCAGTCCATGATTTGCACATGGTTCCTTTAAAAACAGAAAACATATAGATTATACTCTAAAAACAATTAAATTCAAGTAAAAATATTCAAAGTATTTTCCCATAAAACTCCATCTTGACAATAAAAAAAATCCAGATGAATAGAAAAACTTAAGAACAGGGTATATATTTTTATTTATTATTTATAGATAATTTCTTAACATATGGAGTGCTATTATGATAAGAAGATCCGGTGAATATACATTTGATATTAAAGACCATATGCGCGGCGGCGAAGGCAGCGTCAAAATCGAACATTACTGGCATCCTGGAACTGAAATGAAAGCCAGCAACCGGCTGTTTGCAAAATTGACTCTGCAACCCGGCAGCAGCATCGGATTCCATAAGCATGATGACGAGGAAGAAGTGTTTGTCATTCTGCGCGGTTCCGCAGAAACAGACGACAACGGACATCGGGTAATATTGAACGCAGGCGATACTATTCTAACCGGAGACGGTGACGGACACTCGATCAAATGCGTAAGTCAGGACCCCCTGGAAGTATTGGCTGTAATTTCCTGTTATAAATAACCATTATTAAGAACTTTATTCACAAGAAAGAAAAAAATGAGTCTGGAAAGTAATTTATTGCTGGAACTGGCGGAAAAGTACGGAACCCCGCTGTTTGTGTATGATGGCGACATGATTGTTCAGCGCTACAATGACTTGTATAATTACATCAAGTGGCCGCAATTGAAAATTCATTACGCCATGAAGGCAAATTATAACTTCAAACTGCTGAAGATGCTGAACGAAGCCGGCGCTTCGCTGGACACTGTCAGCCCTGCTGAAGTGCTGCTGGCGCTGAAAGCCGGATTCCCGAAAGAACGGATCATCTATACCGCCAACAATATGACTGCGGCGGAAGTTGACGAAGTAGTCAAGCACGGGGTGCTGATGAATATCGGTTCGTTATCAGAACTAGAACGGTTCGGCGAAAAATATTCAGGAAGCCGGATATGTTTGCGCTTTAATCCGGACGTGGTTGACGGAGAAGCCGCCGGACTGATGACCGCCGGCGATCTGGCCAAGTTCGGTATTCTACTAAAAGATATCGAGAAGGCCCAAGCTATTGTACATAAGTACAATTTGACCGTTATCGGCCTGCATGAGCATACCGGTTCGGGCTTGCAGCATACTGCTTCAGTGTTCAAGAGTATGAAAAACATCATGGCGCTGGCGACACCGGCAAACTTTCCGGAACTTGAATTTCTGGATTTCGGCGGCGGGTTCAAGGTTCCGTACAAGCCTGACGAAAACAGAGTTGACTATGTGGCAATGGGAGCAGAAATCACCAGACTCTTTGCGGAATTCTGCAAGAGTTACGGAAAAGATTTGAAGATGTATTTCGAACCCGGAAAATTCATTGTTGCCGAAGCCGGATACCTGCTGATCGAGGTTAACACATTGAAAGACAACAATTCGCGACTGATCGCCGGCTGCAATTCCGGATTTCCGCAATTGATCCGCCCGGTATTTTACGGGGCATATCACGAAGTATTGAATTTGAGCAATCCATCAGGAACGCCGAAAGTTTATGACGTATGCGGCAATATCTGCGAAACCGGCGACCGTTTCGCCGAGCAGCGCGAACTGCCGGAAATCCGCGAAGGCGATATTCTTGGCATCAAGAATGCCGGAGCGTATTGCTATGCGATGGGTGGGGTTTATAATCTGCGTCCGATGCCTGCCGAGGTTCTGGTTTACAATGGCAGCGCTGAACTGGCGCGCCGGAAACTGAGCAATGCGGAACTGGTGAACAGCATAATTGGAGAATGTGAATGAGAGTACAATTTACCAAGATGCACGGTTTAGGCAATGACTATATTTATTTTGACTGCATTGCCAACCCCGATTTAATTCCGAATCCTGAAACGGTGGCTCCAGCCCTCTCCGACCGGCATTTTGGCATCGGCGGCGACGGCATTGTCCTTATTTTAAAGCACGACAAGGCTGATTTTCAGATGCGGATGTTTAACTCCGACGGGTCCGAATCGGAAATGTGCGGAAACGCCATCCGCTGCGTGGCAAAATATCTCTGCGATCACGGATATATCGGCAATAGAGATGTCATCCGTATCCATACCGGGGCCGGAATTCTGGAAATCACTATCAGCCGCGACGGCAATGGAAAATTTTCTTCCGCCAGAGTCAATATGGGCGAACCCCGGCTTAAAGGGTTGTTCATACCGGTAAACATTGACAAAGATACTATTGTCGGCGAAAGACTGGTACTGCCATCCGGCAGGGAATATATCATGACCTGCGTGTCCATGGGGAATCCGCATGCGGTATTTTTTGTTGACGAAATCACCGATGAACATGTTCTGATAGACGGACCAAAAATTGAAGTCCATGAAATGTTTCCCAGGAAAATAAATGTTGAATTCGTCAGAGTAATTTCCCCGACGGAAGTACAGATGCGGGTTTGGGAACGCGGAGCCGGAGAGACCATGGCTTGCGGCACCGGCGCATCCGCCGTGGTCGCGGCCTGCGTGTTAAACAAACTTACCGGACGCAAAGTAACTGTCCATCTTCGCGGCGGAGACCTTGAAATCGAATGGGCTGAAGATAATAATGTTTATATGACCGGCCCGGCGACAACTGCATTTGAAGGCATTGTAGAAATCTAAAGTTGATCCGTAATCAGTTAATAAAAAGTTAAAAAAAAAGCCGGGCAATCCCGGCTTTTTATTTTTATAGCAAAACAGATTATTTTTTAGCGGCAGGCTTTGCTTTCGGGGCAACAGAATCTGCTGCTGAAGTGGCCGCATTTACTTCAATATCCGCCACGATATTTGAAGTTTTATTACAGAAATTTTCGGAGGCACGGGTCAAAATGCTCAATGTATCGGCAAAACTGCTTTCGCCGGTTTTGACATTATTCACCAGATACAGCCAATAAACCAGGAATGATCTTTCGGCATATTCATTCTTAGTCATAGTTTTTACCGGTTTTGACCTGAGCGCTTCAATATCCGCGCGGAGTTTGTCTACAGCTTCAAGCATTTCGTTATTAATTATATTCTTGAGTTCATCATCTATCTTCAGCGTAATTTGAGAAGCCAGCGCCTTGCCAAGGTTTTTATCCTGAACGATATCTTTGTTCTTCATGGCTTCGTCAACACTGCTCTCAAAAATCTTCTGAAGCGTGGCCATATGCTTATTTTCGATCTGAGTCATAATATCGTTAACGTAAAAATCAATTTGAGCTTTGGCAAAGTCCGCTGACCTGGGAATAAGCGCATGAACGCTCTCAATCGTCTTATCCGCCAGTTGCTTGGCGCCAGGCTTCATCTGCTCTTTAATCTTCTTGGTAAAGAGCGGAATAGCATCCTTCACTCTGGTATTCAGGGCAATTGCCAGATTGGTAGGTGTTGCCAACTCTTTGATCTTTATATTCAGAAAAACCGTATAGCTAGCCAGAATAATAATTATTACCAGATAAAAACCAAGGGCTTTATTAAGAGAAGAAGTAAAATTCTTTTCCTCTTTTGTTACGGCTTGATAAAGTTTTTCAATTCTTTCATTTATATTGTTGTTCATGATTACTTTCCTCCTTTGGCGTCAAATGCTTTTTCCATGCCTCTTTGCGGATTCAAATGATAAATCCAAAGTTCAAGGAAAGTTTCCAATAACTTATTTTCAATCTCCCCGGTACCCAATTCTTTGGCTTCAGCATATTCAGGCGTGTCTTTAAACCGCCTGAAGCTCTCATCAAGCATAACCAGCTTTTCTTTGGTTACAGCCAGCCGCTTGTTAAGAATGCCGGTAAGTTCATCAATGAAATGAGTATTAACTTCATTGAAGGCTTTTTCCAGTTCCTTGGCGGTGAGGTCAGGATGTTTGCCCAGGATACTCTTTTCAACCTTGTTTAATGATTCGGAGAGGCGGAACAGTACTTTGTTCCGGACATCCTGCTGCAGATAAACTTCTATTTCCTTTGCCGCCTTGAACACTTCATCTTTGAATGCCGGCATACTGACCTCCAGAGACGCTCCAAGCTCTTTCTTGAAAGTAGGAATGAAAACGTCCTGAAAATCTCTGCTTAAAGTGCGGAGTTCAGGGCTTTGAGTGATGATGTTTGAGTTCTTGGTGAGTTCTTCCAGAAGTTGTTGCGAATTGTAATTCCTTACAAAATCTGTGAGGCTTGCGACGAAAATCGCCATTACGAGGATAATCAAAATCATTCCGCAAATGGAAACGAAAAACTGCTTTTTCCTGATTTGATCGATTCTGGTTATGCTTTTTTCGATGACTTCGAGTTTCTTCTCAAAATCCTGGTTTTGGATTTCTGGAAGCGATGTTGTTTTTGAACTATCATCTGCCATTTTCTACCCTTCCCTGTTTTGACTGTTTAATAATACTTTCCCTTATTTTATGGAAAACTTAATAAGGCCAACAAAGAAATACTACAGCTATTTTAGCATACTTTATCGGTATGGCAAAAGAAAATTAACAAAAAATGATTAATTTTACAGAAAATTATTCAAAATGTAAAGCAAACCTCATAAAACTAACCTTTTGAGCAGAACAGAAATGCAATACGCAGAATATTATCCTGAATTAGCTAAACTCCATCTCTAGCAGGGCTATTCGATTCATAAAGTAAGTTTAAGGATTGGAATTATCTTTACCAGAATTAATTCCCTTCCAGCCACGGCAATTCGATTTTTCAGAAAAAAATCTTGTAATTATCATTCGTTACCGGTCTATAATTGGCATAAAATCATCCGTACCGGCAGGAGCATTCTTCCGGCTATTCTTCCGGTCAGGCGCGTATCTTATATGCGGCAGCTTACGCTGTTTTGAATGGTTTGTAATGTTCGATCCACGACTGGCAACTATTGCAGCCAACCATACGGAATCCCAGGTTGATTTGGCGCAACATGCGGAGGCGCACTACGCTCATTGGCTCCGTCGTTTTACGAAAAACCATGGCGGCAAAGCTGCGCAGCAGAGAAAGGCATCCGCCTGACTTGCTTAAACGTGCCCGGCTCCGATCCGAACAGTCTTTGCGATGATGCAGCGAATTTTCAATGCATCAATGGCCGCGGGGCAGTTGCAGCAATTCAGTTGCGGAAGCGGTACAGGCATTCATGCTGCCGACATAATAAACTTTTTCGTTAGAGGCTGAAATTGTCTTGCCGGAGCGGAGCATTACCGATTTCTGGTCACTCTGCTGGCGGTGAACGTATAAGGCCAACCGGTCCGCCCGGCGTGATAGGCAGGACTTCTATTTCTCTGATTTCATGGCGTCCGTGTCCTCTATTTTCGGTCATGGCAGTGGCGATCTCTTTTTTCGTTCGCCAAACTGCTCATCCATCGTGCGCAGCAAACTGCCTGCATTACCCTTAACGCAGATCAGGAAGTCGGCGGACAGACCATCGACGATCCGGCGCAATTATCATGGCAGGTATGTAATGCGTCAGCAGTAAAAACGGTTCCAGGCATCTCCGGCAGGGTTTCCAGCATTTTGCCGGCCGCGGGAAGTTCCTGACTTTTCTTCTCGCCGCAAACCGCCTGAACTACAAAATGGGGGAGGCATCGCGGGAGACGATACTGACGGCCATAGTCTTCTGATCGGCATTGTTCAGGGGAGCCCGGATGGTTTTACCGTCGATAGCGATTGAGCATGGCAGTTTACTGGCGCTCAGCCACTGGTTGATTACAGACCCGAACATGGGTCCAGCACCCTCCAGATCGTGTTTCCGCACGGCGAAATCTTTGGCAAAAAAAATGATCGGTAAATTAAAAAAACGGGGTTTTAGTTCAGGCACTAATTAGCGTTTTTGTCAACCCAAACTGGTAAATCAGGCTAAAACAGGGCGGCAAAATGAATTTTTGAAAGGCAGGATTTTTTAGACGTTTTTTATGATTTCGAAGCAATCTATTGTCCGCCCAGTCCGATGCTCCAGAGGCGGACAAGCCCTGTTTAAACAATGCGCAATACATTTTTTAAAATAAAATATTAATCGTTATTTATTTCATGCTTTTCATCAGCGGCGCAAGTGCTATATTTACAGAATATTGGTTAATTTGTAAAAACTGAGGTTCTCTTTGATATGAAAATTAAAATAACGCTTCCACTTGTTCTGCTGATCGCTTTCGCTGCGTCTTTCTGTGTTTTTACCAGCGGATGCGGATATTTCACTTCGCAATCCAATCTGGAGAACTCAAAAAAACTGCGGGTCGGCATGACCAAATCGGAAGTTCTGGACATAATGGGTAAACCGCTGGAAGAAGATTTCTGTTCTCCGAACGTCTGGTATTACTACACCAAGTCCGCATGGCATGACGGGTTCGCCACCCGTGACGAATGTATGCCGGTCATGTTCAAAGACGGCAAACTCATCGGCTGGGGCAATGATTTTTTCAATCAAATGTATTTTTCCAACCAGCACGTAAAGTAGAAATTTTAAAGTTGAAAGTCAATTTTTATCCTGTACATCCTGAGTATCCACGCCTCCGGCTGGCAAGCCCTGTTAAATCATAAAGCCAAGGTAATTTCAAAAGTAGTCAGAATTCAGGAGCCAGTAGTCAGAGTAATTGGAGAACGAACTGGATTTGAGTTAGAATTTCATTCTGAATTCTGGATTATGTCTTCTGAATTCCCGCAAAACACGAGTTTTGCAATTGGTTCAGCCGGTCATGCGATCCTCCAGAGGCGGACAAGCCGGTGCTCCCGGGTTTAACTTCACTCCCTTCATGGTGATGCTGTATTAGTTTTTTTCATGAATTTCGTGGTTAAGGTGTATTTTCTGGTTGCGGTTATACCGCGCTAAGGTGCAGGCATTTTCCCGTTTTTCACACTTCCAGCCTTGCGCCGGAACTAAAAACGCTGTATAATATAGATGTGGCGGGAGTAAAATATTTCTTCAACCTGCCAAAGTCGCATGGGGGTGATCCGGATTCGCCTGGATCAGTTATGTGTTGACTGCATGCCGAGGATGATCGTTGGCCTCGCAAAATATCGATCAAAAACATAATTGCGAACGAAGAATACGCATTGGCTGCTTAAGTTGGCCACGTCTCTACTCTGACGGACGCTAAGGGATAGAGGCGTAAGTAGCGCCCTGGTTGTCAAACCCCGCCTTTCGGTTTGGCAGCAAGAAAACAGGAAGGCTAGTCTTGAAGCAGGCCCCGTCCGTTGGCTCAGCGTAGGGACGATAAACTCAGAAAGATGGAACAAGCATGTAGACGTCCTCGCTATACTTTTTCAGCACGGGGGTTCAACTCCCCCCACCTCCACCATTATTAATGACTTACAAATATATCAGTAGATTGCAATGTGTTTGTCCGGTGATTTTGCGGACTCATCCATTCTTCACTGGTATTGGGGTCATGCCTTGAATCGTATCGATCCATTTCTTTTCATCCGTCCTCTCTGTGAAGTCATTGTTTTCCAGCGGATATGTCTTGCCGATTCTCTCGCTTTTGGATTTGCCTAGCGGATGATATGGCAGGATATTCACTTCAATTATATTTGAAAGCCGACTGGCTAGATTCGCGATTTCACTGAAATGCAAAGGGGTGTCGTTACAACCGGGGATAACCGGACAGCGCAGTATGATTTTCGCCCCCTGCCTGTCAAGTTCAAGCAGATTGCTGACAATACCCGCCAGCGGAACGCCGGTAAATTCAAGATGCCTGACGGGATCGCTTTCCTTATAGTCGAATAAAAAGATGTCAACATATTCTCTGATGCTCAGTAGTTTTTCAGTTGCGGCGAATCCGCTTGTCTCCAGACAGGTGTGCAGCTTGTGTTGCTTCGCTTCTTTCAGCATCGCCTGGGTAAATTTGAACTGCGCCATTGGTTCACCGCCGGAAATTGTCATACCGCCGTTTGAGGTTTCATAGAACGGAACATCTTTCAGCACTTCTGCAATAACTTCGTCCACCGTCATTTCTTTGCCGATCAGGGTATTGGCTCCGGCATAGCATTTTTCCGTACATTTGCCGCAGCGGATACACAGCTCCCGGCGCAACACATGTTTGCCGTCTTCCATGACATGCGCTTTTTGCGGACAGTTTTCAAAGCACCAGCCGCACCCGATGCATTTTTCCGGTATGAAGGAGATCTCCTGCCCGCTTTGCTGCGATTCCGGGTTATGACACCACAAACATTTCAGCGGACAGCCTTTCAGAAATACAGTCGTGCGTATTCCCGGCCCGTCATGTATCGAAAATTTCTGAATATCAAAAACCATGCCTTTCACTGCAATACTCCTTAAATAACCGGTTTAGTACTTTAATTATAATCTTTCTACGTATGAGATTCAAAACGTTTAATCATTTCGCGCTGAATTTCCCGGGACAGTAAAACAAACCTTGTACTGTATCCGCCAATGCGAACTGTTAAATCGGCGTACATTTCCGGTTCTACAAGTGCTTTTTTCAGAGTTTCAACACTGACCCCGTTAATTTGAATAAGCAGCCCACCCTGCTTGAAGTAAGTTTGCAGCGCCGCCTGGAGCTTGACGCGATCCGAGTACGCATCAAACAGTCCGGCATCTACATGCAAGTCAAGGGCCTGTCCGCCGTAGAAAAATTCCTGTTCGATCGCAGTGGCGGAAGTAATGACACTGGTAATCCCATTTATATTGCGCCCTTGCATCGGTCCGATATTTTTTGCGAATGGTTCGCCGGCCAGACGCCCATCCAGACCTGCCCCCCAACTGGCACCGGCGCCGACATGGGCGTTAAGAGTATGAAAGCTTGGCATGTAAATCATTTTATCATCGCTGCAATCGCGGACGATTGCGGCAAACCGGGCAGATAATTTCCTGACATTTTGATCGGCCTCTCTATTGTCGTTGCCGTACTTGGGAGCAGTCAGCAGTTCGAGTCGCAAAGCCTCCTGTCCTGAGAAATTATTGATAGCAGCGGCGACCAGTTCCGCCAGGGTATGGCTTCGCCGCTGAAAAACCACCTGATTGATGGCGGTGATCGCATCGGCGGCGTTGACCAGCGCAAAAGCATCGACATTAACAGTGTGATAGCGGGGGCCGCCAAGGAGGCGGTCTTTGCCAGGCGTACCGCCGCGCAACAGTGCGGAAACATACGGATCAGGATTATTTTTACCTTCGCATGCGGTAATTTCGCGATGGCGCATGGTCAGTATCTTCAACAGTTCGCCGGCATATGCTGCCGTTGTATTCATAATTTCCGAGATATCAGCGTAATTTTCCGGCGGTACGGTGTGGAGTTTGAATGGCAGTTTGCCATGAAAAGGTTGTCCATGGTTAAGCGCAAGCTCGAACGGCAGCAGGAACGTGAAAACGACTCCCCACATATCACTAAATTCTTCTCCGGGCATCATCAGACCCATGCAACTGTTGACTATCCAGCGATGAACCTCTGATTTGTGGACACCGCGTTCCAATAGTGCATGCCGACAGGAAAACTCGCCATAGAACGATGGTTGTCCGATACGGAACAACTCCGGAATTGTGAGCGAATCAAAATCTTCCTGACTGATGCCGGGATGAATCCGTGCCGCCAGTATTGGCGATGGCAGTTGCAGCCGGGTGGCGACTTTGACGATCAATCTGGTAAGATCATTAAACATATCTTTCCCGGTCGAATCCACTCCGCCGAGATTAACTGCGCAAGCGGCATCTCCGTAACGGTTAAGTTTGAGGAAAAGGTCGCTTAAAACTGCTTCCAATTGCGTTTCAGGCACACCACGAACAAGATCATCTCGATAGAAAGGATAAAGATATTGGTCAATACGGCCAAGCGACAGAGAAGCATCGCTTTTCTCGCCGATGCCGATAGCGGTATGTACCAGCCATACAGCCTGCAACGCTTCATGAAAATTACGCGGCGGCTCTGCCGGTACCCGGCTGCATTGCTCAAAACCCAGTTTTGCATAACGTTCGCTCCATGCAATTACGGACCGTAGCGCAGCAATTTCGGCGGTGAGATATTCGCGGCATTCGCTATCAGCCGCGAGTATATCATTTTCAATTTC
>JBAWXM010000095.1:0-16084 GCA_037144075.1 Lentisphaerota bacterium | reverse complement strand
TATGGTGCTATGGGGCCCATGTGAGTCTTGCACAAGGGTGTCCAGAATGTCCATGTTGCAAAAGCGCATTGCGCGAGCAGGATGTCCAGAATGTCCAGGACTGGTGTCCAAAATGTCTAGGAAACGAGAAAGACCATAAAAACATAATGCATGAGACTGTCCAGAATGAGTGGAACTGGTGTCCAAAATGTCGTCTTAGCAACCGGAACATATGGGGCTATGGGGCCCATGGGAGTCTTGCACAAGGGTGCCCAGAATGTCCATGATGTCCATGTTGCAAAAGCGCATTGCGCGAGCAGGGTGTCCAAAATGTCCGGAATGGTTGATTTACTGGCATTAAAAAATGATTTGAGATTGGATAAAATCCGAAAGGATATTATTTTATCTTTTTGAACAAACGATCTTTACTGAGGGTTACATGAATTTACTTTTTATCGGCGACATCGTTGGCAAGGGCGGCCGCAAAGCCGTATTGGAACTGGCTCCGGAACTGCGGCGCGAATTCAATTGCAGTTTCTGCGTCGCCAACGCGGAGAATATCGCCGCAGGGGCGGGACTGGCGGCAAAATGCCTAAAGGAAATAGCCGATGTCGTTAATGTTTTCACGACCGGCGACCATGTCTGGGACCAGAAGCCCTTCGAACAGGAAATCGTCCAGTTGGAGAATGTGCTCCGCCCGGCTAATTTCAGCAATCTGCAACCCGGCAGAGGGTGGCGGGTTTACCGCAATCCCGGCGGCGGCGAGATCGCGGTCATCAATCTGCTGGGCAAAGTCTTTGTGCGCGAAAGCGCTTACTGTCCGTTTGAAACGGCGGAAAAAGTGCTGAAGGAGATTCCGGCGTCAGTCAAGTGCATCATCGTGGATTTTCACGCCGAAGCCACCAGCGAGAAAGCCGCAATGGCGCATTTTCTCAACGGCAAAGTCACGGCGGTGCTGGGAACGCATACCCATGTGCAGACCGCCGACGCCAAAGTGCTTTCCGGCGGCACGGCATTTATATCCGACGCTGGAATGACCGGGGCGGAATGCTCCATCCTGGGCAGAGATGTGCAGGCGGTGGTTGACAAGTTCCGTTCCGGCATGCCGAAGGCGCTGCCGGTGGTGGAAACCGGGATCCGGCTGGACGCGGTGGTCGTCTCCTACGATCACCTGACCGGACGCGCCACCGCAATTAAGAATATTTCCAGGATGTCCACCATTTAAGGATCGCTTATGAATAAAATATTACCGCAGATAGATTTTAATCGTGTCGATATTCTGATAAAGCTGGCTTTGGAGGAAGACCTTAACGGCCGCGGCGACACGACCAGCAGCGCCGTGATTCCGGAAAGCGCCATGGCCGCCGCGCTGTTGAACTGCAAGGAAGACTGCGTTTGCGCAGGACTGGCAGTCGCCGAACGGGTGTTCAAGGCGGTTGACCGGTCGCTGGCATGGGAGCCGCTGGTTCAGGACGGAGATTTCTGCCAGTCCGGCGCTCCGCTGGCAAAGATTTCCGGACGTGCGCGCGCGTTGCTGACCGCTGAACGCACCGCCCTCAATTTTCTGCAGCGGCTGTGCGGAATTGCCACTACTTCCCGCCGCTATGCGGAACTGCTGGAAGGCACGAACACCGTGGTTCTGGACACCCGGAAAACCACGCCCGGCTGGCGCAATCTGGAAAAATACGCGGTAGCCGCCGGCGGCGCGTCCAACCACCGCATCGGGCTTTACGACCGCATTATGATCAAGGACAATCACCGCGAACTGGCCGGGCTGGAAGGCGAAAAAGGCATTACCCGTTCCGTTCAGCGGTCCAGGGAGAAATATCCGGAACTGGAAATCGAAGTCGAAGCCGATAATCTGGACGAAGTGCGCGAAGCCGTCGAATCCGGCGCGGAATACGTCCTGCTGGACAACATGACTGACGCGCAGATGTCCGAAGCGGTGAAAATCAACGCCGGACGCGCCAAACTCGAAGCCAGCGGCGGAATCACGCTCGAGTGCATTCCGCGCATCGGCAGAATCGGGGTTGATTTCGTTTCCGTCGGCGCGCTGACCCATTCGGTCAAAGCCGCCGATATCTCAATGGAAATAACTTTAAAATGATACCATAAACCCAAAAACTGGAAGTCAGTCAGAAGTCAGGAGTCAGAATGAGCAGCCGGGGGAGAATATCCAATATACAACAAGGAATATCCAATGTCCAAGTTTGATCTGGCTCGGGCTGGAGGGTTGTGCTCCGTCATAACCGTTTTTTGATTCCCGCAGTAGCGGGATGAGTTGATCGTCAATAAAAAAACGCAAATGCTTGATAATAAAGCTTTTTACATGGTAAAGCTTAAAGCATAATAAAATAAATGCACGAAGCAAAGGAGACATTATGATTGCCAGGCTTAAAGGCATACTGCAGGAAATCAATCTGACGCAAGTGGTGGTGGATGTTCACGGCGTGGGGTATCTGGTGTCTATTCCCATGAGCACCTATGACCGGCTGCCGAAGGCGGAATCGGAAGTCGTGCTGCTGATTAATACCCAGGTGCGCGAAGATGCCATCAGTCTTTACGGTTTCGCCACTCCCGAAGAAAAACAGCTTTTCGAAATTCTGCTTGGCGCGACCGGCGTCGGCCCGAAACTGGCGCTGAGCATTCTCAGCAGCCTGCCGGTGTCTTCATTCTGCTCCGCCGTAGTCAACCGCGACTTGAATGTGATCAAACGCATCAGCGGCATCGGCCCGAAAACCGCCGAACGCCTGCTGGTTGAACTGCGCGACAAAATAGGGAAAATGGCTCCGGCGCTAAGCGTCTCCACCGGGAAAGCCGTCCCGGACACTGTGGCGGCAGCAGCGGAAGACGCTCTGCTGGCGCTGGAACAGCTCGGCTTCAAACCGGAAAAAATCCGCAAGGCGCTGCAAAAAATCGTCGAAGAAATACCGGAGAAAGAGTGTTCCAGTGAGAACCTTATCCGCAAGGCTCTGCAATCCCTTAACAATTGATAATTAGAACTTTATAACCACAGAAATAACGCATATTTTTTGATTTAAAACCAAAAAAACTTTGTGTCTCTGCGGTTAAAGTCTAATTTTCATATCGTCGGGAATGGCAGCCTCAAATTCAATGAATTCGCCGGAAACTGGATGCGGAAATCCCAGATAAAAGGCATGCAAAGCCTGCCGTTTCAAAACCAGGGAGACCCAATCTTCAGGCGTGATAAGGTAACCGGAAATCTTCAGGTAAAGGGTGTCATCCGGGCCGTAAAGTTTATCCCCCAGCAACGGGAATCCAAGCGAACACAGCGTGGCGCGGATCTGATGCAGCCGGCCGGTTTCGGGGATTGCAAGCACTGTTGAGTACCGTCCGTCATATGCCGCCGGTTCCAGAAGCGTAAATGCGGTCTCCGCCGTTTCCGGCTCGCCCTTGAAGTCCGACTCCATGACAAATTTGCGCTTCTTCATAACCTGGCTGGCTGTATCTTTGACCAGGCGGCCGCCGGCTTCAATCCGACGGTTGAAGTTGCCGAAAACCAGCGCGTAATACTTCTTCTTCAATCGTCCGTCGATCAGCATCGCGGAAAGATTTGAAGCGGAGACGCTGTCTTTGGCCGCCAGCATCAGTCCGGAAGTTTCGCGGTCCAGCCGGTTGACAATAAACACTTTGCCGTATTTCTGCGACATATCGTGCCAGAGCGTATTACGGAAGAACGGCCCGGCGGGATGGCAGGGCAGATGTCCGCCTTTATTCACGACAAAGAAATATTCGTCTTCGTAAACTATCGAATAATCCATGACCACGGCAGGCTCTTCAATTTCCGGAATAAAGGCAACGACATCACCGGCATGGAGGACGCGCGAACTGCGGACAACTGCGCCGTTAACCAGGATTTTGTCCTCGCGGATTATCGTCTGCCACTGGTTGCGGGAGCGATAAGTGAATCTGGCGGCAAGCCAGATATCCAGACGACGCCCTTCAGCCTCGCCTTCAACCGTTGCGGAAATATTGCGTTCTTCAAATGGCATGGCAATACTCCCCGGCGCACAGTCCGTCAAGATTACTGCCTGCGCTCAAGCACAACGGCTTCTTCGTCGCAGTGCTCTTTTTTGGGGCATTTGACGCAGTCGCTCCAGATTTTTTCGGGGAACATATCCATGCTGACCCGCTGGAATCCGAGCTTAACAAAGAAATTAGTCTTGTACGTCAGCGCGAAAAGCCGGAAGAAATGTCTCTCGCCTTCAAGTATACGGATCAACTCCTCGATCAGAGCGCGTCCGATTCCCTGTCCGAAACAATCCGGCTTAACCGCGAGCGAACGGACTTCAAGCAGGTCATTGCCGAAATCGCGGATGGCAACACAGCCTTTGATTTCGCCGTCGGCGTCCGCGACAATAAACCGCGTGAGATTCTCCAGGATATCCTCCCGCGTTCTGGCCAGAATAATCTGGTCGCGGGCATAAATATCCAGCAACTGCTGAACCTGGTCAACATCTTTTTCTTCCGCCAGGCGGACTATCGGCTTTTTCAGTTCCAGGGTCACGCCTTTTCCCCTTCCATTATCTCTTCCTTAACCTCGGCCTTTTTCTCCGCCTCTTCGGTAAATACGGAAATGGCGCGGAACTTCTTATAACGGTCTTCCATAAGCGCTTCAGGAGTCATTTTCCGAAGTTCGTTCAGGTGCTTTTTGAGCGAAACCTTGAGCAGTTCCGCGGCCTTTACCGGGTCTTTGTGGGCGCCGCCAAGCGGTTCCGGCACAATTTCATCGGCGACATTCAGGCGTTTAAGATCATTAGCTGTCAGGTTGAGCGCTTCGGCGGCTTTTTCCGCATAAGAGCGGTCATTCCACAGGATCGCGGCGCAGCCTTCCGGCGTAATTACTGAATAGTAGGCGTTTTCCATGATCAGGATGCGGTTGCCGACGCCGATACCGATTGCGCCGCCGCTGCCGCCCTCACCGATAATGACTGAAATAACCGGAACTTTAAGTCCGAACATCTCCCGCATGTTAACGGCAATCGCCTCCCCGATATGGCGCTCTTCCGAGGCCACTCCTGGAAATGCTCCGGGAGTATCAACAAAGGTTATAATCGGGGCTTTCGCCAGATCGGCAAGCTGCATCAGACGCAGAGCCTTTCTGTAGCCTTCGGGATGCGGCCAGCCGAAGTTGCGGAAAACATTCTCTTTCGTATTGCGCCCCTTCTGAGTGCCGATCAGCATTACCGGCTTGCCGTCGAATTTGGCAAACCCGCCGACAATCGCGGCGTCATCGCGCATCCGGCGGTCACCGTGAAATTCCATGAAATCAGTAAAAATACAACTGATGTAATCAAGCGTATAAGGTCTTTCCGGATGCCGGGCAAGTTGAACCCGCTGCCAGGGCGTCATTGAATCATAGACGTTCTTCATCGTGTCCGCTAATTTTTTCTTTAGTGCACTCACTTCGTCTCCTAATTCTATTTTATTGGTTTTGCTTAATTCTATCCATTCCTTCAGTTTCTTTTCCAATTCGATAATGGGTTTTTCAAAATCCAGACTGATTACTGCCATAATGTTTACTTCCCTGTTCTGATTTAGTTATATTTGATTATTATTGTTTACTGTTCGATGGTTACAGGCGTCAGCCTCGGAATTATCATAAACAATTCTTCGACTTCAGCATTTCTCATCCTGACACATCCGTTGCTGACGGTCTTGCCAATGCTGTCCGGGTCGGCTGTTCCGTGAATGCCGTACCCCAGAAGCCCTTTATCCGTGCCGCCTTCCGGCGCCAGACTGAGCCAGCGCGAACCGATAACGTTCTGCGCCCCGCTATATGGAACGACCTTGCCGCCCGGTGCATACCATACCGGCTCTTTCACTTTCGATCTTACAACAAAAACGCCTTCCGGCGTGCGGTTCTCGCGCCCGATTCCAACATGATAGATTTTAAACAATTTATCGCCGTCATATAAATAGAGCATCAGAGTACTCTTGGAAATCCGGATGCGCCAGTCGCCCTTGTAAATTCTCAATACACGGCCTTCCCAGATGCTGCTGTCAGTGCTTTTCATCCGGTTGCTGACCTGAATGAGATCAATCGATGTGTTATGCGCCGAGGCAATATTCTGCAGGTAATCAGAGCTTTTACAGACATAGTTGATCTTCCTGCCAGGGAAAGGAATATCTGTCAGCAGCAGTCTGGTGTTGGCCGAACTGAGTGCTTCCGCGGCGCGCAGCCATAACGGATTGCTTTCCGGCAGATTTTTGATATCCAGCACCGATTCCGCCAGTTGTCTGGCCTTGACCGGGTCGCCGGTTTTCATCGCGGCTTCAGCTTTGGCGCAAATTTCAGCAACTGCGTTTTCATCCGGCAGCGGCAGATTTTCCGGCACAACAGGTTTAGCGGAGGCAGCCCTGGCGGCGATTTTTTCCACGGGAACGACAAGCGGCGCCGGCGGGGTAACCGGTTTGATCTCAGAAACGGGGTCAATGGCCGCAACCGGTGCAACAGGTTTTACCTTCGACATGGCTTTAACCGGACTTACAGGGGCAGGTTTTGCAATTGGAGCCGGATTTGCCAGATATACCGGAGCAGGAGCGTTCACCGCCTGATTCTGCGGTTGCGCGGCCTGTCTGCCTTTCAGAACATGATACGCGTAAAAAGCGCCGACAATCAAGCCGACCAGCAGGCAGATCGTAATAGCAGCTTTCACCCCGCCATTTTTCGACTTTCCGCCGCCGCCGGATGTTCCCGGCGTATTATAATTATCATAATTGTACGATATCTTTGCCATTAAGCCCCCTGCTGAAAAATCCATTTTTCCCTTTAAAGTCAAACAGATAATCGGGTTTAATATACATTCCTGTAAATATTTTTACCAGTCGCTTGTCAAAAAACTTGCAAGCAGCCTAAATAACGCTTTATTAATATCCATGCAGCATTACGGCAATAATCAGCGGATTAAAGATTAATATTAAACATTGAAGATATGGAGCGGCAGCAGCGAAAAATGATAAACAGTTCTCAAAAAAAAGAAGTTCATCCTTCCCGGAAAGCATTCGCCAGAGTTGATGATTTCACCAAAGATGAAACCTGGCGCATATTCAGGATCATGGCGGAATTCGTCGAATCTTTTGAAACAATGTCTTCCCAGGGTCCGCTGATTACGGTATTCGGCTCCGCCAGAACCAAACCCGATAACATTTTCTATCAGGAAGCTGAAAAAATGGGTCGGCTGCTGGCGGAAAACGGCTATGGCGTCATCACCGGCGGCGGCCCCGGCATTATGGAGGCTGTCAATAAAGGGGCATTCGAAGCGGAAGGCAATTCCGTCGGCCTGAATATCGCCCTGCCATCCGAACAACTGCCGAACAACTACCAGACCGAAAGTTTGTTTTTCCGGTATTTTTTCATCCGCAAAGTATGTTTTCTAAAATACACAATGGGGGTCATTGTTTTTCCTGGCGGATTTGGCACCATGGATGAATTTTTTGAAGCCGTAACACTGGTCCAGACTGAAAAGATTAACCGTATACCGACTATCATGGTAGGCAGGAAGTATTGGGCGCCGTTGCTGGAATGGCACAAAAATACAGTGCTGGCCGAAGGCATGATTTATGAAGACGACTTGAAACTGTTCAAACTGGTGGATAACGCCATGGAAGCAATGGACTATCTGCTGGAATGTCATAAATTCGGGGTGCAGAATACCGTGAAGTGAGCTTTTGCGCGAGTCGGCACAACACGGGTTTATGCTTTTTATGTGATTTTTACCGGTTCGTCTTTGAATTTTAGTGTTTTATCCTATAAATTATCAACTAATTATGAAAAAAGACATGCACATACAAAAAAGCCGGATTGAAGTTTATTTTATTGTACTGTTTCTGATCTGTGTTCTCATTTTCAGTTCTTTCCGTGCTAAAATTGCGGACTATGCCGCCTGGCTGCTGGCGATGACGCATGAAATATCACTTTCCACTTCAACGGCGAAAACAAACCAGGCGAAACCACAGGGGCAGATTCAGGGACAGGCACAGGTGCAGGCGCAAATTCAGGAACAGCAGGCCCCGATAAAAATCTCCGTCTTGTCACAGACCCCGCCGCCTAAAAATAAGGTTGCAGAACGCATAAATCCAACCGCCGCCAAACCGGCGGTTGTTTCAGACAAACCGGTAACTGTCGATTTGCCCAAAACCGAAGTTCCGGTAATTACTTTTATTAAAAATAGCAGTCCAGGCTGGAACAGTCCAGGCGCCGCTCTTTTCCCGCCGCTAAGAAATTTCAACGGAACAGCATGGAACGATGAGAAAACGGAGATAAAAATATTCACTGACGGCAGGATACTCTATTTGCTCTGCCGCCTTTATGATAAAAAGTCGGGAGAGGCTGTTATCGGCGATCCTAAAAAACTCAAGAGAAAAGGATTATGGGATACTGACTGTATTGAATTTTTTATCATGAAGAACAGCAAAAGCAGTCACTACTGCCAATATATCCTCTCCGCCAGCGGAAGAATGGAGACTCATCTCAATAAAGTCTCCATCAAGCCAAATGTAGGGGAAAATGCAGCTATGCCAAAATCGTTTGCCACGCCGCGATTCAATGCTGAAGAATTTGACGGCGGATTCGAGCTTGAAGCCAGAATAGCTCTGAGCAATATTGATATAGACATGCTGAAATCAGGCGACACCCTGCTTATGCAGATAGTAAGGAATTATCGAGGGCAGAGTGACAAGAACTCTGTTACAACACAGCTTTTCCCTGTGTATATATATGCTGACTCCAAAGGAATGAATAATCACGACAGGAGGGCTTTTCAGCCGATACAGGTAAAACAGGATAAGTAATTCGCTTGTATGGAGTAAATATTATATAGAATAAGCGCTCTTTAATTGTTTTTTCTTGAATTCTTTTGTAACAAATGCTATTGTTTAGCTATTATGAAATTTATATGAGGATCAGTGATAGGAAAATATGGGAAATATTATTGAAATAAAAGGTCTTACCAAATATTACGGCAGTTTATTCTGGAAAAAGAAAAAACCATCGCTGTACGATCTCAACCTTACTATTCCAGATGGTGCTGTCTTTGGATTTCTTGGACCGAATGGCGCGGGCAAAACTACTACAATAAAAATATTGATGAATCTGATCAAGCAGTCTTCCGGCGAAGCGCTGATTCTCGGCTGTCCGCCTGATAATGTTGAAGTAAAGCGGCTGATCGGATTCCTGCCTGATGCTCCAGCTTTCAGCCCATACCTCTCAGCTACCGAGTTTCTTAACATCTGCGCAAAACTGTTCGGAATCCAGTCTGATATCCGCAAAAAACGAATAGCGGAAGTATTGGAAACTGTCAGAATGACCAGGCATGCCAAATCCAAACTCGGCGGCTTTTCCCGCGGAATGACGCAAAGAATCGGGATTGCCCAGGCAATCCTCAATAATCCGAGGCTGTTGATTCTTGATGAGCCGCTGGTAGGTCTTGATCCTCACGGGCGACAGGAATTGAAAGATATCATTTTAGACCAGAAAGCCAGAGGTACCAGTGTTTTCTTCTGCAGCCACATTCTGTCGGACGCGGAAAAGATCTGTGACCGCATAGGCATTCTTTGCGAAAGCAGACTGCTGTGTTCTGGACGACTGGATGAACTGCTATCGGAAACCGGTTCAAAACTTCACGTCAATCCAGGACATGACGATATTGCGAAAGATATGCTTTCAGCAGCCACTGAAACCATCAAACGTCCCGATGGCGGCTGGGAACTTTCATTCTCCAATAAAACGGAGATAACACAGGCGCTTCTGGCAGTCAAAGAAAAACATGGAGACGCAGTCGCAATAACCAGTTCAAGGGAAAGCCTGGAGGATTTTTTCTTCAGAAAAATTGAAAATGCCACAAAAACTAGTTAAGTGCCTGATAGCATGTTAACAAAAAACTAAAAGGAGGAAGATGATGAAAACGATCAACGAGGTCATGGCAATCGCCAGTGGAGCATGGCAGCTATTGAGGATGCGCGTGGTGTACGTCCTTATTCTGTGCGTGCTGGTGCTGATTGGAACTGCGTACAGGTATGATGTCCTTTCACTGGGACAGCATAAAGCGCTGATGGTGGATGTGTCGCTGATGCTGAATACGCTGGCGGCAATCCTGGTAGCCATCTCGGTTACTTTCGAGATATCACGGGAACTGCGCGAGGGAGTAGCCTCGACGCTGTTGTCCAAACCGCTGGGCCGTACCCACTATCTCATCGGCAAACTGGTCGGCATTTCGATTGCCGGGCTGGTTGTCACAGGACTGATTACTGTTGGTTTCTGCATTATTTTCAGTTCAGCCTTTGAAGATGCCGGAATTGGACAGACTATGCTCATGGGCCATCTTTTAATCATGGCCAGTGTCATTCCGATGGCTGCGCTGGCTGTAATGTTTTCCGTCCTGGTGCCGGAATCCATTGCTGCGATCGTTACAGTCATCGTAATCTGGTTTGCTCATTCCACGCCGGCCATAAGTAAAATCAGTGTCCTGTATGGCGGAATTCTTCCCGACCTGAATCTTTTTAACTTAAAAGCCGAAGCGGCATGTAACATTGCAAGTATCAGCTGGGTATATCTGGCACTGGCGCTGCTGTGGGGGATTATCTACAGCGTATTCGCCACATCGCTGGCCAGTCTGGCATTTAGCTTTAGAGATTTGAAATAATAAATAAGGGAAGAATAAAAAATGAAAAAATCAGTTGTAGCTCATATTGCGATCATGGTAATCGCGGTGGCGCTGGGATCGCTTCTGGCGTCTTATCTTATGGACCAGCAGAATTTAATCTCCGTTAACCGCGACCAGATTTCGAAAGCGCCGCTCGGCGGATTCAATAAGTTTGCTTCGGATGTCCAATGGATGCTGTTTGTAAACTATGCAGGCGGAATTGATTGTGTTGAAAAACCGGAAGCCCAGGAAATCTACAAACGCGTTAATGACATCCTGGCCAATGACCCTGATCTGGAAATCGCCTACAATATCGGCGGAATGATGATCTCCAACAGCGATCCTGTAAAATCCGCCGACATCTTCATGCGCGGGGCCAATAATCCCAACTTGAAAAACAGCTGGCAGATTCCTTTCTCCGCAGGCTTTGTGCTTGACCGCTACGTGACTGACCAGGATGATCCGGACCGGCTTAAAAAGGCGGAAGAGATGTTCAGACTGGCAGCATCCCGCGCTGGCGATAATGCGCCGTACATCACTTCAGCTTTACTAAAAGTACGGGCAAAGAGAATTGCTCAAAATGGTAAATGGAGCGGAATACCGATTGTCAATGACGAACATGCCCTGCTTTGCGCAATGTTTGACGAATGGCGCAAAGGCGGCGGTTCTGCAGACGGCAATTTGCAGCCTTCCGACTCAATGAATATACCTGATCTCAAAGACAGGCTGCTCCGGGCTGCTCAGAACGCCAAGGCCTCTGATCCGACCAACAAAAGCATCCTTGAAACTCTCAGCAAAGTCATGAAAGTTGTATCGGAAGATCAGCACCTTTGCGGAAACTGCCTCTCTCCTTACGCGGCGGGCGACAAATTCTGCGGACAGTGCGGAACAGCCGTTGTTGTCTTTGCTGTCTGCCCGAAATGTTCATCTGTAATGAAAGGCAAATTCTGCTCAAGTTGCGGCAACACCGACAAAAGCAAGTAATTGCCGGAGTGCGATAATTTGAATTGGCAAATTAAATCCGTACGCATAACAGCCGCACCCTTTATCCTGGGTGCGGTTTTTTTAGCCTATTTCACTTCTGACGCGATTCTGCGGCAGTTTGTGCTTTACCGGGCCGGCACGCAATCAATAAGCCTCAATACTATCCTGGAAAAACTTCCAGCGGAAATACGCGATGAAGTCAGGCGGCGGATATTGATTGCGGAACTCAAGGATAAACTGCTTGCGGCATCCACTGAGGGAGAAAAAATATCGGCATCCATCGCGCTTGCCGGCGCTATATCCGAGAAAGACTTGCAGGAGAAATACGCGGAAGTAATTGATAAATATCCATCGGCGCCGGAATCGGCACCGGCGTTCATCAATTATTTAATGGCACCTAATACCGCATTGAAGTCAATTTCCATCCCGCGGTATCATGAATATATAAAGCAACTTCATGATCCTGAGCTTTTCTATGCGATTGACGGCGGTTTCGGCACGTTAAAAAGCAGAAAAGCGTCAAGCAAAGAATTACTTGCCTTTTTGCTTCCGCTGCTGGAACTCAAGCCGACATACCGCGAATACCAGCGCCTTTATATTGAAATATCGGAACTGGCGTTCCAGGAAGGAAACCAGGATGTCGAATTGAAAGCCAGAAAACTTGAAGAAGCCTGCGGAAAACTTTCTTTTTACGATAAAGTTCTCGGCCCCCAACAAGCAAAAAAGGCTAAGAAATAATGTTAAAAATATTCGGCATATTCGAAATTACCGTAAAAAAAATGAAAGAACCGGCTTTTGCAATTCTGCTGGTTATAGCCGCTTTAATCGGAGCCTGTGTTTCAGAAATGGAGCAGTTGTCATTCAAACAGGACAGCGGCATACTTTTCGGATTGATCTCTCTGGAACAGGGAGCTCCTCTGCTGGCAGGGTTCGTCGTAATTTTTTTAATGACTGCAATAGTGGCAATATTCTCCGCCGCAACTGATATTCCCAAAGATATTGAATCCAGAGTAATCATGGTCGTCCTGACAAAGCCGGTTAGAAGAATCGAATATCTATTCGGAAAGTACCTTGGCATTACTGCGATATGCGTATGTTTTTTCATGACAGCCGCAATCACCGCGACGTTTGTGCATTGGGTGAAGACTAACGAAATATATGCATTGCAAACATTGCTCAGACAGCTTTTTCTGCTGCTTGCGCTTTTCCCTTTAGTGGCGCTGACAATGATGGTTTCGACTTTTCTGCCTGATATAAGCGCAATGATTGTCACAACTGTGTATCTGGCTTTTTCACTGCTCATCAGCACAATATCCGTATTTGTCGACATGCTTCCCAAAAGTCTTGAAATTGTATCTCTGATTCATGTCGTCGCTTGCTTATTTCCTAACTTTTTCTATTTTTTCAATTCCTGCAAATTTTCCGGAATCGTCCTTATCGCAATGATTGCCTATTCTTTTTCCATGACCGCCATTTTTCTCCTGATAGCATCATTTCAAATGAACCGCAGAGACATGATTTAAAAATCCACTGAATCGTTCCAGATTTTCAGACCTTTTCCTGTCAACCCGCCGAAACACTTGATATACAATATATTGTGCATGCCCAAAATTTATATACCCTATTTTGTTAAAAAACGATTTGCACATGATTTTATATTGGTTATATTTTACTCCTGCCGCCGCCATTAAACAGCGGTACCGGCAGCGCATGTATTTATTATTTTTTCCCCGGATTAAGTTAAGCCGGACTAGATGAATATAACCTGAATTATAAAGAGAGACAGCAAGATGACAAAGAGCAAAACGGACAAATTACATGGCATCGAAGATAAAAAAGACATCGGACTGGATATTTGGAACCGCAAATACCGCTATCAAGGCGAAGGGCAGGTTCCGGCGGACAACAGTTACGAGGATATGTGGCGCCGCGTGGCCCGTGCCGCTGCCGCAAATGAAGCGAAAAAAACACTATGGGAAAATAACTTTTACGCGATGCTGGAGAATTTCCGCTTTCTGCCGGGCGGACGTATTACCGCCAATGCCGGAACCGCCCGCAATGAAGTAACGATGTTCAACTGCTATGTAATGAATAAAATAGAGGATTCCATTGAAGGAATTTTCGATACTGTCAAGGATGCGGCGGTAACCCAGAAATATGGTGGCGGCGTGGGTTTTGATTTTTCCACACTGCGTCCGCGCGGATCTCAAATCATGGGCTGTGACGCGGAATCATCCGGCCCGGTCAGCTTTATGCAGGTGCTGGATTCCACCTGCCGGACCATCATGAGTGCCGGACAGCGGCGCGGAGCCCAGATGGGGGTCATGCGCTGCGATCATCCTGATATTGAAGAATTCATTGCGGCCAAACGCAACAATGCGGCAATGCAGATGTTCAATCTTTCGGTCGCAATCACCGACAAATTCATCAATGCGGTGAAAAATCACGAGGACTGGGAACTGGTGTTCAAGGGCAAGGTACACAAAACCGTGCACGCGGTGGAACTTTGGGATAAAATCATGCATTCCACCTATGATTTCGCGGAACCGGGATTCATCCTGATCGACCGCATCAACGAAATGAACAATCTGTATTACTGTGAAAATATCTGCGCCACCAATCCGTGCGGCGAACAGCCCCTGCCCCCGTATGGGGCCTGCCTGCTCGGCTCTGTCAATCTGACCCGTTTTGTGTTCAACCCTTTCACTAAGCAGGCGACAGTGGATTTCAATGGTATCGCCGAGGTCACAAAAACTGCGGTTCGCTTCCTGGATAATATCATTGACATCAGCAAATACCCGCTGGAGCAGCAGCGCCGCGAAGCTGTCTCCAAGCGGCGCATGGGCATCGGCGTCACCGGACTGGCTGACCTGCTTATTTTTATGGGAATCCGCTACGGGGCAGACGAGTCGCTGGCCCTGTCGGAAAAAATTATGCGCACCATTACCTGTGCAGCGTATGAATCCAGCGTTGAACTGGGACAGGAAAAAGGCAAGTTCCCGTTGTTTGACAGCAGCAAATATCCGGAGAGCAAGTTCATTAAAAATCTGCCGGAGGAATTGCAGCAGTCAATACGCAAACACGGCCTGCGCAATTCGCATCTGACCTCTATTGCGCCGACCGGCACGATCAGCCTGCTGGCCGGCAATGTTTCCAGCGGCCTGGAACCGGTATTCGCCTTCTGGTATACCCGCAAAATCCGCAACAGCCATGAAAACGATGTTTCTGAAGTGGAAGTCACCGACTACGCCTATCACATGTACCGCGAGTTTCTCGGCGTCAGCAAACTGGACGACAGTCAACTGCCGGATTATTTCGTCACCACCGACATGGTTACGCCGTTAGAGCACATTAAAATCCAAAGCGCACTCCAGCGCTGGGTGGACAGTTCCATCTCCAAAACTATCAATGTCCGGGCTGACTATCCGTTTGATGACTTCAAAAATATCTATCTGAACGCTTATGAAGCCGGTCTTAAAGGCTGCACCACATTCCGCCCGTCTGAGCATATCGCCGGAATCCTGGTACGCAAAGAGGACAAGAAGCCTAAAGCTGAAGCGGCCATAGCAAGAAATGCCATCACTCCCCGCCCGCCCGAACTTGAAGGAACAACTTATAAGATCAAAACCCCGATGTCGCCAGATGCGATTTATGTCACCATCAACGATATCATCCAGGAAGACAAGTCCAGACGCCCGTATGAACTGTTCATCAATACCAAGAATCTTCAGCACTTCAGTTGGATTGTCGCAATGACCCGGCTGATTTCAGCGGTCCTGCGCCATGATCCCAAGCCGTGCTTCCTGGTTGACGAGTTGAAGAGCGTTTATGACCCCAACGGCGGTTATTTTGCCGATGGCGGCTATGTGCCGTCCATTGCGGCGGATATCGGACGCATTATCGAGAAGCATTTAAGCAAGATCGGCATTATGGATGAAAAAAAGAAAGCAGTCCACGTTGAAACACCCCGCGCTGATCCGTCCGCCGCATCCAACGGCATGATGATCTGCACGCAGTGCAAGGAACGCACCATGATCTCGCAGGAGAATTGCCTGAAATGCCTGAGTTGCGGCTACAGCAAATGCAGCTAAAACAGTTCAAAGGCGGGCTTTACCCGCAACCCCAAAGACATGGAATTCAGGAGTCAGAATTCAGGAGTCAGAATGGGAACCGAAAATTCAGAAAACAATGGAACTTGATCAAAAACCGTAGTCCGTTAATTGACGTAACTATTGGATAAACAAACTATTTATGACACCAATTTTAAAAACGTTTAAAACATAGAAGTCTAAAATAAAGATACTAATTCCAATTAAAAATCAAATCGCCAGTTTAATTTTGGCCTGTTCTATGTTGTCTTACCTTAATTAGTATTACGTCCATTCAGCAACGAATAAGGAAGGTATGTCATGGACAGACGAGGCAAGCGTGCGGTTTTCGAGGAAGAGACCATCAAC
>JBAWXM010000094.1:0-16148 GCA_037144075.1 Lentisphaerota bacterium | reverse complement strand
CCATAAAGTCCGTAGTTTGGCTGCACAGGACTGTCCAGAGTGTCCAGAGTGTCCAAAATGTGTGCGAATGGTCATTGCAAGTTTGACAAATTGCGTTTTCAGCAGTTGAAAACTTGTCAATGGAAACTATTATACTCCGCGCAGAGTATAACAATAAACTTAACTTATAAGGAATACGCCAATGACATTCATGGAAAAAATCCGACAGGCCTGGGTAAAGAACAATTCACTGGTCTGCGTGGGCCTCGACCCTGACATAAAAAAACTGCCGGCTTGTTTAAAAGGCGCCGACTATCCGGTTTTTGAATTTAATAAGGCGCTGATCGACGCCACCGCCGATCTGGTCTGCTGTTACAAGCCGCAGTGCGCCTATTATGCCGGGCAGGATGTGGAAGCGGAGCTGAAAATGACTATGGCGTATCTGAAAGACGCCTATCCGGCGATTCCGGTCATCCTTGACGCCAAGCGCGGCGATATCGGTCCGACCGCCGAAATGTACGCCAAAGAGGCATTTGCAATTTTCAACGCCGACGCGGTCACGGTCAATCCTTATATGGGTTTGGACACCCTGAAACCGTTTATGGACTATGCCGACCGCGGCACAGTAATCCTCTGCCGCACTTCCAACCCCAGTTCCAAAGAACTCCAGGAACTGATCTGCGACGGAATACCGGTTTATGAGCACGTCGCCCGGCTGGCCCAGGACAAATGGAACTATAACCGGAACATCCTGCTGGTAGTCGGGGCGACATTCCCGGAAGAGCTCGGCAGGGTCCGCGCCATCTGTCCGGAAATACCGTTTCTGGTGCCCGGCGTCGGCGCCCAGGGCGGAGATGTTCAGAAAGTTGTCGAAAACGGGATTGCCGCCGACGGGCTCGGCCTGATCATCAATTCATCGCGGGGCATTATTTACGCCGACAGTTCGGCTGAATTTGCCAAAGGGGCGAGGCAGGCAACCATCGAACTGCGCGACCTGATCAATCAGTTCAGGTAATAATAGCGGAACAGTTGCAAAACCGTTTTCAGCGGTTATTGTTTCATAGCTCGAAGGTATTTAAAACTTCGGCAGCATGAACACAAACACAAGAGGAGGCAAAAATGGCCAGCGTGAAACTCTACAAGAAGACGGGGGACAAGAAAGCGGTCACAATCCAGACCAGTCTGGAAAATAACTTCGGGTTTGTTCCGGAAGTTTTTCAAGCCATGGGGCGCAGCGGCGAGTTCCTGGACAATATTCTGAAGCTGGCCGACGCCGCCGGCAAAAACCTTGATCCCAAAACCAAAGAACTGATTGCGATAGCGGTCAGCGCCGTCAACGGTTGTCAGTACTGCGTGGAGGCGCATCGGGCAATGGCGCTTAAGGCCGGAGTAAAGGAAGAAGAAATTACCGGCGCGCTGGAAGTCGCCGCAATGATGAGCGCGTATAATAATTTTAACAAGGCCATTGGCCTTAAGTGCGATATTAAAGCCAAAAAGTAACATATTTATCAAGCCGCGCCCGTTCATGACAGGCGCGGCAAATTTATGGCAGCATGTCAGCAAAGATACAAATTGACTGGAAAAGCATTGTCTACCGCGGGGTGGAGTCGGAAGAACTCGACTATAAAGCGGGGCTGGACTGGCGCAAGCTGAACCGCGGCAGCAAGGCGAAGTTTGTCCGCCATTGCCTGGCGATGGCCAATACCAAAGGCGGCTACATCGTAGTAGGCGTCGGCGAGGATTCGGCCGGCCAGCCGTCGCTGTTCACCGGTCTTACCGGCGAGCAGGCCAAGTCATTTGATCCGACGATTGTCGGCAACTTCATCAACAAATATGCCGATCCGGAGATTGATTTCACGATTGAGCGCCCGATAGTTGACGGCAAACGCTATGCGATCTTCGTCATCCGGCGTTTTTCCAATATTCCGCATGTGTGCAGTTACGGCTTTGAAAACGAACTCCAGCAGGGAGTTTTTTACATCCGCACCGCGGACGCAGCCAGCAGGCCCGCCTACCGGGCCAGCGAAATTCACGGCGTCATTCAGCGGGCGCTGCGCAATCAGCGGGAAATCCTCGGACGGATGATCCGGGGGGTGCTCTATGAAGAACGGGTGACAATCGAGCAGAATTCCAGGAGCCATTTTGCGGAGGAAAGAGCGCATTCCAGGACATTCTTCGATCGCAGAAGCGGCTCGGATGGAGCCTCCGGCGTCAGAATAGATATCATGGTGGCGCCGCCGCAATATATCCAGGAGAAGTTCAGCCTTTCAGAGCTGAAACGGGCTTTTGCCGATGTGATTTCGCTGCAGACCTCAAATAATTTTATATCCGAGGCGGAACTCGATGAAAGTTATTTTTCGAATATTTCGCTGCGCTGCATGCCCGAAAGAGGCAGAAAACTGTGGCAGATGTTCCAGTCCGGCATGTTTCATTACATCAGCGTCTGGAATGGCTCCGGCAAGGCAATAAAATATCCGGAGCTTGTGAAGTTTTTCGCCGAGGCGGTCAGTTGTTTCAGCCAGTTGTATTCCGAGCTTGGATACTACGAGGAACTGCTGGACATCAGGCTTGAGATCGACCATGTTGAAGGCGTAATGCTGACCAATACCCCTGAACCGCTGAAGAAACTTGACCGGGAATCCGATTGCGTGTGCCGGATTCCGCAGATCAAGATTCAATTAAACCGCACGGCCGCGGACATGGCCAGCGGGTACATTGATCACGCGGCCAGGATAATTCTGGAAGTTTGCGAAAGATTCAATCTGCCGGAAGGACGGCATCGCAAACTGAATGAGACCATCAGGAAGTATCTGGAAAAACGCCGCTGAACGCAGATTACGGATTGACGCCTTCAAGGAAGTACATCGTGATCAGGCCTTTGCCTTTGACCTCAACCGATCCGCGTTCCTTGAATGTGAAATGTTCGCGCGCAAGAGTATATGTTTCGCTGGAAACATTGATTTTATTGGGTTCGGAATAATGTTCCATCCGGGCGGCGGTGTTAATTGTGTCCCCGAACACGTCGTAGATATATTTCTCTATGCCGACAATTCCCCCGACCACCCTGCCGGAATGCACGCCCATGCGCATCTGCCACTTCATGCGGTGGTTCTCGTTGCGTTTTTCAAGAAATTCCATGCATTCAAAGGCCGCTTTTAAGACATTGCAGGCATGTTTTTCATCCGGCTCAGGCATGCCGGAGACACTCAGGTATGCGTCGCCGATGGTCTTGATCCGCTCGCAATGATTCCGTTTGAATATCCGGTCAAATCCGGTAAAAATGTCGCTTAGTTCGCAAATGACGTCAGCGGGGTCAATTGTGCTGGTCAACCGGGTAAAGTTGACAATGTCGGAGAAGAATACCGTAACGTTATCAAAGCATTCAGGAATGCTTGACCCTTTCTCCTTCAGGTCATTGGCCACGCGTTCAGGCAGAACGTTGAGCAGCAGGCGGTCGGAACGCTCTTTTTCCTGCTCGACCTGTTCCTTAAGTTCCAGCAGTTGCAGATTGGCTTCGGCCATTTCCAGTTTCTGCCGTTTGAGTTCCTCCTGATGTTCCAGCAATTTCAGATTGGCTTCGGCCATTCTGAATTTCTGCTCCTCCTTCTCCTGCATCGGGCGCAGCGTGGAATGTAAAAACTCTTTTTTCTCTTTATCGTATTTCTGTTTTTCATTTTCCAGGAGTTTATCTGTTTTTCCGCGCATGCATATGATAGTGGCCAGATTGGTGGCAATCAGCATCAGGATAATAATTGCAACTGTTAAATAACTAATCGTCATTTCAATGTTCTCTCAAGGTTTTGCTTCAATTACAATCCGGACAATAGCTATACTATATTGCTTAAAACAAATGAATAATAGCCGCTGAAAAGATAAAAATCAATCTTTTTAATCCCATTGTTATTCAGTTAAGCTATAGAGCTGATTCCATACGGAATAAAATCTGAATGAAGAAAAAATAATCTTTTATTGCTTTATATTGCCGTCCGGGATATATTAGCTCACAATATGCCGGAGATAAATTAATGGATTACGCCAGAGTAGAAAAATTTATTTTAGAGATGCTGAAAAAAAAGCTTTCAGATAAATTGTCCTACCATAATGTCCGCCATACCATTGAAACCGTTAAAGCGGCTGCCGAGTTCAGCCGGTCTGAAGGCTTGCCGGAAGAAGAAATAACCATCCTCAAGACGGCTGCCCTCTTTCATGATTCAGGCTATTTGCGGACGCCGTTTGACAATGAACGGATTGGAATGGAAATTGCCAGGGATATTCTGCCGGAATACGGTTATACTCCAGATCAAATTGAAAAAGTATGCCGTTTGATACTGGCAACGAGGATGCCACAGAAGCCGGAAAATTTTGGAGAACAGATAATCTGCGACGCAGACCTGCAATACCTGGGTACGGACGATTATGACAATCTGTCAACGCTGCTGAGAAAAGAAATGAGCTTTTACAATATCATGTTTACTGACCGGGACTGGCTGGATTTCCAGATTAACTTCTTGAAAAACCATCGTTATTTTACGCAGTCCTGCAGGCAGGCAAGAGACGCCGGCAAAGCCGGACATCTGAAACACCTGCTTGAAGTAAAAGAAAGTTCAGGAATAAAGTAATAAATATATTTACGATCAACTTTAAAAAGGAGTGAAAAATGGAAAAATTATATGGCAATGTTGAATACGAAATAATTGCGCACATTGCGGAAGGCGGCATGGGCTCTGTATGCAAGGCGCTGGCAAAGGGGCTGGAGGGCTTTGAAAAAGTCGTTGCCATCAAGACTTTATTAAGCTGCTATTCTGATGATCAGAAATTTGTTGACCGTTTTATCGAAGAGGCCAAACTCGTAGCCAACCTGGTGCATGAAAACATTGTGCAGATATATCAGTTGAGCCAGTACAACGATCAATACTTTTTTGTCCTTGAATATGTCGACGGGATTTCGCTGTTCGATTTCATGGAGTTCCATAATAAGACCAGCACGCCGTTTCCGCGTAATCTTGCCGTATTTGTAGCGGCGCGAGTGGCTCGTGGTCTGGCCTATGCGCACAGTCGCAAAGACTCGTTCGGACAGCCGATGAATATTGTCCATTGCGACATCTGTCCGCACAATATCCTGATCACATCGGAAGGTCTGCCGAAGATTACCGACTTCGGGATCGCCAGAGCCGCCACTATCTGCAGCGACGATACCATTTCCGGAAAGCTGCCGTTCATGTCTCCGGAACAGGCCAATAAAGCGGAAATAGATTTCCGTTCAGATATTTATTCGCTTGGCATTGTGCTTTTCTATATGCTTTCCGGACATACAACGAGAAGGCTCGATGTAAAGCTCCGGGAAATCCTGCTGCAGGCGCAGGAAAATTATATTGACTGGGAAAAATTGCCCAGAGGCCTTGATCATGAATTGCAGAAAATCCTGAGAAAAATGCTGGCGACAAAACCGGAGGACCGTTATCAGAATACTTCTGAACTGGCCAAGGACCTGGAATATTTTATTTACAAGGACGGTTACGGTCCGACTATCGTTACGCTGGCAAACTATCTCCGGGAACAGATGCCAGGCATTTTCTCTGATCAGATTATTGAAAACACGGAAACAAAAAATACAGAGAAGACGCTTGTCTTGGAGAATGTCAGCCACGGCGACAAAACGGTGGTGCTGCCGAACGATTACTTCAAGATTGCAGGCAAGTAGGCTTATTCCTCCTGCCAAAATAGAGAATAAATGCGGAGCATATGATGCGCTTTGTGATGCTTACCTATGCCTGCATTTATTTGCTTATTCTTCTTGCCAATATTTACTACTGGATAAAATACAAAGGCAGCCTGACAATGCTGTTGTATGAGTTGCTGTCAGGAACTTATATGGTTTTCCTGATCTTTGTTTACTTTTCCCCCGCTTTGCAAGACCGTATTTCCGCATCGGCAGTGTTTCCGGCAATCGGCATTATTCTGTTCGATTTTTATATGTCGGTCTGGGGCGATATTCGAAAATTTGTTCCGAAGTCACTGCCGGTTGAAGACAGAGAGTTGGAATTCGCCAGGATTATTTCAGTGATTTTTGCCGCCCCGGGCTATATAGCATGCATCCTGCTGCTGATAGAAATCTGCACAAAATAAAAACAATCCATGTAAACCGGCGATTATTCACTATATTTGTACTTACCGCTGATTGATTATTGCGAATAAAGAATTATTTTAAGTAAGTTGTAAGTTTTTGCAGGTTTTGTACATACAAAATTGATAATGAAAAGTTATTCTTAAAAAGCCTGTTCCCGGAGTGATAATATGGCGAGAATATTAATTGCAGATGACAGTCTGGTTGTCAGGAAGTCTTATGAAAGCATGCTCACGTTTCTGGGGCATGATGTCATTGCCTGCAAAGACGGGAAAGATGCTGTAGCCGCGTTTGAAACTGAATCTCCTGAACTGCTGATTCTTGATGTCCAGATGCCGGGCATGAACGGTCTTGAGGCCTGTCGCGCCATCCGGAGGCTGCCGAATGGCGCTGCCGTTCCGATAATTATTGTGTCGGCGCTGGAAGAGGAAGACGACATTCTCAATGGACTTAACTCCGGCGCAAACGACTATCTGGTGAAGCCGGTTAAAGAGGCGCATCTTATCGCCAAACTGAAAACTTCGCTCGGTATTTCCGCATTGCACCGGCAGGATTTCGATCTGGCTAAACAGCGTACTGTGTTTGCGGGTAAATACCGGATTGAAAGAATGCTGGGCTATGGTTCGCATTCCACGGTGTTTCTAGTCAGCGATCTTGAAGATAATAACCGCAAATTTGCGCTTAAACTGCTGAAAGAATCTTTCGCAGCGGAAGACATGGTAAAATGTTTTATCGCCGAAGCTGAAGTAATCCGTAAAATCAATTCCGAATATGTTCTTAAAATTTTTGATGTCGGCAAGTTCCAGGACAGAATTTATCTAGTGCTTGAGCTTGCGGCTGACGGCGATCTGCAGAAGATTTTAAAGCACAAGAAACTGACTGAACTGGAAGCGTCTCAACTGGCTTATGACATTGTCCGCGGCATCAAAGAGTTCCGCAAGAAAAAAATAGTTCATCTTGATATCAAGCCGGGCAATATTCTTTACGGCAACGGGAAATATAAACTTGCTGATTTTGGAATTGTTGTTCCGCGAAAATCTGCAACAATGCCGCTAAACGCGGAAATCTGGGGCACGGCCGGTTATATTTCTCCTGAATATTTGACATGTGAAAGTGAGTTGAACTCCAAAAGCGACATATACAGTCTTGGCATAACCCTGTATCAGGCGGTAACCGGAGATAATCCTTTTGATTCTGAGCGGACTTCTGTCAGCATGTTCCGCCAGGTCAACCTGATTCCGCCATCACTGCAAAATTATGACAAGAATGTATCCGAGTATTTTTCCGGCGCGATTTTTTCCATGCTGGAGAAAGATCCGGCTGATAGACCATCGGAAGAAGAACTTGAGGAAGTATTTTCCAGCTTGATTGAATATAATCAATGTCGCGAAGATCAGGTAAATGCCACGAAAAAAGCAGCCAGGACACAAGAAGCTGTGACCGCAGCCTCCCATCAATTGTTAGTTCCTGAGTACGATGAAACGGCCGCCGACCATCCTGGCACCGAGCTTGCATTCACTCCGGCAATACAGACAAAGATTGCGTCTATCGAAAAACGCCTTGACAACATGCCTATTTACAGGCGTCAAACAAGAAAACTGCTTAAAACCATAAAACGCAGCGACCCCAGGATACTGGCTTTGGGCGCAGCCATTTTAGTCGTGTCTGCCGTTGCGGGCTGGGCGGGGTATCATGTTTTTACGGACAAAGTTCCAGTAACTTATACCCAGGGCCCCATGACTGCGGTGCTCTGTATAAAATGTAATTCGTTTGAAGAACGCAGGGTCAAAGATATCGCTTCAGCCAAATGCAGCAAATGTGAAGGGGCAGTGGCGATGGCGGAAAAATGCGAGAAGTGCAAACATGTATTTGCCCTGCCGGAGATAAACGGCGCAGAGAACATGACTCCAGAGGAATACGGAGAGGCTTTTAAGAAAACGTATAAATGTCCTAAGTGTGGTTCCGATGAGATTTCAGCGGTTCCGTTAACCAAAGATACAGGGAACTGACGTTAATGGTTTTATATGATGTCTTTCTAAATAAGTTGGGAGAATTCAAAACATGAGGCGGTATTTGAAACAAAAATCATATTTCACTCTTGTTGAAATGTTTATAGTGCTATCCATCGTCGGAGTGCTGTTGGGAATGATGATGCCGGCGTTCGCGAAAGCGCAGACGCGCGCAAAATACGTCCGCTGGCTGGCATTTAATGCCCAGAATAATCGAGATCCGGATACGATAATCAATTATAATTTCGAGGCCATTGACTTTCAAACGAAAATTGACGGGGTCTATACGCCGACCTTGTACAATGGAGCTCTGGGCTGCAATATTCCCGGTTATGATGCGGCCAGCTACAATGGAATTCTGTCCACCACAGTCACTAATCCCAGAACTGCGGCACTGAATCTGCCGCAATGGGTGCCGGGTGGCGGACGCTGGATGTTTTTAAAGAACTCCTTATCATTTAACGGCGGCAACAGTTATGTGACCATTCCCGGAACAAAATGTATAAACTTTAATCCCGCGACCCAGGATTTTACGGTATTGATGTGGATCAGTTTCAATACAGTAAGAAGCGTGCAGTGCCTTTTCGCCAAAAATAACACCCTTACCGGCAACTCGCAATATGACCTGTATTTGAGCGCTTCCCTGCGGTCGCGCGTCGGCAACTCAAGCTTGACCAGAACCATACCGGCAATTCTACCTTCGGTATGGTATAATATCGCATTGGTCAATAAGGCTAAAGTCGGAGTTAAGATTTATGTTAATGGAACTCCGATGACCGGGGGGAATAACCCTGCGCTGCCGGTGAGTTATCTGGCGGCTCAAGACCTGGTGCTTGGGACTTCCAGCAATGGTGTTAACGCAAGAGGAGTTCCACGTTTTTCCAACTGGTTTTCCGGCTTTATGGACGAATTTGTAATGTTCAATAAGGCATTGTCTGATAAAGAGATAATGGGACAATACAAGATGGGAATGCCTTAAAAACAACCTAATATATAGGAGAAGTGATATGGCTAAGATATTAATTGCCGACGACAGTCTGATTGTCAGGAAATCATATGAAAGCATGCTTTCCATGATGGGGCATGAAGTAATTTCCTGCAATGATGGGAAAGAAGCTGTAGAATCTTTTCTGGTAAATTCTCCTGAACTGCTGATCCTGGACGTGGATATGCCTGTTATGAACGGACTGGACGCCTGCCGGGAAATCAGGAAACATCCGGCCGGAGCTTCCGTTCCAATTATCATCGTGTCAGCGCTTGATGAAGAAAATGATATCCTTGACGGCCTTAACGCCGGCGCGGATGATTATCTGGTGAAACCGGTTAAGGAGGCGCATCTTGTCGCAAAATTGAAAACCACGCTGGATATATCCTCTTTGCATAAGCGTGATTTTGAGCTGGTCAGAGAACACGTCGTGTTTGACGGCAAGTACCGGATCGAGAAAATGCTCGGCTATGGTTCCCATTCCGTAGTCTTTCTGGTAAATGACACAAAAAACAGCGACAAGAAATTTGCGCTGAAACTTTTCAGAGATACAGTCATCCCTGACGATATGGTGAAAGGCTACATTGAGGAGGCTAAGAAATTCAGTAAAATTGATTCCCCGTATGTTCTGAAAATCTATGACATCGGCAAATATTATGACCGGATTTATCTTGTCCAGGAATATGCCGAAGATGCAGATTTATTGAAAGTGCTGAAGCATAAGAAACTGAATGAACTTGAAGCTGCACAGATGGGGCTGGATATCGTTCGCGGCATTAAAAATCTTCGCGATAACGGCCTGGTTCATCTTGATGTAAACCCCGGCAATATTCTTATCGCCGATGGACAATATAAACTGGGGGATTTCGGAATAGTCGTTTCCCGGAAATCAGCGGAAATGCCGTTAAATGCGGAAAACTGGACTACTACCGGTTATATTTCTCCGGAGTGCCTGACCATGGAATTTCCGGTTACCTCTAAAAGCGATATCTACAGTCTTGGCATAACAATTTACCAGTCGGTCACCGGCGACAACCCGTTCTATTCCGACCGGCCCTCTGTCGGAATTTTCCGGCAGATAAACCTGGTGCCGCCTTCGCTGCGTAATTGCGACCTGAATATTACGGAGTATTTTTCAAATTCCGTTCTTGCAATGCTCGAAAAGAATCCCGGACAGCGACCTTCAGAAGAAGAACTTGAGAGTGTTTTCTCAAATCTGATCGAATATAATAAGTGCCGCATGCTGTTGTCCCAGGTAGACAAGAAGAAAGGCAGTACCAGAATGGTGGAAGATGATCTTGCTGTTCTGCCTGCACATAAGTCCGACAATGATTTGATGGAAAGAGATCCCGACCTTCTCCGTGCCAGGATGGTGGTTCTTGATGATATTTTTGCTAAAACAGTGATCAGCCGGCCGGCAAAGAAAAATGCGATCCAGATGATCGAAGTTGGAAATTTGCTTGATTCGCTGAAATCGCTGACTCAAATGCAGTTTAGAATAATTGCCCTTTCCGTGCTGCTGCTGGTAGTCTCTGTTACTGCCGGGGTTGTGGGGTATAATATTTTTACCCGCTCAGAAATGCCGCAGGCGGTAGTTCAGGGACCTGAAACGGCAGTCATCTGCAAAAAATGTAATTTTACAGAGGAGCGCCGGATTAAAGATATCAGCCAGGCCAAATGCACTCGTTGCAGCGGTCAGGTTGCGCCGGCGATGAAATGCCATAAATGCAGTCGTGTATTCGCGCTTCCGGAAATCAAGAATATTGAAAAACTGACTCCGGAGGAATACAGCAAAGCCTCGGAGGAATCCTACAAATGTCCGTACTGCGGGTCTCCTGATTTTGCGGCAGTTCCAATAGCTAAAGAGAAAGAATCTCCTTCCGGGCAGTGACGCATTACAATTCATTAAAAGGTGGCAGAAGGAAATGGCATACATTTTTAAGTGGAATACGACTCCGGTGATTTTAATTGCTGATGACAGTATGGTAAACCGTAAGATTATGGAAAGTCTATTGCAGAAGTGCGGCTGTTCTGTCAAGACTGCCGGTGACGGGAAGCAGGCTATGCAGCAGTTTAACTCCTGCAGCGTGGATCTGATCTTTATGGATGTGAATATGCCAGGCATGGATGGACTGGAGACGACAGCCAGAATTCGAGAATTCGAAAAACAGCGCAATCATCCCAGCCATATTCCGATTGTTGCTTTGACTGGCGGTATTATGCCGGATGAACAGCTTAAGTGTTATGAAGCAGGGATGGATGAAATAATCGCTAAACCAGTGTCTATGGAAAATTTAAACTCGGTATTTAAAAATAAACTTTCACATTTGCTCGATTAAATTATTAATGGAGGATCAAAAATGAGCGAAGAATATATTTCCGAAAATCTGGTGGTGCTGGCAAAAACAACCGCACTGGAGAATTTCTGCGACAATGCGGAACTGCTGGACGAGATGCTGCAATATTTTGCCGACGGCATACCGGAAAAGCTGAAGACCCTCAAAGCGGCAATTGCTGCTAAAGATTATGCCGTATGGATTTCCACCGCCCACCTGGTGAAGGGTGAGGCCGCTACGCTCTGCCTTGAACGAATCAATGCTGTTGCACTGAAACTGGAGCATGCCGGAAAGCGCCAGGAACCTGCCGAGGCCGAAGCAATGCTTGCCATTATGGAAAAAGAAATGCAGGCTCTTGTCGATATCCTCCCGAAGAAATAGCGCATTATTTCCAGTTTGCCTTGATGAGCGCGGCTGTTGCTTCAAGCGCCTCCGGCACACATCTGGTGTCACTGATTACCGGCATAAAATTAGTATCCCCTGACCAGCGCGGGACAATGTGCATGTGCAGATGATCGGCAATCCCGGCGCCGGCAGCCGTGCCGAGATTGAATCCGACATTAAATGCATCCGGGAATATGGTTTTCTGAAGTACTTCTTTGGACTTTACGCACAAATCCATGATTTCATGACGTTCTTCAACTGTTAACACGGAAATATCGCCGGTATGCGAATATGGCGCAATCATCAGATGTCCGGAATTATAAGGATAGCGGTTTAAGATCACAAATGAAGTCTTTCCTCGAAATATGACCAGATTTTCTTCAGGCCATGCCTGATTAACCGTTTCTTTGCCGCACAAAAAGCAGCGGTTTTCTTTCCCGCCCTTAATAAACTCTATTCTCCATGGCGCCCATAGCGGTCTGTCATTGTTCATTATGCATATCCCCTTTTTGCTCTATGAAAACAGTTTATTCAAAAATCAGCATTTTTTTCTCAAAAGTAAACCAAAAGTTCTTGCATATTTGCGCTTCCGGTATATATTTTTAGACTTTTGGTTAATTAAACATTATTACTATTGCTTAATTTAATAACTTTAAATATAACTTTAAAACAAGGTTTATCAAAAAAATGAAGAAAGATATTCATCCGAAATACGGAAGCACGAAGATCATCTGCGCCTGCGGCGAAATTTGGGAAACCAAATCCACCCGTAATGATATCAAAGTTGGTATCTGCGCCAAATGCCATCCGTTCTTTACCGGAAAGCAGAAGTTCATTGATACAGCTGGCCGCGTCGAAAGATTCCGTCAGCGCTACGGTATCAAGTCTGAACAATAACTTGATATTTACGCCTGTTAACGCACACTTTCAAAGTGTCGGGTTAACAGGCGTTTTTTATTTATACATGAGCTGTTTATGACGCCTCAAGACATCTGCCGCTATATTGAATCCAGCAAGTTGCGCTTCAAGGAATTGGAGAGCAAAATGGCTGACCCGGCAATTTATGCCAACCACCTGGAACTGAAGAAAGTATCCCGCGAACATCGGCGTCTTAACAGTCTTTTTCAGAGTTACGACCGCTGGCGCGCAGCGTTGAAAGAACTCGAAGAAAATACCGCGATGATTCAGGCCGAACAGGACGAGGAACTTAAAAGCCTTATCCAGTCAGACATTAACGCACTGAACAATGAAATCGCCTCGCTTGAATCGACAGTCCGTTTTGCACTGCTTCCCCCTGATCAGAATGACTCCAGGAACATCATCGTTGAACTCCGCCCTGCAGCCGGCGGCGAAGAAGCCTCGCTGTTTACCGGGGAGCTTTTCCGGGCGTATTCCAGATATGCCGAACATAAAAACTGGAAAATGGAAATTCTCGATATGTCGGCCAGCGAACTGGGCGGACTTAAAAGTGTCGCGTTTTCTCTGGCCGGAGAAGATGCTTTTGCCAGAATGAAATATGAAAGCGGTGTGCACCGCGTCCAGCGCATTCCTTCCACCGAATCAGGCGGACGTATTCATACTTCAACCATTACCGTAGCGGTCATGGCGGAAGCTGAAGAAGTTGAGATCGAGATCAGGGCTGAAGATTTGCGGATTGACGTTTACCGCTCATCCGGTCCCGGCGGACAGTGCGTCAATACCACTGACTCCGCCGTGCGCGTCACTCACTTGCCGACCGGGCTTGCCGTAGCCAGCCAGCAGGAAAAATCCCAGCACCGCAATAAAGAAATCGCGATGCGGATTCTGCGCGCAAGACTGCTTGAACGCCAGCAACAGGTTGAAGCCGACAAACAGGCGGCCGATAAACGTGCTCAGGTTGGCACCGGCGACCGCAGCGAGCGGATCAGAACATATAACTTCCCGCAGAACCGGGTGACCGACCATCGTTACGGCGTTTCTGTTTTCGACCTCCCGACGCTGATGGAAGGCGCGCTTGAACCGCTCTTCGAGCAGATTGTCAAGGTGGACAGCGAACGCCGCCTTGAGGCATTGAATCAGCAGTTGTAACGGTCTGGAATCAGTTCCCGGCTCTACGCCTTTCGAAATCATCCTTGACTGCTTCGCGCAGTTTCCCGTCGGTCAAATACATCAGGACAGTAACAGCAAGCACCCTTGCCGCCAGCATCGCCTGATCAAAGGCGAAAGCACTCCCGGCTGCTTTCTCAAACTCCCTGGAATGCAATGAAACCTGATTCTCTGTCGCCCTGAAGAAGAAACTGACGCCGGGAATCTGCTGAGTTACATTGGCGAAATCAGTGGAAACCTTGCCACTGACAGTCTGCGGATCCATCTTCAACCGCATTGCCAGTTCCATGACAACATCATTCAGCGGTTCATTCGGAATATTGGCATCGTAGGAATGAGGTATTTTTGAGCATTGATAACTGCATCCGGTCATCAGCGCAGCACCTTTTACAATATTTTTAAAGCGGGTTTCCATCGCGTCGCGGATGGTGTTGTCAACCGCCCGGATATAGAAAAAAGCGCCGGCTCTTTCGGGAATGATGTTCGGAGCAATCCCGCCTTCAGTAATAATGCCGTGAATCCTGGATGTTTCATGCAGTTGCTGCCGCCAGGCGTTGATGCCGCAGAATAACAGGTTTACAGCGTCCAGCGCATTAATCCCGGCTTCCGGTTCGGAAGCGGCATGAGCAGCTTTGCCGGCAAAAACAACATCATAACGCGAAACGGCCAGATTGCCGGAGTCCTGTCCGGTTACATGAAACGGATGCGTCATAGCGCATGCGTCTATCCCTTCAAAAGCATTTTCCGCCAGCATGATTACTTTGCCGCCTTTGGTTTCCTCGCCCGGAGTTCCCATAATCACCAGTCTGCCGGGGATGGATTCCTGCTCCATTGCGTCTTTAACCGCTATTCCGGCCGCGATGGCTGACGCCGCGATCAGATTGTGGCCGCAGGCATGGCCTAACTCAGGCAGCGCATCGTATTCGCTTAACAGGCAGAAAGCCGGCGAACCTTTGCCGAACTCGGCTTTGAATGCGGTCGAGAGTGAACCAGCCGGACTTTTGATGCTGAACCCGGCATTTTCAAGGAGATCAATCTGGGCATTTGCGGCATTAAACTCTTCAAATCCAAGCTCAGGATTGGCATGGATAGCATCAGCAACAGCTTTAATCAACGGCTTGTTCTTATTAATTGAATCAGCCGTACTTTTATGAAAGTCAATCATTATATCCTCTCAATCAAGTTACTGGATTAAAAGTCAAATCCTGGCTGAATGATTCCGAAATCATCATCGTCATTGTCGCTTTTGCTGTACGGCTTCTTAGCCGGCTTGGCAGCGCTTTTAGCTTTGGCCCCGGTCTCTTTTTTGCCGGGTTCAGGCGTAATACTTTCAATTTCCAGACCGAGGGAAATCTCATCATCCTTGCTGGCTTTGGCGGTTTTAGCGCGACTTTTAACTTTTATCTCCGGTTCAATGATTTCCGCTTTGACCGGAACTGTCCGGGCTTTCTGTTTTGCGGCAGCATCCGGAATTTTCTCCGCCGGAACAGCTTCAGTCTTAACTTTTCCGGCAGGCGCTGAGGCCGGCGGCGGTTCCGGCGACGCCGTTCTTTTGCCTTTTTTCACTGTTCCGGGAACCGGTTCTTCCAGTTTGAATTCTTCCGTTTCGACTCTTTCAACCGCAGTTTCCACCGCTACCGCAATGACTGTTTCCTGTTCAACGGCTTCAACTTCAACAGATTCATTTTCGTCATCTTCCGGAATTGCCTCGGCAACAAAAGCGGCCAGTTCTTCGACCTCAAGATACCGTACATGATTAAGTTTCAGCAATGGCTTGGCGCTGATTAACAGGCCGCGGGCTTTCGGGGTGCGCAGCGGCATTTCCTTCAGATTTATTTCAGACTTCCTGCTCTCTTTTCTTTTGGAATCCACCGTCATCTCGTAAATCGAATCCGGGCGCGGCGTAATCAGCTCCAGACGGCAGCCGGACGGACATATCCGGTACTGTTTGTCTGTTATGAACTTATTGACAACACAACGTTTACCGTAGCATTTGCCGCTTTTAGTGTCTTTGTAGATCACGCCGAATTCTATTGCCGGATCGTATTTTCTGAAATCGTAGAGCCGGTCAATGAAGATCTTTTCCGGAATATTGATGACTTTGTAATTACCGTTGCGTTCGACGCAGAGCAGATGATCGAACTCATTGCAGGTGACGTTGTCTTCGCTCTTGATGTTGATACCAATATAACAGTTCTTGCGGTCCCAGCCGACTTTGATATTGTTCAGCGCCGCGGCTTTGCGGT
>JBAWXM010000093.1:0-16182 GCA_037144075.1 Lentisphaerota bacterium | reverse complement strand
TACGGCTCCTAAGTGTCTTTAAAAAACTGGCATAAACCAATGAAGCAGCAAAAACATCTCAGTATTCAAGTATTGAAGTTACATATTCCATTCTGAATTCTTGCGCTCCTGCTTCTGTTCCATCGGTTTTAATTCTGCAATTACCTCTCTTTTCATTTATATGTTGAAATTACAATATGATTTTCGCTCCATTGCGGTTTGCCTTCGGTGGAATCTTCCGGCGAACCGTCTTCTATGGATTCATCCACTGCTTTGGAAAACAAACCGCGCGTGACGCTGCGATAACCGGGGATTGACTGACTTTTAACCAGCTCTTCCATTTTGCCGTGCAGGGCGCTTCTTTTAGTACAGGCAATCACCTGAATTACATCCGAACCGAAAGGCGCGCCAACCTCAATTTCAAATTTTTTGTCTTTAGTTTTGGGAATGAGCATATCGGTATTGGCTTCGACAACAGTATCTTTGCTCCAGTTATTGGGAAACAATAGCACGGTGGAACCATCGCTCTGGTGGCAGAATACCGCGATGCGGCAGCTCTTCTCCGCGCGAACTTTGAATTGAACCTTGTCGCCGCCCCTGAAATCGCGATTAAGTCCGGCAGCGCTGATCTTGATTTCAAAATCATGAGGAACGTTTTTTATCCGGTCGCGAATGTCAACAATGTTTTTTTCGCTTTCTTTCAGGTTGGCGGGAATAATTTCCACCGGAATGTCGGCTGCATTTAATTCCAGTTTGACCGATTTAGTTTCCATGCCATCCAGGCATAAAAGCTCAACCAGTACCGTTACCACCGGATATCTGAAGTAGAATTTGCCGCGGACGACTCCGTCGATGCCTTTTACATGAATACTGGTCTTTTTTGAGTCCGGATCAAATATGTCAAACTTCTGGAACTCCTGTTCGTTTGCTGCTTCCTCCTGCTTTTCGCGGGAAATAATCTTGAACTTTCCGGTTTTAGTTAAAGCAGAACCCAGTTCGTTCCGCAGTATTGCCGAGAAGCCGCTCATCAGTTTAGTGTCTTCATAGAGAAAATTCCCGACACTTACATTCATCGGCGCTTTATTCGCCTGCGCGGACAACTCTTCCGCCATTTTTTTGTATGGCTGTTCCTGCGCGGACAGACATATTCCGGCAAAACCGGCAACCATAATTGTTAAAATCTTTTTTCGCATATACCTTCTCTTTTTTAGTTTAATCTATTTGGCTGCTGCTGTCTTTCTTACAAAAATAAAATCGCCGCCGTCGTGGCCTGCTTTATGAATGTCCGAATACTCCGGAGTCTGGTCGGAATTGACCATAACCGGATGACGTATTTTAGTGAATAAACTGGTGCCGTCCAATGCACCGTTGTTCTCTAGCAGTGCCCCCATAAAAGCCGTTGCAAACACCGAATGTTTGCCCTTACCACCATTGTCAGCGACGGGTTCAAGACCGCCGGACGAGAGCACCACTCTAGCTTTTTTACGGGCCATCCGAGTCATATAATCTGGGGTCAATTCCTTGATTTGAAATCCGCGGGTCAATTTGCCCGAATAGCAACTATCCGCAACTACCATCACGTGTTTGGAGGACATACCCAGTATTTCGGAAGTTACATCAGTATTTGATATCCAGTTTGCCTTACTGTTTCTGGACGCATCAGCCGGCATCCAGTAGCCCTGATCTGCGCCGTTGTCCAGCCAACCATGTCCGGCATAATAAATCAGCAGATTGTCATTCTCCGTTAGCGTCTGCCGTGCTCGGGCAAGTTCATCAAGAATCTGTGATCTGGTGGGATTCAACACCAGATTGACCTTGAACCCGTAGTCTTTGTTCAGCATTTCTGCAATGCTTTGTGCATCGCTGACGGCGGTCCGCAGCGCAGGCAGGTCGCGGTATTGGTCAATTCCGATAATAATCGCATGATATTTGCCGAAATCAATTGCCCCATCGAAAGAAACGGCTTTAAATTCCGAAGTTGCAACCGCTTGAACTACTGGCTTAATCTTATTATTATTCAATGCATTTGAATAATTTGTGATTTTGTGAGTAGGACTTGCAGGAAGAATTTTCTCTCTGTCGGTTTTTGCCATTTCGGTTACAAAGTCTGTCATCCCATCTTTGTCCATATTATTAATCCAATACGAGGCATAAGTAAAATCGAAATAGCCGATTTGAGTTACCCTAGTTTTATCGCCAATTCCAACTGGTTCAAATTTAATATATCCATAATTAAAATTTTGTCCCACCTCAATAGGATTCATCAACACAAAATCAATTCTCTTCTTATCTGGCGAAAACGTATTTTTCCATGTAAAATTATATTCCGGGGAATCTGAATACGTCTCTCTAGTAATAGTATATTTATCGCTGTTATAAACCAACTGATAGTTAATTACCTTGCTGGATTGTATGGGATTATTATAGTCTATCTTTTTCTTCCATACCACATCCACGGAGGCATCCACAAGATATACAACCTTGTATGCTTCTCCGCCTTTGCTTTCCGGCTCAATCCTGTATACAAATATTTTCTTTTCAAGCAACTCTTCATCTGTCGGGTATATTGACTCCGGGAACGTCGGTAAATTATGGCAACCACTCAATAAAAGTGCTATCATCCCAAGGAATAAAAAATTTAAACTATACTTTGTTAGTACTTTTCTAAAATAATTCATTTTCCCCAGCCTTTAAGATCATGAGCCTGCCAACTTTTCAAGAAATACGTATACATATTTTGCCATTATCCACTCAAAATACATTTTCTATATCTTTTAAAACATTAACTTAACGTTTTTCGGAATACTTGCGGCTATTGCATACAAATTATTTTTCCCAGTGTTACATTTTATATTATAACTTACAAATCGCTTTTAATTGCTGAAAACATAAACGACATTATGTTTATTTCCGTATTGGATAAATGTTTCATGAAAAATCATGCTGCCCTGATTGGCCATATCAAGCGGGCGAATGCCCAGCATGCGCTTCCCCGGCAGTATATTGCCAGACCAGATAAAGATACGGTCCGGCACTCCGGAGATTGTCCTGATATCAGCTTTAGTTTTTATCATTGTGGCCGTGACATGTGCACCTATCCCCAGTGCTATCAGTCCTAGACCTGCGCTACCAAGTGGAATTATTAATACGGGGTTGCCGCTCGCAGCAACAATTAACGCAGTTCCGACAGCTGTTAATCCTAGTAAAATTGCTATATTGCCGACAATTTTAGTATCATCCTTTACGGTGGATTTATATTGATTAATCAGATCAATTGCTCGACCACCCCTGGTCACGGCCTGGAAGAAAAGATCTTCAATCATAAGAGCATTGCGGAAAGAGGGAAGACTACCCAGAGTAGGAGTTGAAAGTTTAATATTTAAAGTGTTGCACATACCTTTTTCAAAGAGCAGGATTTCTTCGTATTTACCGGTTCTTTTCTTCACAGGTCCGGCACCAGCAAAAAAGACGATAATGGTGTTATGAGATTCTTTGGGAAGCTTTAGGGACGGCCTAATGCTTTCAGCTCTCTTAAACGCTTCATCAGCTTCAGACTTTTCACCCAGTCTCATGTGACATAATCCTGTCATCCATTCTGCCAATGAGATGTCTGCATTAAATTTACCTTCAGTAGCAAGGGAGTCCTGCAGTATGCTGCTTTTAAAGCAGGCAATGGCGTTGTCATAGTCGCCATTTTCATAATAGCGCAATCCTCTGAGCATCAAGACAAAGACCCGCTCATAAGGCTCCCCCTTGAAGTCTTTAGTTTCTTCTTCATGCCATAACGATCTTGCCTTGTTAGCTTCCGGAGTATTTGAGTATACCTCTTCGATTCTTTTTATTGCAAGATCCAGCGGTTCGTCAATCAATGCCGGCCACAGCTTTTTAGGCATGGAATATCTGTGATTGATGGAATCAATTGCCACTTCGGTAAGATTGATGACTGAATTACGCTCATCCTGTGTTTCAAGCTTTTTGACTTTATTAGATACAGCAGGAGGTAATTTTTGCATATCTTCAGGAGATGCATTAAGTTTAGGGGCCGGTCTCGCAGTTGCACATCCGGAACAGTAAAATAACACTGCGCCGGTGATAAGTGAATTCAGCAAACATGTCAGTATATAATTTCCAAAGATATTATGGATTTTGATAAACATTTTTTGTTCCCTGTTTAAATTTCTTAATCTTTGTTATTTGCGGCCCGTCCATCGGGGAGCGTGTATTAAAATTGTCAATGTATTTCGTTTTCAATTTCAAAATTTCATCGGTTGTATAAAGTCCAGGCTCCAGTAAAGCATTAATCCGGTCTATCTGATCAATAAAATAGGCCAGCTCCATAGGATAGTTTTGAGACAGCTCCATTTTTCGGATTATTATATCACAGACATAAGCGCGATTAATGAGTAAAGTTTGTTTTGCCCCGTTCAATTCCGGCGTTGAAAAATTATTGTTGCTGCCTGCTGTCAAAAATTTTGCTTCGTCAATCCAGGGTTCAGACGACTTGTCTATGTTTAAAGCCTTATTAAGATAAGTTCCGAATTTTCTACAGTTATAAAGAGAGTCCAGACTATAGATCAATTCCTGCTTATTAAAGTTGGAGATAAAATCATTCGTCCCGTCTATTGCTTTCTGCTGACTTTCCTGGATACTGCCTTCAGGCTGATTAAGAAAAGTCAACGATTTCATGTTTAATGGACAATAAATATTCTTTCGTATTAAATGCGCCGAAAGTTCGTACAAAGATGTACGCTCAAAAAATATGTTATAGTTTCCTGCAGACATTTCATATACTCTCCAACTGTAATCATACCACTCCCTTAATAACTTGTCTGCAATAGAGAACGCCGCTTTTTGTGTTTTAATAAAGTTTTGCTTGTCATGTTCAGTTGAATTAACTGTTATTTCATGTTCAATATTATCCATTGCCGCCAGGAATTCTTTATGACTTGCGGCGCATCGGATCAGGAGTATTTCAGCTTGTTCATTCAGCTTTCTGTATATGATGATCTTTTGCCTGACGGCCTCCGGTTCATGCAGTTTTCTTTGTGCCGCATAAAAGTTTTTTGCTTCAGACAAGTTATCATTTAATTGCGATATCAGCTTATCATTACGAGCATTTAAATCACTGGAAATTTTAGCAGATGTCCATTCTTTGGTAGCGCAGGAACATAACATCAATGCAGTGAGAAAACCTGACAAAACATACAGAATGATTTGCGGTTTTTTAATGTTAGTATGCATAATTGGCTTCCCCGGCACAGTTTATTTTACAGCGTTATATGCTTCAATGACTTTGTCCACAACTTGCTTCAATTTCACCGTTTCGCGCTCGGCGGCAGCCACTTTATCCATTTCATAGCGCAGTTTGTCAATTTTCTCCTGCTGCTCGGCAGTTATTTTATTGTAAACTTCCATATCGCCGCTGTTTATGTGCGAATACATCTTCTTTAAAGTGCTCTCTTTGATTGAAGCTATTGTTTTTTCCAGAAGTTCAAGTTTCTGCTTTAGGTTGTCCAGTCTTTCATGCAATCTTTTACTTTCCGCGGCAAGCTCCTTGAGCAGTTGCGAATATTCCTGATTTTCTTTCAATAATACACTTAATTCCCCGTTGACCGATGAGTTTTGGTTTTTGAATTTCTCCTCCGTCTGTGTCCTCGCTGTTCCGATTTGCTCCTCCGTCCATTCTTTAGTTGCGCATCCGCCCACCATAACACAAATGCCCGCAAACACCATTAATATTTTTATTTTTGACATTCTAACTCTCTCGTGTTATTAAAATTTTTAGTTTTCATATTTGAGTTTTACAGCCACACTACGGATCAGCGTCTCCATTATCTATTAGAACTTCTCAGTCTAACGCAAAAATTTTCGGCAGCAGCAACCGAAGAAATCTCATAGGCAATAGTATGATTCGGCGGCAAAACATATTCTTTCCATGCCGTTTGGTCAACAACACTATCGGCTGTATCTCGGAATGCTGTAGATATTTCGGCAACGACGCTGTTGTCAGTCCGGTTTCTTATCTCGGCAATTATTTTCAACCGGTTGCGGTCAAGCTTTTTGACATGGCAGTTTTCAAAAGAAAACTTGCCTTGCAAGTTTTTATCCAATACGACGCAACGCGATGTCCGCTCCGGAGATTCAATTTTTACCCATTCAATGATTTGCGGCCCTTCAGTATTACATCCATAAAAGCATAACACCGCGCTTAAAAGAAATAATAAAATGCCGGATATTTTAAGAACAAAACGATGCTTCATCAAAAATTTCCTATCTCAAATTGGTCTTCCCATATAATATCTGAATTTTCCGCATCAACCAGCTGATAAGTAAACAGCCAATATGGATTTCCGGAGACAGTTTGCAGTTTACCCGTAAGGAAATAATCAACTCCGCTAAGTTTTTCTTTGCGGCGGTCTTTATTATCCGCCAATTCGCCGTCCCGCTTTTTACTGCGTTCATCATTGACCGCGTCGATAACATCCACCCTGCGCGACACAAAGATAATCTCCCGGTCAAGCCTTGAATTTGCTTCAGCCCGGAGCTTGCTTGGAAAGATAGATTCATCAATAGTAGCGCCTGTCCGGTTATCGAACTGGTGCAGCGCAATGCGCAAAGGCTTCTGCGACTTATATATTGCCGGGCAACGGACCAGCGACCGCAGCATTTTGTCAGACATAAGATTTATGCCTGCGCCATTTATGCTATTCGTATCCTGGTTGGGTTGTCTTATGCGTACGCAATAAGCGTCAGCCGGTTTTAATGAATTAGATTTGTAAGTCAATGTCTGATTCGGAGTCAATTTAAATTTTTCCCATCTGGATTCGTCAACCACAATGCCTTGAGCTCTGAAGGAGGTGGATATTTCCACCAGTAAATCTTTGTTGCCGGCACGGTTCCTGATTTCCGCATATACTTCCCTTGAGGTATTGCCGGCGATGCTGGCGGAGCGATTGTTTTCAAAGGACAATTTGCCTTGATTAAGCATTTCTTCAAACCAGCCCGGCATGAGTGAAGTGTCTAAAACAACTGCCTGAGAGTTTCTCTCTGAATGCTTTATGTCATTGGCAACGATTAAATCAGGCCCTTCCTGACACCCTGAGATAAATGTAAAAAGACCCGCGCCCGCGACGAACAAGATTGAATGTGATTTTTTCATGCGTTACCCCTTTCATTATTTATTTGTTAGTTCAATAATTATCTGTACACTACATTTTCAGTAGCCTTAAAATCCAAATCAAACTGGTCTTCCCACAGAATATCTGTATTTTCCGCATTGACCAGATAAAAAGAGAACAGAACATATTCGCTTCTTGCGCCATTGGCCGCTCCTGATATGGATCTCATCTCGCCTGCCAGAAAATAGTCCGCTCCGCTTAACGCCTGCTTGACGTTCTGCTGATTGAACGACAACACATTATTCCTTTTTTCCGCGCGTTCATTTTTTATCGCCAGGATATTGGCTCGATCAAGGAAGATGATTCTACCTGTCGCCTGAGAATTTAAATCGGCGCGTAATTTATTTAAAAAGATGCTGCCATCAAGCGGGAAACGCGATTTATTGCGGAATTGCAGCATGGCAATTTTAGGTTCAGACCCTGCGCCGCTGATTACTTTTGAATTTAAAAGTGAGCGCATCATTTTGTCGGATATTTCACGCGTCACATTTCCATCCAGCATTCGCGTTACAGGCGGTTCGTCTTTGACAGGAACCGTTCCGCAGCCTGTCATAAACAGTGCTGCTGTCACTATTATGGCGATATTTTGTTTAACCATGACTTTTCCTTTTCTTTTTGATCCTTCTGTATTTTCTCTTCTTCTTCTTTGCGTTTGATCTCGGCATCCGCCTTCATGCTTTCTGTCTCTTTTAGCGCATCTGCTGTACTGACAGACACATAGTGGGCGGATGTGAGAAATTCCTGCTGGATTTCCCGCGCCTTATTCAAACACTCAATGGATTTCTGCCAATATTGCTTACTTCTGTAAAGCATCCCTAAATTTTTATAGCAATAAGCCGTCTTGGGATGTTGCCCGAACCGTCTTTGTGACACCGCCAGCGCTTTCTTCAGAAAATACTCCGCGATAGAATATTTCCCTTCATCCATATAAACCAGGCCGAGTTGAGAATCAATTTCGGCAATAACAGGGTGCTCCGGAGAGTAGTGGTGATATGCAATATTTTTTGCTTTAAGAGCATATTTAAGCGCATCCTTAAGCTCTTTGCGTTTTAAATATACATTTGAAATATGCAATAGTGAGCTTATAGTCCTTACAGAATCCGTCCCGAACAGTTCTTCATTGATTGCAATGGCGCTTTTAAAATGACGCAGCGCTTGAAACACATCGGCGTTATGCAATGCGACACGCCCAAAGTTGTGATATACCTCGGCAACCCCGGCGCGGTTTTCGTCTCCATGTGATTTATATTCCTTCAGCGACTTGCCCAGCCAATATTCCGCATCACTGAACCCGCCGGTCTCAATGTAATAACATCCAATATCATTATACAGCCTTGCCCGCTCAAGTGAGGCATCTTCCGAATTGTCATCTTTATATTTTTCAGCTAAACTCTTTGATTGCTCCAAAAGATACTCCCTGGCATCTTCGTATTTATAAAGCTGCAAGGCTGACATTCCCAGGAGGCGAAAACAGACCAGCAACTCGTCATCTCTTTTTTTGATTTTATCTTCATCATTAATTTTTTTCAATAATATTACGCCTTTTTTCAGCAATATTTCAGCAGTGTTGTAATAGCCTCGTGAATAGTTGTAAGCCCCAAGTTTGCAATAGGCAATACTTTCAGAAAAAGGCGAAGGATTGTATTTCAGGCACTTTCCTGAGTAATAACTGGCAAGTGCAGAATCTCTTTTGTCGTCAACAGACAATTGAGATATTTGCTGCCAGGATAATTCCCCAAGTTTTTCCAAAAATTCCGCATGCCGCTCTTTAGGCTGATCTTTTTCATCGCGCAGTAAAAGCATCTGCTCCTTTTTCGGCAGCGCACAATAAGCAAGATATACTTTTATCATTAAAATACCCGCCTGCCGGAGGGTATTATTTTTTTGCAATTTAAGCACTTCGCTATAATTTGACTTGATTTCATCTGGTGTCATGGGAGCGGGAATCAGTTCATTGGCTGTTGCTTTATTTGACGCCGCACCAGCGTTCAAATCAAACATTATATCTCCATCAGTTTTTTGCAATTTCTCGCCCTCTGGTTTTTGCATCCCCTGGGTTTTTTTAGATACATCTTCTCGTACAAACCCTATAAGTTCATCCCTTACCAGTACCTTGCCGTCTTTGTTTGCATCTGCATTATTGTCCATATGACCATTTAAACCTCTCAGAATACTGTCTGTAAACACGCCGCCAGCCCATCTTTTTTCCTGCGCCGGTTGAGTAATGCCGGAGGCGAACAAAGCATAAATACATCGATTGGCAACAAAATCCATGAATTCGTTTTCAGGCATTGAATCCGGTTTTTTCAGCCTGTTGGTATCGACAGAACCGGAGTAGCAGCAATCCAGCAGAAGCAGGATATGATAATTATTCATAGTCAATGTTATCTCTTTTAGCAGTTCCAGGGAAATACCGTTTTCGTCAAGCTTTTGATCCTCGGAGCCATTGAACAGACAATCAAAAGGAATCAGATAACTGTGGTAGGTTTTGTTCGCGACAATCCCGTGACCGGCAAAATAAAATACAAGCAGATCATCTTTGCCGGCAACGGCTTTTACTTTTTCCAGCTCTTCGATAATCCGGTCTTTTGTGGCTTCCTTGTCTTTGAGTAAAACAACTTGGCAGAAATTGCTCTCTTTAAAAAAACGTGCCATACGCTCGGCATCGCTGACTGCGGCTGTAAGATCATATTCGCCTTTTGCGTTCTGAGTATATTCTGAATATTTATTAATGCCAATGCAAATTGCGAATTTTCGTTGATAACTGCCTGTGAATGCCGGGTTGCTCTCGGCTTTGACAGGCTTTAATGCACGGTTAATTTTCGGCAATTCGCCTGTCGCCGCCTCGCCTGACAACATGACAACAATCAATGTCACAAGTAATTTCTTAAGAGTCATATATCACCTGCCATAATAATAGTTTTCTGTTTCAAAAAAAATATTCATCTTCTTTACTGCCGCTATCTTTTTTGTGATTATTTTCAATGCTCTTTTTATTCAGTTTATCTTGCGATATCGGCTTCTCGTCGGTATGCGCTGTTAATGCTACTGTATTGCCATTGGTTTTGCCAGTGTCATCTTGCGATATCTGCGGGTTCTCATTGGTCTTCACTGTACTGGCCCGGTCAAGGTTGAAATGCGGCGGATTTTTCAGTTCCCACATCGCTCCGGATAGTGGATCAACAATCAGAAAACCAACTACGGAATTACAATAATATGAGGAGTTGACATTTGCTTCAAGAATTACTTTTTGAGAATAATAACCAATTTTTTTAACTTCTATAATATACTTAGCTTTATCGAAATATCCCTGACTGGATCTAAGGTGTACTGTAGCCGGGGTCTTTCCTGAATGCAAAATTTTGCCGCTCCCGTCTGTTACAAGATATTCGGCATCATCCGGAGAACTGGTGATCGATATGTCATAATCTGGTTTTTTGCTGGAAATAGTGGCACAGCCGGCACATAACCATGCCGCGAGGATCATTAATGCTATTTTCCCGAAGTGTTTCATTAAAAATAAATATCCCTTTCTGAATTTATTTTGCCCGTACTGTCCTTGTCTTTTCGAGGCTTTGAGTGATCCGCTCTGTTAAGATCATTACTTCCAGTCGTCGCAGGCGGCGCTGCCTCGACAACAAGCTCCCGCATCGCCCATGCTATATTCTTAATTGAATATTTTAGACCTTGAGCGATACCGGCATCAACACTTTTTCCGGATTTGATATCTGTCAATATGTAGTTCCTGCCTGTATGCTCCAGGGTGTAATCATAGCCGTTTTGCCGAGCATAAGCGGTGAGATCAGGACAGTTTTCAAGCATTACACTGTTGAACATATTACTTTTGCGCAAACCGTCTGCAATGGCTTTGAAATCAGCTTTATAAAAGCACAGGACATATATTTTATTTTTTTCAGAAAGCGTACCTCTGACTGCTATCAACAATGGCGGAGACTGTAACAGGACTATTCCCTGCATTGCCACAAGAAAAGTTCCGGCCTCCGGCTTTGTCAAAAACGGCGGTGCCTGCAATGCCTGGTCAGATGGCAATGCAATTAGAAGCCTGCCGCCATAATGCTGTCCAGATGAAACTTCAGCCAGTTGTTTTATCGTAGTTTCGCTCATATAATTTCCGGCAGCCTCTGGCGTCTCAATCAATTTACCGTCAATCATGCAAGGCTCAGAATTAATGGCTATGCATCCGCTAACCGTAATTAACAATACGGCAGTAATCATCATCATTTGAACTGTTTTCATTTTGCCATTTCTCTTGATTTTTAATTCCATAAATTGTCGCTGGCGTTAATTCTATTTTAAAAATAGTTATCCTTTTCCGCGTTGGTTTTATTTACGGCGTTATTTTTATTCTTTTCAGCCTTGGATGAATCATTTATGACTTTAGAAGAATTTTCCGTTTCCTTTTCGCTAACATATTCTGCGCTAACTTTTTCAAGTTTTCTAAGTAAGTCAGGCATCATATTGTTGACACAATTTTGCATTGTTTTTTGCAGGACATCCTGATATTCGGCGGAATTCATCCAGAATCCGGGCTGCTTGGCCTCCCCGTGATATGTGTCCTGGAAAGCCGTAACGTTGTCTTTTTGCACGGTTACGGTTATAGTTATGGAAGAATCGTACTGGACTCCCACGTCACATTCAAGTTTGGATATTTTTGTGGAGATTGATATGCCGTCGATATTTTTGTCGCCGCCTGCAATGGGATTATATCCCGCCTTCTTCAAATTTGCTATCAGCGTATCCTGTACCCACTGCTGGACTGTTTTGTCCGCGAGGACATCAGCCGTGTGCATCCGGAATCCGTTTCGGACATAAGCCACAAAATTTGCTTTTTTCCCTCTGGAATCTTCCGGCGCAAGCACTTTTATTTCCGTATGCACGGTGGTTTCCGGACACGTTTCAGCAATCACCGGGGTAACACAGACTACTCTGTCGCCAAAGGCGCACCCGCTTAAAACAGCTATTGAAAAAGCGGCACAGCCAATAAGAATGCAGTTTCTAAATCTGACCATATCACGTTTTATCATTTCAAAACCTCTGATTGTATTTAATATAAATTAAAAATATACATCCTTTTCAGCATTAGTTTTCTTCCCCGTGCCTCCTTTATCCTTTTCCGTTTTTGAGGAATCACTACTGCCGGCTGGAGATTTTGACTCTGTCCCCGCAATTGGAGCAGTAGAAGGTTTTTCGCCAATAAGTTCACGTACTCCGCCAGCTATATTTTTAACTGAATATTTAAGGCCCTGGGCGATCCCGATATCAACACTCTTGCCGGATTTGATATCTGTCAATATGTAGTTCTTGCCAGTATGCTCCAATGTATAATCATAGCCGTTTTGCCTGGCGTACGCGCTGAGATTCTGACAGTTCTCAAGCGTTACACTGTCGAATATATTGCTTTTGCGCAAAGATTCAGCAATCCCGTTGAAATCTGTTTTATACAGGTAGAGGAAAAATTTCTTCTGTTCTGCCGAAATAACTCCTGTTGTTACCACAAATGGAGGCTCCAGTAAACGTTGATCTGACGGCAGCGCTATTAAAAGTTTGCCTCCACAGCGCTGCATAGGCGTAATTTCAGCCATTTGTCTGGGAATCATAATGTTATTCATGTAATCTCTGGCAGCCTCTGGAGTCGGGAAATTTTTACCGTCAAGAGTGTAATTAGCCATGCATCCGCTAAAGGCAAGAATCAGCACGGCGGCAATCGTCATCATTAGAACTGTCTTCATTTTAACCTCTTATTTATTAATATTACATCTAATTGCGCTTGGGCGCTGTTGCTTTAATACATAATTATAACCGGAACAATATTGTCAGATCTATTTCTGCAACGGGTTAAACTATTTGGTTAAAAATAAATATCATCTTCGACATTATTCTTTGGTTTTACTGTCTCCTTGCTTTTATTTAATACACTTGAAGAATCATTTTTGAGTGGTTCTGAACTTGCAGGAATATTTTTCTTATCAACCATTGCCGGTGCAACAGGCGTAGTTTCATATATAGAAGACTTATATGTGCCAATACCTGTGCATCCAAAGGAGATTGATGCCAGAAAACATGCAACCATTAACAAACTTATTTTTATCATATATACATTCTTCCCATTTTTCATTTCTAATGAAAAGTTTATTTAGTTTTTCTTTATAATTGCCCACCGTATTACTAACAGAAATACTATTATAGCGGCAACCGCTACTGAGTTTATCAGCCAGATGGTGAAACTGTTGGATACAGCAGTCATTTGGATATAATCGCTGGTGGACTGGTCTATTTTAAGCTGTTCATTGGATAATGAGGTAATGAGCCTGCCGAGGTCGTATGGTTTCAGGCGGCTGTCAACTTCAATGCTTGAATTCAACTGGTCGTCAAATTCCCGGACATTGACGCCATTGACGCCTTCGCTCTTTTTCAGTCCGGCAACGACTTGATCAAACATTTCGCGGCTGACGCCTTTCAGTTCCACAGTAACTTTGGCGCCGGCGTCGAATTCCGCAACCCAGGCGGAAAGCACCCGCAGCAGCAGTGCGCGGAAATTTTTGTTTTTGGACCCGCCCAGCGTCTGCATGAGCGCTGACCGCGCCGCCTGCGCCGGATCGGATATTTTGCTGATATACAGTTCCACGCTTGGAACCGTGACCTGCGCTATCGCCCGGCCATTAGGCCAGGCCGCGCCGAGATCCGCGCCGAGGGCGAAACGCTGAGCCGTAACCCCGTACAGTTCAGCGCTGCCTTTATACGCTCCCTGCACTTCCGCATCAATCGCGAAATCATAGTTGGAACGGATATCCGCTTTTCTGTAGGACGCTGACTCTCTGTCGCCAAGATGCTTATCCCTTCTTGTCCGCTGCTCTTCGGCTTCCTGGAACTGCGATAATTTTATTACGTTGAATCCGCACTGCAAGGCAATTTCATGGAGCATCCCGGCTATCAGCGCCTGCGAATTCCCGACGCCGGAAATAGTTCCTGTTGTCCGAATCAGCAGGCGTGGAGCGCCTTTCATGGCAATAATCTGCCGCATGGCCAGATAATCGTTCATCTCCGGAGCGCCCTTCCCGACTATGGCGGTAATTTCCACCGTGTATAACCCGGCATTGTCCACACCGCTTGAGATTATTTTAAAGGATTTAATGTAACCGAAGGCCTGGGAGAATATCCGGTCATAGTCAAGGATATAATCAGTGGCCTGAGAGCTTGATATCAGATGTACTCCAGCGCCTTTGCGGACGGCGTCGCGGAGCGCGTCCGCCAAAGCCTGTTCTTTAACCAGTTCGCCGGTTCCGGCCGCCCTGCCGATGCCTTGTACAGCAACATCAGCAGTAAAAGTAAAAACCGGCAGACAAAAAAAAGCTATAAATATCAGGCAGTAAACGCGTTTCATCTATCCCCCTCTTCCCCTGCGACATTCAGCAGCCGGTTGATTATTCTATTACAACAGACTTGGTTATGACTTGACTAAGCACAACTTTTTCAGCGCTGTAGATATCGTTGACAGAGCCAGCCGTAATGTTATTCGCTGTGCCATGGCCTTCCACCGTGAAGATTTTATCATTAGTCGAAACATCAACGCTGGAAATTTTCTCTTTTGCGCCGCTGTTATATATTTTTACCAGGCTTTCAATGGTTTCAACGGTTTCTTTAATCTTTAACTGCAAAGTGACAGTACAGGCCAGGCTTTCATCATAAGTAATTGATACCGGCTTGAGGCCTTTCAAAAACGCAATCGTTGCCGCGTGTATTTTGTCGTTTCTCAGGCAGAGGTCAGCCACGGAGGTGCGGCTGGAAATTTTTACTCCGACAAAACGTTCCGCCATCAGACGGAACGCATCAAGCTCCGCTGCGCGTTTCGCGCAGAGCATCTGCCATGAACGGGTGCCAGGCAGGGCGGCGAAACCGCCAGCTTCAATAATTTTATCCTCGGCGGAAAGCGTCTGGGTGACAGTGGTTTTGTCAAAACCGCCTTCCGTAACGATGGTCTCGATGATTTTACGCAGTTTTACCCCGTAAACTACTGTGACCATGCCGTTTTCGTCATATACCGGCTGTTCAATTTCCACCATGCCTTTGATTTCCTGATCAATTGCAGTGCGAATGCGGTCGGACTCCAGCATATAATTATAGACCATTGAACTGGATGTCAACTGAAAGCCATATACTCTTTCAGTCAGTGCGCGGTAAGCATCCAACTGCGCCACCCGCAGAACTTTCAGCCGCTCGCTAGTCGGCACGCTTGCCCAGATGGCCGGGAGTTGACTGCTTTTAAATTGCGGCCTGGCAACTTCAGCATTGATTTGAAATACTGAAACAACACATAAAATTCCCGCTAAAATTGCTGCTATCTTCATATATTTCCCTCATAATTAGATGCTTCTGAATAAAATTATGCTTAATGTATTATATATTCTAAAAATTTACAAACGCTATTTTCTTTATTTTAATTAGCATTCTGCAATATTGGTTGATGCAGAGCAGCTTTCAGCTAAAACGCCCGGCTGAAACGGTTAAAACTCAGGGTATCACCTCATAACGCACTTCTTGAAATCTGACAGATTCCGTAACCCCGTCGGTAAACAACCGGCTGTTGATGTTACAAGCCGACTGCCTGGGGCTGCCGCTTTTTCCCCCGTTCATATAAAAGTTGTTAATGGTATTATCATACACACTATTACCATAGCACCTGGGACCGCTGGAGCATCCCGTTGCTAACATTGTGATCCCGACAACTCCCAGCATTGCGATTAAAATTCTTTTTTTCATTTCCATTCCCTCGTTTATTTGATTAGGTGGCGTCAATTTTTTACCATCTATCATAAATACGAGGCGAATAACACATTCTCACGTTAATTCAATACAAAATCGAGTTTTTTTCAGCTATGGCGGTTTTGCCAAAAGCGCGTGTTCTCCGAACGCATGAGACGAAAAGCCTTTTGCACTCGGAGAGCGCAAGCTCTTTACTGCGTTCTGAAACCAGGCGTCGTGTCTGAACTGACGTTACGCAGTAGTA
>JBAWXM010000092.1:0-16248 GCA_037144075.1 Lentisphaerota bacterium | reverse complement strand
TGTCCAGAATGTCCAAGTTGTTTGAAAATTATAAACGTTACGTTCAACGGCTCTCTAAAGTCTCCGGATGACTGTCCAAAATGTAAAGAGCGTGACTGGTGACAGGTAACTGGTAACTGGTGACAGGTAACTGGTGACTGGTAACTGGTAACTGGAGACTGGTAACTGGTGAATAGTAAGACAAGGGAAAGCGGTTCTGCACAGCAGTGTCCAGAATGACCAAAATTCTCCTTTGGATTATCATGCAAACAGACTGCGGAGTTCAGTGACTCTGGCGCGGATGTCATCGGCCTGTGTGATTTCGGTAACCATCGCGATTTTTGCGGCGCCGCAGGAGATAAGTTCGGGAATATGGCGGGCCTTGATGCCGCCCATTACGGTGAACGGCAGTCTTACCTGAGCGGAAATTGTTTTCATGGTTTCCAGGCCAATCGCGCCGCAGGCTACGGCCTTAGTACCGGTCGGGTAGATCGGGCCGATATTGATATAGTCAGCACCGGCGGCCTGCGCGGCAAATGCCTCCTCAAGATTATGGGTGGAGTTGCCGATGATGAGACTGGATCCGAGTTTTTTTGCCGGTTCCAGCGGCAGATCCTCCTGACCCAGATGAACACCATCGGCGTCCACCGCCAGGGCAATGTCTAGATGATCGTTCAGAATCAGCAGCATATTGAACTGAGCCGAGATTTTGCGGTATTCCAGCGCCAGGCGGTAGACTTCGGCTTTGGTTTTATTCTTCTCCCTCAACTGAACGATTTTAGCGCCGGCTTCACCGACCCGGCGAAGTACATCCAGAACATCGCGGCCGCTGGTAAACTCGGAAGAAATCACCGGATAAATATCAACATGGGAAAAAGCATCCATTTTTTCGGCTTTGGTGCGGAACGGGCTGCGGTTCAATTTATACCTCTTTGGGGTTGGGCTTGAAATCCGGACAGTCGTCCATCGGATTCACTTCTTGCTTATGCAGGGTGCAGCGGCTGAGAAACGGGTGCGCGATAAAGTGCGAGCAATCGCGGCAGAACTGTTTCTCATCGTCATTAACTTTAATTTCAGGTTTTGCTTCGGCTTCGGTATGCAGCAGCGCGGCGAATCCGGACAGCGCTTTGCCTTTTTCGGCGGCAATAGCCTGCGGTTCAGGAATATCGGCGATTTTCTCCCCGCAGATGGCGCAGGCAAGCGCTTTGCCGATTTTGGTCCAGCCGTCCATCAGGACTTTCTCCTTAAGCGCCGTGCTCTGTCCGCAATGCGGACACTCGGTGAATTCTCCAGCTTTCATCTTAAACTCTCAACTCCGTAATTTGCTGTCATGCATTGCTCAGCCGACAGAGTTAAATATAGTCCGCAAAGTGCATGATTGCAAATGCCAAGAGACAACATGACTCAATCATTCATTAGTTCCAGAGAGACATTATGACTCATTTTGTGAATATAGGCATTTTGCTTGAATAATGAGGCAACTATGGCTATAATTATAGTATGTATAGGATTTGCCGCAGTTTAATAATTTGGCATGACAGTTGCTATTACCTTTTCCAGATAATATAAACCGGGAATGCCGGAAAATAGAAAACAGGAGGTGTAGTATGTTAGCAAGATTAAACGACAATTGGAGTCTGCTAAACCCGTGGCGCACGGTGAACGGGCTTCAGAAGGAGCTGCTGGGACTGTTTGACGATTTCAATGAAAACTTGAACCGCTACCGCGCCGGTTATCCGCAAATGACAGTGGAAGACGCCGAGAAAGAATTGACGGTGAAAATGTCGCTTCCGGGTTATGATTCCAAAGACATGGACATTGAAGTGGTCAGCGATTTTCTGACCATCCGTGCTGAAAGAAAAGCTCCGGAACTAAAGAAAGACGAAAAATTCCTGCATCGCGAAAGATCCTTCGGCAAGCTTGAAGAAAGTATAAAGCTTCCGTCAAAAGTCAAGAGCGGAAAAGTAAACGCCAAGTATATCGACGGTGTTCTGGTAATCACGCTGCCGAAAGAGGACGCGGAAAAGCCGCACGCTGTCAAAATAAGCTGAGCGTTTATGGAAAATTGATTTAACATGGAGGATTGAAAAATGTCTGATATAGTCAAAAAAGAAAATAAGCCGGAAGTCAAAAAGGCGGAAGTCAGCAAGCTGGAATACATCGAATTTGCGCCGCCGTCCGATGTGGTTGAAAACCATGCCGGAATCGTGGTGCTGCTGGATGTGCCGGGCGCGACCACGGAAAAACTTTCCGTCAACGTTGAAGACCGGATACTGAAGATTGAAGCGCACACCGACATGGCGCAGCACGGAAAGAACGTGCGCTACAAACGGTCTTTCCAGATATCCCATGAAATTGCGCTCGACAAGATTTCCGCGAAGATCAAGGACGGAGTGTTGAGACTGGAACTGCCGAAAGCCGAATCCGCCAAAGTGCATAAGATTAAAGTTACAACGGAATAATTGAACCCGGCCAGTGCGGCCTTAATACGGCCCCTGTCCGCAACAGGACAGGGGTTTTTGTTATACTGGAATTGAAGATGATTTATTATGGCAGAACTTATGCTTAATAATTTACATATATAAATAAAAAAGGAAGGTTAAGACTATGAACATGGAAAAACTCACAAACCGGTCAAGGGAAGCGCTGCTCGCTGCCCAGAACGCGGCAGTGGAGCACGGCCATCAGGAAATTCAGGGGATGCATCTGCTGTATGCACTGCTCACCCAGGACAACGGTCTGGTGCCGTCGCTGCTGAAAAAAATGGATGTAAATGTGGCATCGCTGCAAGTGCGGGCGGAAAGCGAGCTGGAGACAATTCCTTCCGTTTCCGGACCGGGGGCGGGACAGGTCTATAATTCGCAGGAATTCAGCCGCATCATGATTGCCGCCGCACAGAAAGCCGAAGGCATGAAAGACGAATTCGTCAGTGTCGAGCATCTGTTTATGGCGCTGCTGGATGTTTCCGGAAAATGCCAGAAGCTGTTGAATGAATTCAAGATTACCGATGAAAAGCTGTTGAAGGCGCTCCAGCAGGTGCGCGGGAATCAGCGGGTGACATCCGAAGATCCTGAATCTACATTTGAGGCGCTGGAAAAATACGGACGCGATTTGACGCGGATGGCAGCCCAGGACAAGCTTGATCCGGTTATCGGGCGCGACGAAGAAATCCGCCGAGTGATTCAGATCCTTTCGCGCAGAACTAAAAATAATCCCGTGCTCATCGGCGAACCGGGCGTCGGCAAGACTGCGGTTGTGGAAGGGCTTGCCCGCCGCATTTACCGCGGCGATGTGCCGGAAGGCTTGAAGGACCGCCGGATTATCGCGCTGGACATGGGCGCGCTGATTGCCGGGGCCAAGTATCGCGGCGAGTTCGAAGAACGGCTGAAGGCCGTTCTAAAGGAAGTCACTGCCGCCAACGGCAGCGTTATTCTGTTCATTGACGAACTGCATACCGTGGTCGGCGCCGGGGCCGCCGAAGGCGCGATGGACGCCGGCAATCTGCTCAAGCCGATGCTGGCGCGCGGCGAACTGCACTGCATTGGCGCGACTACGCTCGACGAATACCGGAAGTATATCGAAAAAGACGCAGCGCTGGAACGCCGTTTCCAGTCGGTGCTGGTGGATCAGCCTTCAGTAGAGGACACAATATCGATTCTGCGCGGGCTCAAGGAACGTTATGAGATACATCACGGAATCAAGTTGAAAGACAGCGCCCTGATCGCGGCGGCGGTACTTTCCGACAAATATATTGCCGACCGGTTTCTGCCGGACAAAGCAATTGACCTGATTGACGAAGCCGCCGCCAGTCTGCGCGTTGAGATAGACAGCTGCCCGGCGGAGATTGACGAAATCGAGCGCCGCGCCATGCAGCTTGAGATTGAAATAGCCGGACTGAAAAAAGAGAAAGACCAGGCGGCGCTCAAACGCAAAGAGGAATTGGACGCCGAGCTGGCTGAATTCAAAAGCCGCGGTTCGGAACTGCGCGCCAGATGGGACAATGAAAAGAAATCTATCGGCGAACTGCGCGCGCTTATGGAGTCGCTGGAGCTCACCAAGCAGAGTCTGAACCGGGCGGAACGCGAATATAATCTGGAAAAGGCCGCCGAGCTGCGGCACGGCACAATCCCGGGGATTGAGAAACAGATCAGCGATACTGAACTTAAACTGCGCTCCGGAACCGGCGACCGTCTGCTGAAAGAGGAGGTTGACGAAGAGGACATTGCCGAAATCGTCAGCCGCTGGACCCATATTCCGGTAAGCAGACTGATTCAGAGCGAAAAACAGAAACTGCTCAAACTCGGAGACCATCTGCATGAACGCGTTATCGGACAGGACGAAGCAGTCCGCGCGGTGGCTGACGCCGTGCTGCGCGCCCGTGCCGGCATGAAAGATCCGAACCGGCCGATTGCGTCATTCATTTTCCTGGGCCCGACCGGGGTCGGCAAAACCGAGCTGGCCAGGGCGCTGGCCCAGAATCTGTTCGACGACGAGCGCGCCATGGTCCGGATTGACATGTCCGAATACATGGAAAAGCACAGCGTGGCCAGAATGGTCGGCGCCCCTCCGGGATATGTCGGCTATGAAGAAGGCGGACAGTTGACCGAGGCCGTCCGCAGGAAACCGTATTCTGTCGTACTTTTTGACGAGATCGAAAAGGCGCACAGCGATGTTTTCAATATCCTGCTGCAGATACTGGAGGACGGGATTATTACGGACTCGCACGGGCGCACCGTCAACTTCAAGAATACGATCATCATCATGACCAGCAATATCGGCAGCGATATGATATTGCAGCATCACGGCAACGCTGATGAGATCAAGGAACAGCTGATGGAGCAGCTCCGCCTGCATTTCCGTCCGGAATTCCTGAACCGGGTAGACGAAACACTGATTTTCCACGCTCTGGATAAGAAGCATATTCTGGAGATTGTGGATATCCAGATCAAGCGTTTTGCCAGCCGGCTGAAAGAGCACGACATCAAGCTGGAGATTTCGGAAGAAGCCAGGAAGCATCTGGCGGAAGTCGGTTATGATCCGAACTACGGTGCCCGTCCGCTGAAACGCACCATCGTCAAGGAACTGGAAACGCCGGTTTCAAGAATGATGATCGGCGGCGAATTGCCGGACGGCTCCACGCTGAAAGTGGGCAAAACAAAAGCCGGGATTTCGTTCAGCGCGAAATAAATAAGCTGAAAACGCAGCTCCGCATCGGTTCAAACCGGCACGGAGCGCGCTTTATTTTTTGCCTGATTCAGTCGTTTCCGGCTTTTTGAATTTTACCAGCACGCGCTGGCCAAGCACCAGGTCTCTTTCGTAAACGGTGATTATGCATTCAACCGTCCTGACATCGCTTTTTTCCGTCGGCTCATCAAACGACAAGCGCTTCGGGCCGAGGTAAGTGCCCATTTTCAGGACTTTGCCGGCATAAGTTTTAGATTCGTCAGAGTCGGGGACAATATCGACTTTGACGCCCGGTTTAATCATCTTGATAAATTTCTCTTCAACTTCAGCGCGCACTATAAACGGAGCATCGGGAACGAATAGAAAAAGCACGGTGACATTGAGCGTGCTGATGCCGTATCCGGGCCTGGCGTCGCAGCGTAAAATCCTGCCGTCTGCCGGAGCGCGGATATTTTTCATTTCCATATCGTATTCCGCCTGTTTTTGTCTGGCGACAGCCACCATCGCCTCGGCTTCGGCAACTTTTATTTCCGCTTCAAAGCGCTCTACCAGATCATTGGTCTCATCCCATTTTACCCGGGATATGGCCTCCTGCCGGATCAGGTTCTGCGATCTTTTCTGTTCGCGTTTAGCGGCGTCCAGGGTTACTTTCAGCGGCTCAATTTTTTTGAGCGCCAGTTCGGCTTCAGCTTTGCAATATTCCCAGTTCAGTTTTTCTTTCAGATCGTCCAGTTTGCACAGTATCTGCCCTTTTTTAACCTTTTCGCCTTCATCCACCAGCAGATCTTTAAGTACGCCGTCTTTGCTGGCGGAGAGCTTGACAATACTGCCGTCAACGTCAATTTTGCCTCGAGCAAATGCGGAATAAGGACTTTCGTCGCTCAGCATTTTGCTGGTTTTAGTAACAGGTTTGGAAGTGTACCATTTATAGGTAAAATACCCGGCAATTGCTAGAATTATTGCCATGATAATTATAATAGTCCACATTTGTTTTCTTCTGGCTGATCTTCTCATTCCTTGAAACCTCCCGGTTCGTCTCTGGTTATTATTCCGTCTTCAATTCTAATCACCCTGTCGGCATGAGGCAGCAGCCTTGGATCGTGCGACACGGCGAAAATAGTCGTTCCATGAACTCTGGCCGCTTTATGCAGCAGACTGATGACAATCTGACCGTTTTCCTTATCCAGCGCACTGGTCGGTTCGTCGGCAAACAGAAATTCCGGTTTCTTCGCCAGTGCCCTGGCGATGGCAACACGCTGTTTTTCGCCGCCGGAAAGCTGCATCGGCTTCAGGTGCATGACTTTACCCAGCCCTACTTCCCGCAATACGTCCTCCGCTATATTCTCAGCTTCATTCTCTTTTTTACCGACGTATTTCAGCACAATTAAAATCTGTTCAAGCGCGGTCAAAGAAGCAAACAGGTTGAATCCCTGAAAGATAAAGCCGAAATGATCGAGGCGGAATTTTTCAACTTCGCGCGGAGCCAACTGCCAGATGTCAGTATCATTAATATGAACAGTGCCGCTGTCCGGCTCCAGCAGGCCGCTGATTACCGACAACAGGGTGCTTTTTCCCGAACCGGAAGGCCCCATTATCAGGGTCAGTTTACCGGGATAAAGATCGAATGTGTTGCCTTTCAACACATTATTGACGATCTTCCCGCTGATGTAGGAACGCTGTATGTCCTTGATCCTGATGGACGGAACTTCGCCGTTTTGGTTGTACGGAGTTTCACTCATCTCAGCAACTCCGCAGGTTCGGTTTTATACAGTACCATCAGCGACAGCAGGCCGGAGATCAGCGAAACCATGATCAACGCGATTGTAGAAATAAAAACAAACCATAGCGGGATATTGAACGCCAGCTTGTAATATACCGCGATATATGAAAACACAATGGTCAGCACCCAGGCCAGCACCAACCCGGCTATGCCGACCCAGAACGCCTGCTCAAGCACCACCATGCACAATGCACCTTTGGAAACACCCAGCGCCCTTAACGCTGCATATTCTTTCAGCGACGCCAGGATCGCCGAACGCAGCGACTGGTTGGTGATGGCAACGCCGATAAACAGCGCGAGAATGGACAGAAAGATAAAAGTCAGACTGTTGGGGGATTCCAGCAACTGCCATTTCTGGGACTGCCAGAATAAACTGTCTTTGCTCCATGCTTTCAGTTTGCTGTTCTTCCATGTGGAATCATTCAGTTCCGCCGCCACGGCATCAGCCATTTTCGGGTCCCTTATCCTGATCATCAGAAACTGCACCCAAGTCCAGGTTGCCAGTTGCTTGAAAGTATATTCGGAAGCGAAAACAAAGCCGCCGCGGTCATTTTTATAGCCGTCGGTGATCCCGACGATTTTAACCCGCTTATTGCTGAGCTCAGTATAGTCGCCGATATTCAAATTCAAATTTTTAGAGAAAGAGCGGTCAATCACCACGGTCATCGGTTCGTCCAGCTTGTCTGCAAACTCCTCCAGAAACTCCGGCGGCATCAGCAGACATTTACTTTTGTCGGTATTAACCCCGAACAACGGCGCCCATATCTGTTCTCCATCATAGGTTTTGCCACTACACCAATAGCGCAGGAACGGGCTGACGGACACTATTTCCGGATGCATCCGCAGATAGAATTCGTTTTTCAGCTCCACTCCGCCGCTTTGTTCGAAAGAGGTGAGATTATAGGCGGATATCCATAAATCGGCCTGCGAATTATTCAAAATAGCAGTCATGGACAGGGAAAAACCGAGCATCAATCCGGTCTGTATATAAATCAGCAGCGCGGAGAAACCAAGCGCGAAAACGGCGGCCAGATATCTGCGCCATTCATATATCAAACTTGCACGGGCCAGGGAAATCATAAAATCATCCGGTTTTCATTCATTCATTATTCATTCATTCATTAACATCTTGTTGCAATCTGTTTATTAACAGCAACAATTTGATTTTGATCACTTACAAGCTCTGCGCATAATTCGGACATTTGCAGACACATCTTATTATGATAAATATAAAACCATGTTTTGTCAACGCGTTTTAACCAGTTGTATGAAAATAAACGGCGGAAAAGAAGCAGAACTTCCTTTCCGCCGCGAAGTCAACCGGACGTTATGCTTTTAAGCGCTGCTCAAGCGCATCAAGCTGTTCGACCAGACCTTGTGGCATTCTGTCTGCAAATTTGGCATAGTATTCGCGAATTCCGGGAATATCCTTAAGCCATTCAGCTTTATCAATTTTAAGCAGTTCGCTCAAATCCTCATCAGAAACATTCAGGTTGCTGACATCCAGGTCTTTTTGGGCCGGCATGTAGCCGATCGGAGTCTTGACGGCGCTGATTTCTCCGGCAACGCGCTGGATGATCCATTTCAGGACACGGCTGTTCTCGCCGAATCCGGGCCACAGCCACTTGCCGTTCCGGGATTTGCGGAACCAGTTGACATAGAATATTTTCGGCAGCTTGGACGCATCTTTTGCCCTGGCCCCGGTGTTAAGCCAGTGCGCGAAATAGTCGCCCATGTTGTAGCCGCAGAACGGAAGCATGGCGAACGGGTCGCGGCGGAGTGAACCGATATTGCCGAACGCCGCTGCGGTCATTTCAGAGGCAATGATGGAACCCATGAAAGTGCCGTGCTGCCAGTCGAAGGCTTCATGCACCAGCGGCACCACAGAAGGACGGCGGCCACCGAACAGAATTGCTGAGATCGGAACGCCTTTGGGATCTTCCCAGGCGTCGTCGACCACCGGACACTGCCGGGCCGGGGCGGTGAAACGCGCATTCGGATGGGCCGCCGGATTTTCAGATGCCGGAGTCCACTCATTATTCTTCCAGTCAATCAGTCTGGACGGCTTTTCTTTGGTCATGCCTTCCCACCAGACGGTCTTTCTGTCGGGAGTAAGCGCGACATTGGTGAAAATACTGTTGCCGCGTTCCACGGTCATCATTGCGTTCGGGTTGGACTCCATCGAGGTTCCAGGCGCAACGCCGAAGAAACCGGCTTCCGGATTGATGGCGTACAGACGTCCGTCTTCGCCGAATTTCATCCAGGCGATATCGTCGCCGACACATTCGACTTTCCAGCCGGGCAGCGTCGGGATAAGCATCGCCAGGTTGGTCTTGCCGCAGGCTGACGGGAATGCCGCCGCCACATACTGTTTTTTGCCGTCCGGCGGAGTGATGCCAAGAATTAGCATGTGTTCAGCCAGCCAGCCTTCTTCGCGGGCCATGGCTGATGCGATGCGGAGAGCCAGACACTTTTTACCGAGCAAGGCGTTGCCGCCATAACCGGAACCGAACGACCAGATTTCGCGGGTCTTCGGAAAATGGGAGATGTATTTGGTTTCACTGCACGGCCAGGCGGTGTCCTGCTGACCGGGCTGAAGCGGCGCCCCGACGGAGTGCATGCAGCGCACCCATTCGCCGTTGCCGAGAATGTCGAGCACAGCTTTGCCCATGCGGGTCATAATGCGCATATTGATTACAACATATTCGGAATCGGTTAGTTCAACGCCGATATGAGCGATTTTCGAACCGAGCGGCCCCATGCTGAACGGAATTACATACATGGTGCGTCCCTGCATGCAGCCGTCGTAAAGCTTGCGCATGTTGACTTTCATCTCCGCCGGGGCCATCCAGTTGTTGGTCGGGCCGGCGTCTTCCTTTGTTTCGGAACATATGTAGGTACGGTCTTCCACGCGGGCAACGTCCGCCGGAACGGAACGGGCGTAATAGCTATTAGGCGGGTTATCCAGTTTGGTGAAAATGCCGGCCTTGACCAGTTTTCCGGCCAGGCAGTTGTATTCCTCTTCGGAACCGTCACACCAGTGAATGCCTTCCGGCTTGCAGAGTTCCGCCCATTCTTCCACCCATTCAATAAGAGCAGCGTTTTTTGTGGGAATCGCGTTCAGATGTTTTACCATTTAAATCTCCTGTTTTTATACTTTTTTAGATTTTATGAATAACCATGAGATAAGTCTGCTTAGCCGTCACGCCCGGCCTTTCAGGGCGTCTCCTGGCGCAGATCGAATATTACTGATAATCAGCCTTCCTGTCGCATAGATTGTGCATAAAAATCTATGCTGCAATCAGTATATTCATATAAATATATAACTGCATACTAGCAAATACAAACCTTTTCTTAAATTATAAAAGCATTTTTTGAAAGTTTTTTGCTATTTATGATTCATTTTATCAGAGTTATTTCAGGTCATAATCCGCGTCTTTTGCGGACAAGACACATTGAGTTGCAGCGCGGACATCGGGTGATATTAGTATTTTCCTTGGTCAGAAAAGCATAATGGCATTTATCGCAGGTGAAAAGCTGACTGCTGCTGACTTTCCAGTCGTTGGCCTTCTGCCGCCATAGTTCCCGGCCCCATAATATTGCCAGAGTTACCAGCCAGACGGTCAGATATATGAAAAGTCCATCCGCAAAGTCAAGTCCGATCATTTGTTCACCCCCGGTTTATTCCACAGCACGGTGATCGTCACAAAATCTCCGGGATTAAGCAGTTCCGCCGAAAACTTATCCGCGCAGAATAGAATCTCCTTAATTGCGGCGCTGTCAAGTTCATGATTGCCGGAAGACTCTTCAACCGCTGCCCGCGGCATCAGGCCTGCGCCTTGAAACGCCAGCGAAATCTTTGACGGCCTGGCGGTTGCCGCCGCTGCCCGCAGCGGTTCAGACAGCGAAGTTTCAAAGAACGGTTTAAGTTCCGCGCCGCCGCCGTAGACGGCAACCGGATATTTACTTTGAACAACAGCGGTCTGGCCATCAAGATTTTTCCTGACTTTCGGCAGTGGCGTGGGAGTATAGTTGACGAACCTGTCGCACATATCATATTTAAGCTGGTTCTCCGGTGAAAGTTTTTTGAACTTTTCGAAAACAGTGATAGTTTCCATTTTTTTATCCCGTGGCAGATCGGGCAGCGGCGGACGGAAATCCGGATTGCGGCATAGCGCCGCATAACCGAATTTCTGATCCGGACGGGAAATCAGAGAAGGGTCGTGATATTCCAGCCATGCGGTGAGTTCTTTCATGGAAGACTTCCCGCTATCGTACAGGTTGAGCATGGCAATTTTCTGTGTCTTCACGTCGTTATTCTTAAATTGAGGAGGACTGTACGAGAATAGAAACAGCAGCGCCATATGGAATAGTATGGTGATCGCGAGCGCTTCCGCCACAATTATGCGCTGATAGTTGCCAGCCATGACATTACTCATTCTGCTCAAATGTTGTTTCCTGTTTTTTCTTTGGAGGCACGGTTGCGATAAAGACAGACAGATTGGCCTTTTCCGCGATGGACATTATTTTTGAGATTGTGCCGAACGGTGTTTTCTGGTCAGCCCTGAGAATAACCGTGGCTGATGTCGAATAGTTGCTGACGTTTGCCAGTTCCTGTTTCAGCGATTCCCAGGATACTACTTTTTCGTTAAAATAGATTTCACTGCCGCTCTCTGTCATCGTCACGGTAATAACGAATTTCTCGACCCCCAATGTTCCTTTAGTCCCGATTTCGGGCAGGTCAACCTTGATGCCGGAAACCTGCACGAAAGAACTGCTGAGCATAAAAAAGATCAGCAGCAGAAACAGCACCGCCAGCATCGGCGTCAGGTCGGGCCGGCCGGAAAGCGGTTTCAGCCTGGACTTGAAACTTTCTGAATAGCGGTTACTCATTTTCTACCTGGGGTTTCCGGTTTGACTTGTGATGCTTGAAAAAATAGTTGATTTCAGACGCCGCGCGCTCCATTTCCTGACAGATGGAGTGGATGCGCGAGGTCAGATAATTGTATGCAATATAACACGGGATTGCTACACAAAGGCCGGCGGCGGTAGTTATCAGCGCCATATTAATGTCGCCGGAAAGGTCAGCCGCGGAAAGATAAACGCTTTTGGCATGAATTGTCTGGAATGCGCGCATCATGCCCAGAACGGTGCCGAGCAGTCCCAGCAACGGTGCAATATATCCGATCGTCGCCAGCAGATTGACATGCCGCTCCAGTTTCGGAATTTCTTCCATATTTGCATCCTCGATAGCCTGACGGAGATCATCGTCGCCGCGCTCGTAAGCCAGAATCGCCGCCGCCAATACCCGGGCTACCGGTCCGGGAGTGTTATCGCAAAGGCTGATCGCCTCGATAAAACCATCTCGCTTCAGTACGTTGACCAGACCTTTTACCAGTTCTTTCACGTTTATCTGTTCCCTGTGAAACTGGAACCATTTTTCCAGAAAATAATAAACTGCGATCAAACTGCAACCGAGAATAATCCACATGACCGGTCCGCCGTCTTTCATCATTTGCATGAAAAGCATATTTTAAATCCTTCTATTGTTTGAGATTCTATATCTTGAATTTAGACTTTATATTCGAAATTATTTTTCTAAAATCTTCTCCAGTTTCCAGCTGCATTGACTCCAGATGCCGGTATATTTTTACGGCTTCGGCGGCGCTCTCCGGAGTTCCCTGCCGCATATATATCATGATCGCGGCGTAAGCGGCCTTGACCGTCCATACCGGTTTAATCTTGTTTGCACCATCGCCTTTGTCAATTTTATAACCATAAATCAGCTCTGTAAAAAACTCCAGGGCCTTGTCATCCCGGTTCAGGCCTTCATAGCATTTGCCGATTTTATACAGCGTCTGGTCTTTAATATTCTGGTTAAGGTTCTTCATCGCCATAACTTTCTCATATTCCGCAATCGCGCTGTTGAGGTATTTAATTTCCTGCGTCTTGGTATATTGCGTGTAATTGCAGTCTCCGATTCTTCCGATCGAAGCGATTTCCAATGCCGATCCGGGCCGTAACTGCGCCGCTTTGCGGTAATAAATGGCGGCATCGGAATAATTACCCCCGCCGGAGATGATGTTGCCGGCCAGGAAAAGGGCGTCAGCCATCGTTTTGCTGCCCGGATACCGGTCAAATATTTCCTGCAGCAACTGCATGGACGCGGAACTGCCTGAAAGAGTTTCCGCAATCGCAGCGCGGTCATACAAAGCCTGTGGAACAATATCTTCCTTACCCGCATACAATTGTCCGATCCGCTGAAGCACCTGGTCAGCCTCTTTAAGTTTGCCGCCATTTCTAAGATAATCCACCTGCCAGAAAAATGCCGCGACGGCAAAGGGCGAGTCCAGATATTGTTTTTCCAGCAGCTCGTTTATTCTGCCGATTTCTTCGGTGTCGCTGTTGAAATAAGCGGCATAAAGGCATTTGTACAAGGCGTTTGCCGCCAGCGGATTCTGCGGATAACGCTTCACAAAGTCTTTAAAAATCTCCGCAGCTTTCGGAAAATCGCGCAGCCTGAAAGAAATGTTGCCTGCGTCGAATAATGCCGAAGGCGAATGCTCATTATCCGGGTTGTTTCTGACAAAAGCCAGATAACCTTCTCTGGCCTCCGCGTATTTTTCCAGTTTATCCAGAATTAATGACTGGTAATAATCTGTTTCCATGGCGATTTGCGGGTCGGAGTTTTCCTTTTGTATTTTTCTGGCAACATCCAGCGCGGTGGCGTATTCGGAAAGCTTGATCAGCGACTGCATTGTCCAGAACATGCTGTCACTTTTCCACTGACTGTTTCTGGATGAAACATCAATAAACACGTCGGCGGCCTGCCGGTAGAGTTTATGATCGAAATAGAATTTGCCGAGAATAAATTTGGCCTCAAGTTTCTCGCCTTCTGTCAGTCCTTTTTCCGCGATAGCGGAAAGCAGATCGGCGGCGGCCTTGATTTTCCCGGAAGCCGCCAGCAGAGCTATCGCCTGCCTGAGAGCGCTTATCCGTTCAGCCGCCGCGATGTGCGGATCTTTTATAACGGACTGGTAAATATTGACCGCATCGTCATTCATATTCTGCTCAGCAAACAGCCTGGCGCATTGAACCTTGATTTCCGTAACATCCGGAGAATCCTGATAAAAATCAATATATTTCATAGCTGTAACTGCTGCTGCTTTTTTCATATTGGCTTCAACATAAGTATTAATCAGCAGCCGCAGTGAACTTCTCCGGTCATAGGACGACGGCGCAAAGTCGAATGCGTCTTTTAGAAAAAGAATGGCGTCGCCGGGCGTTCCGACTTTAAGAAAATGTTTCGCCGCCAGCATATTGACTTTAAAAAGCCGCGGATTCGCGGTCCTGGGAATAGTATTCACCAAAGAGGCATAGCTCTTTTTCAGGTCGGAAAACCGTTTTTCCTGAATCATCAGCAGCAGGGAAAGAATTTTAAGATCGGGAACATCCTTGCTGTTCGCCACTTTAATCTCGGCGTTGAGCAGGATGCTGCTGTCGCTGAGACTGCCGCCCATTATCATGGCGTATAACTTCTGCCGGAATCCGACCGACTCCCAGTCAGTGCCGCTGCCGGACTTTTCCAGCAATCCATAGATTTCAGATGCTTCAAACCATTTTTCCTGCTGCAGCATCACAAAACCCAATGCGGAAAGAAGCTGGAAATACAAATCGCCGGTAATAACTTTATCTGAAAGAGCTTCTCTCAGCAGCGATTCCGCCTCGGCATATTTAAAACGCAGCATAAGGATGTCCGCATGATAAAGGACTTTGCGCACCTTTTCAATCAGAGGAAATCTCTTTTCGTATTCATCCAGCATCTGCTCCGCTTCGTCCGGCATTGACGCCCGGATACAGGCGGTGATATAGCGCTCCATGGCGTCTTTCAAATCCTGACTGACGGCGGAGCTTTCATCAATGTAGCGCTTGTAAAAAACAACGGACTGCTCGAATGATCCATTGTAAAAAGCGCTGTCGCCGAGCTGGCAATTGCGGTTTCTGCTGCTTTCCTCAACCGCCGGACAACTAATTGAAACAGAGACTAGGATCATCAGGGCAGAAAAAAATTTGAAGCCCGGGATAACACCGGCGCCAAAGCGCTTTATGTATGATCTCGGGCATTTTCTGGTCTCACAGGTTTTTATCCCAGAAATATTAAACAATTTCAAATTCCTGTGTATTACTTTTTGTCCTTCGGGTCTTCGCCCGTCTGCTTTTTATCTTTCGGATCTTCAGCCGCCTGTTTTTTATCTTTCTGGTCGTTTTTAACCTTTTCGTCATCAGCCGCCAGCTTTTCGCGAATTTTGGTCAGCAGTCTGGCTTCGAATTCTTTGTTGGCGTCCAGATACGCTTTGGTCTGCTCGCGGCCTTGAGCAATCTGCTCGCCTTCAAACGAGAACCAGGATCCGCGCTTTTCAAGAATTCCCATGTCCGATGCCACATCCAGCACCGAGCCTGACCGTGAAATTCCTTCGGAATAATTAATGTCGAATTCAGCATTTTTAAACGGGGCGGCCAGTTTGTTTTTGATAACTTTGACTCTGGTGCGGTTGCCGATTACTTCCCCGGAAGGGTCTTTTATCGCAGTGATTTTGCGGATGTCCAGGCGGATGGAACAGTAAAATTTCAGCGCATTCCCGCCGGGAGTGGTTTCCGGGTTGCCGAACATGACCCCGATTTTTTCCCGGATCTGATTGGTAAAAATGATACAGGTACGGCTTTTGCTGGCGGCGCCGGTAAGTTTGCGCAGCGCCTGGGACATCAGCCGTGCCTGGAGTCCCATGTGCGAATCTCCCATCTGTCCTTCGATTTCCGCGCGCGGAACCAGCGCGGCGACAGAGTCCACCACCAGAACGTCCACGGCATTGCTCCGCACGAGGGAATCAACGATGTTTAACGCATCCTCGCCGCAGTCCGGCTGGGAAATCAGCAGATCGTCAACGTTGACCCCGATTTTTTTAGCGTAAGTCGGATCAATGGCGTGTTCGGCGTCAATAATCGCCGCGACGCCGCCCGCCCGCTGGGCATTGGCGATGACATGAAGGCATAGCGTAGTCTTGCCGGATGATTCAGGTCCGAAGATTTCAACAATCCTGCCTCTGGGCAGTCCGCCGGTGCCGAGCGCAATGTCAAGCGCCAGCGAACCGGTGCTGATGGTCGGCACGTCCGCATGCATCGAGTTGTCGCCCAGACGCATAATTGAACCCTTGCCGAACTCTTTTTCGATCTGGCTGATAGCTATTTCCAGATTTTTATTCTTTGATGCGGCGCTTTCGTTCTTATCACTTTTCTCGCTCATAATA
>JBAWXM010000091.1:0-16307 GCA_037144075.1 Lentisphaerota bacterium | reverse complement strand
GCCTGCGGGCTGTTCTATCAAAGCCAAACTTTTTGATTCGTTTGGACGTCTCCTCATAGAGAAAACGAGCAGTTCCGCAGGTTTTGATTTCCCCGCTGTAAGCGCACCGCTTGCCGACATCTATGACGTGGTGCTTGAAGTAGTTGATGTCAACGGGAAATGTCTCGATAGGACTACGGCATATACCTATATGCACGGTAGAAAGTTTGATGATGTTTTGTCCACCGGCTGGGCGTCAGGAGACAGCAATGTATTTGATAGTGCGATGCTTTATTGGGTAAAGAAACTGGGGATTAACGCCCTTTATGATCATGCTTTATACGGGTCGGCTAGCTCTTTATCCCGCCGATTTGAATTTGGGACAAGAAGTAATCTTCAAAAAACGCCTTATCTTCTCAGCTATGGGGATTTCATAATTAAGCCTGATATGCCGTTGAAAACTTGCTTGTCAAATTATATTTCCGAGGAGACCATAAAAAAAATAAAACTGTTGGGACAATCTGGAACTCTGATGTATTCCATCTGCGAAGAAAATGCTATAAGTTCTAAAGAGGAGGAATGGGATAATCCGGAAGCACTCAAGGAATTCGTTATTTACCTCAAGGAAAAATACAAATCCATTGATGATATCAATAAGCAGTGGCTAAGTTCTTTCAAGGATTTTTCGGAAATGAAATGGACCAGCCTGGCGACGGCAAAGTCGAATGGCCTGCTTTCCCAATGGCTTGAACAGGAACTTTTCAAGATAAACCGTTTTGAAGCGGTGCATACCGAAGCGCAAAACGTAATACGCAAATATGATAAACCTGACGCACTGACCAGTCTCGATTGTATTACTGGACTCAATTATGACTGGGAACGTGTTCGTCAGAATTTTGCCGGTTATACCGCAAGCGTAAAAGATGACGGTTATTTTCAAAGGGCGCTTTCGGGAAGCTACACGGGGATCTGGTGGGGTTCGTATGTGAATGAGATGAATGACTTCACGGTAACCCGCGTTCCGTGGCAAACGCTCTTTTCTGGAGGAAATGAACTCGCCTGGTTTGCGGTTCTATATTCTTTTCCGATTGGCTTGGCAGAACCGATGCCCTACTTTAAACTTGCTGGAAAACAAGCCAGCGAGATTCTTTCCGGCACTGGCAAATTCCTGATCAAGTCAAAGAAACCGGCTGAGATTGCGATTATGTATTCGCCGATTTCGGAGTTCGCGGATATTGTTTATCAACGTAAAAGCACACAGGATGGAAGCCGGAAAGCGATAACCAACCTGTTGCAGTTTGCGGGCTTGGCTTTTGACTGGGTCGGCGCAGACTATGTGTCAAAAAAACTTGCTACTGATAAGCAGTATAAAATTCTCTTAATACCATCGGTTCAGGCGATGAGCAGGGAAAGCGTGGAGGCTATAAGAAAGTTTGCGGAGAATGGCGGTATCGTTGTAGCCGATGTGATTCCTGCGACCTGTAACGACCTGCTCGTTCCTGCTGACGGGAAATTCCAGGTAGCTAAGACCGATGGCAAGAAAATAGCATGTTCAAACTGCGGGGGGGCAGGCAAGGTTGACTCCGGACTAATCAAGGGTAACTGTAAAACCTGCGGCGGCACCGGAAATATCATCGAAGGCGGCTCAGTCGAACTTACCGACAGCCTTCTTAATAGTATTTTCTCCTTCAAAGAGGCCAATTTCAAAACGGCAGGCAAAGGCGGAACCTGGTTCCTGAACCGGCCGTTCACAGATTACAAGGTTAATGAAATGGGGGCGTTCCGCACGGCGCTTGTTGAAAAGGCAAAGTTAACCGCACCTTTCAAGATTACCAATATTCTCGGTGCGGCAAGCACTGATTGCAAAAGTTATCCCCTGCTAAACGGGCCTGCCATTGTCTGTGGTATTTTACCGGAGGCGGTTGTGCCGCCGCCGCCGGGAAATCAGCTGAATGTAGTGCTGGATAAACCATATCATGCCTATAACGCGAGGACAAAACAATATCTTGGTGAAACCGCAAAGCTGCCGTTTACTTTGAAATTGAATTATGCAGATGTTTTTGTTTTCCTGCCGGCGAAGATAGAGGGGATATCCGCGAAACTTAATGCGCTCAGCTTCAAATGCGGCGAGACGGCGAAACTTTCAGTCGCGCTGCTTCCGGAGTCATTGAAAACAGTTACGATGATTGCGCGTATTGGCGTAAAACTTAATAGAGTCGAGTTACCGGAGTTCGATGCCAATATAAGTTACAACGGCTCTTTTGAATTGCCGCTGCCGCTGGCCTTAAATCAGCCAGGCGCTTATGAGGTTACAGTAACGGATGTGGTCTCTGGCATAAGCAATACACTCGACTTCACTGTAAAATAAACAAGGGATATAATGAACATTAGATGGGGCCGTTATGATATTTAAGCCTGAAAATAGCAAACTATGGGACACATTCATCCTGCATCATGAAGGGACTTTTTATCTCTTTTACCTTCAGTTTCGGGACGTGGTGTGGGACGGCTACGGCCTTGCCGTCAGCAGGGATTTGCTTCATTGGGAGGATCGCGGAACAATTCTCGCCACTGAACCCGGCGAAGGCTGCATGGGTACCGGCATGGTCTGGCGCGTCAAGGACCGCTGGATGCTGAACTATTCACTGGGCGGTTCCACCGGCGGGCTATTTACCGGACAACAGATATTTTTCGCCGAATCCGAGGATCTGCTCACATGGCGGAAACTGCCTAAAGAGATCAAGAGTTCGCCGGATCCCATATGGTATGAATGTTCCGGCGGACAAGTGAGTTGCGGTGCGCGCTGGGATACGATTTGCGTCGTTCCGCAACCTGATGGAACGTTTCTTGGATTCGTGACGGCAAACGCCAAAGAACCGGCCGGTGCCAACGGCGTTGCCGGCCTGGTTTCAAGCATTGACGGCATTCACTGGAAGACGGAGCCGCCTGCGAGTGAACCGTGCGGCATGGGCTGGACTGAATTTGGCGGTTACGTTAAATTCGGCACCCGCCATTATCTGCTGGTCGGCAGCAATTCCGGGCTGGGGCCACGCTTTGACCCCATATACAACTCCAGCGGGAAAGCCGGCGGAATGTATGTAATGATGGCCGACAATATCCGCGGCCCATATCGTTTGGTTCCTGGTGATCCGATGTTGCTGGGATGCCGCAACGCGCCTCCAAACTGGGCTTATATGCCAACGTATTTCGCACGACCATGCCAGTTCAACAATCAGACGCTGCTCTATCATCACTGGATGCCGCGCGATAATTTTATCGATGCCTGGCTCGGAACAGTGAAGCTGCTTGAGGAAGAAGCCCCCGGCAAACTTGTCTTGAAGTGGTGGACAGGAAACGAAAATCTCAAAGGCACGATGCTGTTCGATATTGAAAACTGTTCCGACCTTGTTACGCCGTCTCCACAGACGGAACCATCCGGCAAATGGGAATGCACGGAAGGCATTATTAAGGGGGAGACTGCTGGTTCGTCCCTTGCATATTTTAAAACGGATGTCTGCTACAAAAACGGTGTAATCATCGAAGTGGAGTTCAGCATTTCTGGAAACGGCGCCGCAGGACTTTTCATCGGGACAGGGGAACACGGTGCGGAAAAACCCTATGAAGGTGTTGGATGTCTGCTGAACATGCATGGTTTGTTTGAGTTTGGCAGAATTACGCGTGGCCCCTGCGGCCCGGCGTTCATGGCGGAGAGCCATGTGCCCTGGCCAGTTGTTGACGGAACTTTCGTCAAATTGATCATCCTGGTGAGATGTGAGTTTATTGAAGTGTACGCGGCTGGAAGGCTTGTTCAATGTTATGGTTTTTCAAAACCGGCGGCGCGGAATATCGGGCTTTTCGCCGAAAGGTGCGTAGTCAATGTCCGTGGATTGCGGATGTTTAAATTTAACACGCCTGTCATCGGACGGAAGATTCCTCCGGTTGAAGGTACGCTCAGCCTTTCCCGATACTGGAAGGTTTTTTCATATTTTGAGAAAGAAGAGACACCTAATGTAGAAGGAGTGTTGCACGCCATACCCGATTATCTGGAGGGTGGAACCCGCCGGGTCAAACCGATCAACATAACGACGAGTAACGGACGGTTTGACTTCGCGGAGATATGGGGCGAGGTTGCCGAACAGAGGGAGGCATACATTTACATTCCTTTCACGGTGGAACTGGATGGGCCGCAGTCATTCGGGTTTGGCGCCGACTGGTGGTTCAAGGCATGGATAGATGGTGAGACTCTTTGTGATACTCTCGCTTCCGGAAATGTCCAGGGTGGTATATGCATGACCGATCATGTCGCGACTGCGGAACTGAAGCAAGGAGCTCATCTGCTGGTTGTACGTTTTATCAGCGGCAGTGCTTCATCACGGGTAGCTATCGGCGCTGCGCAAGACATCCGTGACTTGCAGTCGTGAGACAACTACTTGAAAACTAACATCTAATAAAAGACAATAAATAAATGAAAGAATCTCAAAAATGGTTTCGAGAAGCCGGAGTCGGAATGTTCATCCACTGGGGGGTGTATTCGGTAATCGGCCGCGGCGAATGGGTGATGCAGAATGAAAGAATGCCGGTTGGTGAATATGACAAATATATTCCCGGATTTACGGCGGCAAATTACGATCCGGACAACTGGGCGCGTCTGGCAAAAAACGCCGGAATGCGCTATATAGTGTTGACCACAAAACACCATGACGGATTCTGTTTATTCAATACTGTCACAACAAGCCGTAATGCGATAAAACAGGGACCGAAACGCGATCTGGTTAAAGAATATGTAGAAGCCTGCCGCAGGCATGGACTTAAAGTCGGGCTATACTTTTCTCTTCCAGACTGGAGCATCCAGGCATTCAACGACGGACCGGAAAAAGCTCCGGAGGCATGGGATGCATTTATAAGTCTGATTCATGAGCAGGTACGGGAACTTTGTACCAATTACGGCAAAATAGACATCCTGTGGTATGACAGGGCACCCAACCTTGATGGAGTTTCCACGCTTACCGCTGAAAACCTGCGCTCCTGTGAACTTAATGCTATGGGGCGGAAACTTCAGCCGGATATTCTGATTAACGACCGTTCGGAACTGCCGGAAGATTTTTATACTGCAGAACAGAATACAAAGCCGCCGCAGGACAAGGAGCGCTTATGGGAAGCGTGTTTGACCATGAACAAGCACTGGGGATATTTCCCAGCCGATAACATGTATAAGTCAGCCGGAGAAATTGTACACACCCTGACCGGCATTGCCATGTACCAAGGCAATATGCTGCTCAATGTCGGCCCGAGGCCGGACGGCACGATAGTCAAGCCGGAACTGGAACGTTTGGACGCTCTCGGTCAATGGTTGGCAGTCCATCGTGAAGCGATTGAAAACGTGTCTCCCTGTCCGGTTAGCGGCGGAACTTACGGGTGTTCAGCCATGAAAGGTGACTGCGTTTATCTGTATGTCCACTGGTGGCATGGGACTTCAATTACCATTGCCAATTGCGCGATGGATTTCTCTTCCGGGGTGATTATGGGAACAAATCACAGTGTGACCATTCAGCGTGACGGTAAACACATCAAGTTACTGGATTTGCCGGCATCCGCTCCTGATTCTTCATGCAGTGTGATTAAATTGTCCGTAAAAGATAAAGCGGCAGCAGGATATAAAAAGGGATGAATATGAGTTTACGCAGCAAAATTGACCGGCAATGGCAATTCCATCCTGGCGACATAGCCGGTGCCCGGGAAGAAGGGTTTGACGATTCCAAATGGCGTCAGGTGAATCTGCCGCATGACTGGAGCAGCGAAGGCACATTTTCCAGGGAAAATTTTATCGAATCCAGTTATGCCGCCAACCATCTCGAAACTCGCGCCGATAGTTATCTGCCGAAAGGGACAGGGTGGTATCGTAAACGTCTGGCTATTGATGAGACGTTCACGAACATGAGCGTTTACCTGGAATTCGAAGGTGTTTTTCGGAACAGCACGCTTTGGGTCAACGGACAGCGGGCAGGGAACCATCCGAGCGGCTATACCGGCGCAGTCTATGACATCACCCGCTGGCTGCGCACTAAAGGAGAACCCAATGTGCTGGCGGTTCAGGTTGACGCGAGTCAGATGGAGGGCTGGTGGTATGAAGGTGCAGGCATCTATCGCCATGTATGGTTGATGGTCAAGCCGGAACTGCATATAGTGCCATGGGGGATTGCCGTCACCACAACCAATGTCAGTTACTCCGCGGCTGTGGTCAACGTGCGAACGCGCCTGCTGAACAATGGTGCAAAAACTCAGCGGGTCCGGCTGCGCACGATCATCGAGGACGAGCAAGGGAACATTGCCGGCAGTGTCGAAAATGAAACAGCGGTGGAAATTGGGCTGGAGGCGGAATTGATTCAGGAAATCACGCTTGCCAATCCGCGACTCTGGTCGCCGGAACAGCCATATATGTATTGCGTCCGTTCGGAGATGACCTCGCAGGAAGGGGACGTTGATTCATGCGAGACATTCTCCGGTATCCGCTGGTTTGAATTCACGCCGGATAAAGGATTTTTCTTGAACGGCATGCCGCTTCAACTTCGCGGCGGCAATATCCACCATGATTTTGGCGGGTTGGGAACGGCGCTGCCGGACCGTGCGAATTTCAAGACAGTGGAAATGCTGAAGGAGATGGGGTGCAACATTATCCGTTCCGCACATAACCCGGCTTCTCCTTCTCTGCTGGATGCATGTGACCGGCAGGGTATGCTCTTCTGGGCGGAGACACGGAATCTCTACCCGGAGAACGGTGCCTTTGACGACCTGCGGGATCTTATTCGCCGGGACCAAAATCATCCCTGCATCATCGTCTGGGGGCTGGCCAACACAGCCGGCAGCAATGACGGATGTTTAACAACTTGCCTCCGCCAATTAAACGAATTGGCGCACCAGTTGGATTCCAGTCGTCCCACTGTAGTGGGGCTGGAGGGAAACACCGATGCCAACGCCAATGGATTTGCTGACGTAACCGATGTAGTTGGATACAATGGCGGCGGCATAGGCATTGATGACCGGGATCATCGCCTGTTTCCAGGTCGCAAAATGCTGATCAGCGAGTTTTCCTCCGGACGCGGCGCTCGCGGAGTCTATATGGAAAACGCTCCTGCTGACTCTGAATCTGAGACTCTGGGTGACGGGCGCGTGATGAAGCGCGGCGGACATTATTGCAGCGAGTTTGATCTTTGCCTTTCTCACGAACTTGAATGGCGACACGTTGCGGCACGACCATGGCTTGCCGGCGGTCTGATGTGGTCGGCTATTGAATACCGCGGCGAAACTACCGGCTGGCCAATCGTCACAAGCCAGTTTGGAGTACTCGACATCTGCCGCTTTCCCAAGGACGCATATTACTTTTATAAGAAGGAATGGACTGATTATCCCATGCTTCATCTCTTTCCGCACTGGACCTGGCCGGGCAAGGAAGGTCAACGCATTGAAGTCTGGTGTTACAGCAACTGCGACACCGTGGATCTATACCTGAACGGCCAGTTACAGCCGGGTATCCCGCATTTTCTGCAATTCGGGGCTTCGTGGCCGCACTTATCCTGGCAGGTCCCATACGCGCCGGGAACTTTATACGCCGAGGGCCGCCTCAACGGCCAAGTAGTCTGCCGTCAGGAGATCAAGACGGCGGGAGTGTCCGCCATTCTGCGGATATCACCGGATCGGACAAAACTTCTTGCGGATGGAGAAGATGTTTCATTCATCACTATCAGCGTTCTGGATGCAGATGGAACGCCGGTACCGGCCGCTGCCGTGCCTGTTTCGGTGGAGGTGTCAGGATGCGGCCGCTTGATTGGCCTGGCCTCCGGAGATCCAGGAAGCCATCAATCGGAAAAATTTTCAGTTGTCAGGACATTCAACGGACTGTGTCTGGCGATTGTTCAGAATAACGGCCAGGAAGGTGAAATACATGTTACCGCTTCTTCGCCAGGGTTATCCTCAAACGTATTCGCCAAATTGACATGCAGCAGTGCATTCAAATGTTAATAAAGCAGACAAATATGGGAGTTGCCGCGTCAATGCATATCATACATTGACCGTTACAATATGTCAGTACAAGATTTGCAGCATTAACGAATATAAAATGGAGATCAATATTATGGAAAAGTTTTTACCAAAAATCATTTATAATGACGATACTTGCTCTTTGCGAGTCATACCGAAACCACATAGCGTGAGCCAAATTCCCAAGACGGTGGAATACTTGAAAAATACCCAGGTGGGGTGTATATGCTGGTCCATTGCCAGCGGGGATCTCGCTTATTCCTATCATTCAAAATTTATTGAGAACGCTTACGATATGGCGGAAAAAGACGGCGGGTATAGCGCTACCGGCAATGAAGGTAATTTATTGCTTAGCCTGCACCGTCAGGGAATTGACTATCTGCCTGCTTTAATTAATGAATTGCGTAAGATCAATATAGCCTTTTTCGCCAGTTTCCGGATGAACGATATTCATTTCAAGTCAGAACCGGAGGGAATGCTGGCTACGGAATTCTGGAAACAACATCAGGGAATGCGGCTCTGGGGAGTTACGCAGCACCGCAGCTATGATAATGCGGCAATGGACTATTCTTATCCTGAGGTAAGAAACAATCGCCTGAACTCCATCTTTGAAGTTGCCGAGCGCTATGATGTTGATGGGATAGAGCTGGATTTCTGCCGAAACCCCTTGACTTTCAACCCGGATGAAGCATGGGAAAAACGGGAAATTCTTACTGATTTTATCAGGCAAATACGCAGTGGTATTGAAAAAATCGGTATCACAAGAAATCGTAAAATTAAACTTTTGATCAGATTGCCATTTGATAAAAATCAACGACGCAATGCCGGAATGGAGGTGAAAGCGTGGATAAAAGATAAACTCATGGATATTTTAGTAATGAGCAATTATGCTAACATCTATAATATTGAAGTGGAACCATTCCTGAGCTTGTGCCACGCTAACGATATTCTATTTTACCCGTCTGTAGAGTGCAGTCCGGCGATTAACAGTTATCCATCAGTCGAGCTCCCGGATGAGGTTCACCCCCCGAGACATAATTTTGTCGTTAGAGAGAGCGCCGAGGAGACGGTAATAAGACTTCGGGCAATGGCGCAAAATTTTCTGGAGCAAGGTGTCGATGGGGTTTATATGTTTAACTATCCCTGTACAATTTTCCAGAACTATCCGAGTCCCACTTTTCCCAGTCCCATGAATACCGGCGAGTTAAAATTGCGGGCGTCGCTGTTATCACAGGCTGGTGCCACTGAAACACTGACAAACAAGGAGAAGGAATATCTTTTCTGGCATGAACTGCCGATCTATGTCGAGGCCTCCCGCCCGGCAAAATATTTCCAAACCATAAAATTTTACGTCAACGATGAGGATGTATTGGATAAAAACCGCGCTATCATTATAAGCTTCCATCAGGTAGTGGAAGATAACCCCCATGCATTCTGCAAGCCTTTGAGCCGGTATGCCGCACATGGTTATGTGACTTATCTGCTCAATGGGGAAATTTTGGACGAAAGCAAGTTTGTGCGAATAAAGCAATTGCCGGGCAGAATACAGTCGGGGTTTGTGGTGGGTGAGCATGAACTTGTCCAAATACCCGTGGAAAGTTGCAGTGCATTGCAAAAAGGGTGGAATACTCTCGAGTTTGAAATTCGTCATACGCCGGTAAATAATGACCCGTATATCTATATTTATGAGTTGAATTTGCATATTGAAGGATGACCGAAGACAACGGCATTCTGGCTGACCATCTGCAGCAAAGTAATAAAAGTCAAATCAATATAGGAATAATGAATACTATGAATTTACGGGAACAAATACTTGCAGTTTATCGGGGTGAAAGGCCGGACCGGATTCCTTTCATGCTGGACTTGTCACACTGGTTCTATCAACGTAACCGGATGCCCTGGGATTTAAGCAAAAGTTACGATCATCCGGAAAAAGAACTGATTGACTACCATAAAAAAATGGGTGTTGGTTTTTATCTGCCCAATCTGGGGTCTTTTTACGAAACCATTTATCCGGCGGAGATCAAAATAACAACCAGCAAAAGCACCGACGGCAGCGAAATCCGCTGGCGGATAACCACTCCCAGTGGAACACTGGAACGAGTAAGGGTCTGGGAAGAGGATAACTACTCATGGGCCATTCCTGAATGGAGCATTAAAAACAAAGCGCAACTGCTGATTCTGGCGGAGGCGCTTGCGGCCAGAAGCTACCAGTCAGATTGGAAAAAGTATCATGAGTGGAGGAATTGCGTCGGTGACACCGGCGTGGTATACATAGGGACTGGATATAGCGGCATGGGACAACTGCTGAATTACTGGATGGGTGTTGAAGATACCCTGTATGCAACTTACGATTGGCCGGATACGGTAAGAGAAGTGGTAGACATAATCAATCAGAACAATCTGATGCTGATTGACCTGCTGGCGCAGTCCCCTGCGGAAATCATCGTTATGGGAGATAATTTTTCCAGTGACATTCAGCCGCCGTCATTTTTCGAAGAATGGTCGAAAGACTATTATGCTGAAGCAATCAGTCGGTTACACGCCGCCGGAAAATACGTGGCAGTTCACATTGACGGACGGTTGAAAGGCTCGTTGAAGATGTTCAGCAAAATTGGAGCTGATTGCGCCGATGCCGTAACGCCGAAACCGACCGGAGACCTTTTTCCTGCGGAATGTCGCAACGATGCCGGGGAACAGATGATTCTTTCCGGCGGAGTTCCGCCTTGCTTATGGTTGTCAGGCGTCAGTGATGATGCATTCCGTCAGGCTGTCTCTGCATGGCTGGAACTAGCCCGAACCAACCCGCGTCTGATCGCTGCTGCCGGAGACCAGGTGCCGCCGCATGCCCTTGAACACAGGATTTTAATTATGAAAGAAATGGTCGAAGGATATGTTCTTTGATCATGAAAATAGGCGATGTATGCAGGCATGTTGAAGGATTGTTTATATATAAATCAAGCGGCTGGTTTAATTTGTCCGCATAGAAAACAACAAACTTATTCACGAAAAGAGGCAAGATAGATGTTGAGAGAGAGATCAAAAATAATTAGTGATCAACGTTTCATAATGACTATCATGGAAAATGGTTGCATAGATCGTATTAATCCTCTTGTCAACGTAGTCACAGCAAAGATTGAAACCATAGGGGCTATTGCGGACGAAAACGCCAGACACACAGAAACATTGACGGACTTTTTTGATCCGCATGTTCACGGAGATTGCCTGGTTCATGACGAACTGACTCATAATGCATATTCCTTCCGGCATCACGAACAGCATCCGGAAGATTATAGCGCGTCGCAGAAATGGGTTGACAAAACGGATTACTGGGAATGGACTCTTGAAATTAACCATGTAAACGGAGCTGAAAGGGAAATGAGAGTGGAACTCTCACTGCCGCATCCGATTTTTCCCGGTGCCCATGGACCCGGTCATAGCAACTGGGAATTATGGCTGCCGCTTTCCCAGGAGTCATTGGGTAATGATTACGGCATCAGAAAAGTGCATCACTGTAAATGCGTAGATGAAAAGACAGATATTCCCTTGCCGCTTTGCACGTTGTTTCATGCAACCCAGGACATAAGCCTGGGGTTGTCATATCTGCTGCCGCCGGATCAGACATGGTATACGGATTTTGAAATTGACCAGAGGAATTGGCTGACAAAAATCACTTTCAACAACCTGGGACTGGTCAAGCATGGGAAGATAAATTTAAAATTCTGGATATTCAGCCATGAAGGCGACTGGCGTCCGGCGCTGGGCTGGGTGAGAAATAAATTTCCTGAACTTCTAGGCCCGGTTCCCGGCCAGGAAAAACTCGAAGGCAATATGGCCTATACCATTCCGATGATTCCTGAAAAACGGATCAAGGAGTGGTCGCAGAAAATGCATCTCCGATGGAACGAGCTATTTCATTGCAGGAATTTTGGTGATTATTTCCCGGATGAGCCTTTTGACTCCAACCACTTTAAGACACCGGAGCATCCGGAATGGTCTGCGGACAATATCTCATATGACGATATCAACCGTTATATCGATATGTGCCACAAGCATAACGTAATGGTTATGCCGTATTTTAATATCGGCGAATGCGAATCGGAAATCGCCCGCAATTTTTTTCCTGAATCAATCGCGAGAATATTCAACGGCGATGAACTGGTGCCATGGATATACTACGATCACAGGAATTATAATATCCTTATGAACAGCGATCCGGCTTATCCGTTCTTTGATTTTATAATGTCACAATTTGAAAAACTAATAAAAAGATGTCCGGGAATCGACGGATTCTTCTTTGACCAGATGAGCTACGGCTGGATTGATATTGCGCATTTCGACGGACAGACATTTTATAACAACCGTCCGGCGTACAACATGGCGAATATGTATCTGCGGGCCTTAAAAAAGACCAGAGAGATATTTCCGCGTCCGCGGATTAACGGCATGGCGAATGGAGTGGTGCGCTGGCAAATGATGGAATATCTGGATGGAGTAATGGCTGAGGGCGATCCTGAAACGTTAGGACGATTAGCGATGCTCTCTCCGGAGAGGCCGACCATTTGTCTGGATGAAGGCGAGAACGCTTTTCAAATGGCGTTGTATCACGGTTCGTGGCTGCATGTTTCCCCGTATTACCGGTATCCGACGACAGAATCCCTGCCGAAAGATGCGCTGAAACTTTTTTCACGCTACAACCCGCTGTTTGAATTTCTGGAAGGCAGAAAATGGGTTTATACTCCCCACCCCCTCAGTGTAGAGATAAATTCCGAGAACATCTACAAGTCTCCGCTTTTGAACCATGGCGAAAAAATCAAAGCGAATATTTTCAAAACCTCATGGGGCGAATATGCCATAGTTATTCTGGCGGTACCGAAAGGGCTGGCCCTTAAAAGCTCAAATAATGTCTCTTTGAATGTTCGCATCAAAGTGCCTGAAAATAACGTATTGAAGCAAGCCGTGATTTTCGGGGCGGACTATAAAGGGTATAGCATTAAAAAAACGGTTAAAGCTGAAAGTGGCTATCTTGAAGTCAACATTCCAAAACACGGAGCAGCAACCATGATTATTCTCTCCAGCAATTTCAATACTTTAAAGTCGATGAAAAAATGGACAAAATTCTCAGAAAAGGAACAATTAAAATGTTTATAGACATTCATGCACATGCGTATCGGCGGCCCATTCCCTTCGTGGTTCAATTCTGTACTGCGGAACAGGTTATTGAACGGTATGACCAGGCCGGAATAGAAAGGGGTGTACTGCTCCCGATTGTCAGTCCGGAAATCTATCTTCCCCAGGCCAACGAGGATATTCTCGATATGGCGCAACAGTACCCGGACCGGTTCATCCCGTTCTGCAACATCGATCCGCGCGCTTTGACCAACTCGGCAGACGCGCCGCTTGACCGTCTGCTCCGGTACTACCGAGATCAGGGCTGTAAAGGACTTGGAGAGGTGATGCTGAACGTGCCGGTCATGCATCCCATGGTGCAAAACCTGTTCAAACACGCGCAGGACGTCGGGCTTCCGGTGATCTGCGACGGCTCCGATGTTGTCGGTGGCGATTTCGGCTTGTACGACGATCCCGGCCTGCCGCAACTGGAACATACTTTGCAGCGTTTCCCGAAGCTCATCATGCTCGGTCACGGCCCGGTATTCTGGTCGGAGATAGGTCGTCTGGAAACTCCGGCCCAGCGGAAGACGACATTCAACCCCGACGGCGAGCAGGTGGGATGGAATCCGCCGTGCGGTCCGATTAAAGAAGAGGGCGTAGTGCCAAAGCTGTTCCGCCGGTATCCGAATCTGTATGGGGATTTGTCCGATCCGTCCCCGGCGAATGCGCTGGCCCGTGATCCCGAGTACGGCCCGAAGTTCCTGGACGAATTTCAGGACCGCCTGCTCTTCGGCACGGACATCTGCGGTTTTGACACGCCATTTCCCATGGTTGACCTTCTCATTAAATGGCGCAACACGAAGAAAATCAGCGAGCAGGTATTCAACAAAATTGCCAAAGCAAACGCTGTGAAACTTCTAGGCCTGTAATTTAACAGGGATAGACAGGATATGCAGGATAAGAAAGCAGGTTTACCACTGAGGGCACGGAGGAAAAACCGGGGAACGGTTGTCCACTAATTACACGAATGAACACGAATGAATATTTTGCTGTGAATTTGATTTTGCGTCACAAAATCAAACTCACAGCAAGCGCTTCTACTTTATTAGTGCCAATTAGTGCTATTCGTGGATAAAAACTGTATTTCTCTGTGTTCTCCGTGTCCTCTGTGGTAAAAATGGCTGTTCTCTGTGTAAAGAGTAAAATATAGAACCTGAAAACAGGAAAACATGTTAACCACGAAAGGCACGAAACTCACGAAAGAAAACATGAATCAGCGAATTGCGGTGGGTATTCCCGCAATAATTCGCTGATGCTTGTATTATCTCTGTGTTCTCTGTGATCTCTGTGGTAAAAATGGATTTCTCCTTGTCTTGGCTCTGTGGTTAAAGTCCCGGCGCAGCCGGTTAAGTTCTTAGTAAAATGGGATTAATATGAAATTATCAAACAGAACCCGCTATCAACCGGTGGATAACGGCTATGAAATCATCGGCAGCCGGGAATTCTTCAACCGGACGCTGTATGGTGCGCATACTAATGACGATCTCCAGGAGCGGTATTTTACTTTTGCCGGTGATCTGCCACTGTTTATGGGGGCGGTTACCGATTGGACGAAGAACAACTGGGGCAATTACGCGAAGAGCGGAGTCTTGATGAGCGGGATGGCTTTAGCGCCCGGATTGAAAATACCCTCTTTCTATTCTCAGGACGTGGACGTCAGTTCACACTGGTTTCATAATTCCGAGGATATTGTCGCGGTGTTCCGCAACAGCTGGATGGAATATGAGTTCTGTCAGTTCTCTCCATGGTTTCCGGTTGTTAAAGTTAATATTTCCGTATTCCCATTGATGCCGGAAGACGGCTTTCTGGTCCATTACAGGATAAAAACTGATCAACGGGTTATCTTCTGCGCTGGCTTTGGCGGAATGACTGATTTTATCAGCCGCCTGGAGTATCCGCAGATTAAAGCGCGTAATTTTAACGCTTCCGATTGCGAGAATAATGTTGTAAAATGCGGCAGAAACCGGGCATTGCTGAAAGGAGCCAGAGGCGACGCGATGTGGATAGGTTCAAGTTTCAATATGGAAGTTGAAGCCGGTGATGCATTATCCATGCAGGATTGCGCGCCCGGAATGTTCCTGAAAAATAAGCCTGCGGCAACCTCTTCCCAGGTTGTAAAAATGTCTGCCATAATAGATGCCGGAAAAGAGTTTGAAGGTTTTATCGTAGTTGTACGGAATGAAGATGAAAGCGTGCTGGATAAATGGTTGAATCTGGAAGCTCCGGTAGAATACCTCAAGCAGCAGATTCATGCTAAACAATCGGGTGTTGCGGTGAACACGCCGGATGCAATGCTCAATCTGACCGTGCCGCCCACAATCCTGGCGATGGACGCTTCGTGGCATAAGAATATATTCTATCACGGGGCGCATGCTTATCACGCGCCTTTTCTGGGCTGGAGAAACTGGTACGGCCCGACAGTCATCGGCTGGCATGACCGGGTTGAAACTGCCATTAAAGCCCATTTCTCCGAAATAATCAAAGATGCTCCGGGACCGGAAGCCGTCTGGTACGACGGCAAAGACCGTCCCGATCTTGACCACGAAGGTTCCCAGTACCACCAAATCAGGAACAGTACCGGTTTTATTCCCGCCAAGCTGGGGAGTAATGACATCTACAACATGCAGGAAGTGGCGCTTGATATGCTATTTCATCATCTGGAATGGCAGGGCGGACTCGATTTGGCGAAAAAGCTGTTTGACGATATAAAAGGCGTTCTCGACTGGGAGGAACGTATTCTCGATCCAGATAACGACGGACTTTACCAGAACTTTCTCAATACCTGGATATCCGACGGGCATTCCTATAACGGCGGCGGCTGCACCCAGGCCAGCTCCTATAACTATCTGGCGAATCTGATGATGGCTAAAATCGCAAAGAAGTTAGATTATCCGGATGCAGTTTTTAAAGCGCGTGCAGAGAAAATATTAAAAGCAATTCAGGAAAAATTGTGGCTGCCGGAAAAAGGTGTCATCGCTGAATTTATTGACACCATCGGCAATAAACTTGTTCATCCGTCGCCTGAGCTGGCAACGATTTATCTTGCCATCGACTGCGGTGTCACAAATATGTTTCAGTCGTATCAAATGCTCCGGTTTACGGAGACTGATTTACGCAATGAA
>JBAWXM010000090.1:0-16325 GCA_037144075.1 Lentisphaerota bacterium | reverse complement strand
GATGCTGAACCATCTCCGGGAACCATATCTGCTTGAACATCGTTTCTCCTCATCTCATTCATTTGCTTAACGTTACTGAAAAATTAAACCCTGATAAAATCGTTCTTTTCCGGCAAAAATCAAGGGCCATTTTATCCATTTTACACTTTAAAAACTACAATGGGATTACCGTCCACAAGCCGATTTACGACTTGCTATAAAATAAGAATTTGTATGCTTCAATCGGCAATATTTTGCTCTGATAACGTTGCGGACAAGGTTGTTTGTGTAATTTCATAAACTCAGTTATACCGCGCAGCGGCTTGAATGAACCATCCGGCTGTAAGTGCAGTTCGTCTGCCATGGACAACAAGACGGAGTTATTCTTTGCCATGAACTGCTGTATTTCCGGTGTGATGTTCTTCATTGTCGGCACCATCAGGATGAATGGTTTCTGAAGCGAGATGTAAATCGAACTTATGGTGTCGGTTAGTGTTGATGTCTCATAGGTTAAATATACCTCTTTGCGGGAATAGTCGCCGAGATGCCAGACATTGGCGTGTTCAGTCCGGCGATCGTCCGAATACTTGATACTCAGTGAAGCGCAAAGTGTTTGATGAAAGGCTTCCAGTCGCAATGAATAAATGAGGATATCCCGAAACTTGAGCTGAATTGGCTCAGCTTTGTTCTGCGGGCATACCGCCTTGATATCGGATGGGGAATTCTCCACCACCCGGCGCGGGCAGTCACGTTCGCACAAATCAGTGCAAATAAGCAGTTTGGCGCGGCTGCCTTCCACTCTCAAGTAGTAGATATAAAAAGTGTTAAACCGATGCCAGCCCGTCAGTCCGGACTGCCACTCCCGCCATGCCGCTTCCTGATCCGGTAACTCCTCTAAGTAGTTCCAAAAAATCCTATCGCTCATATCTTTCCTCCTCTTCTGTTCAAAAATATACGCTATAATAACTCTTCTTTTAACATTATCTTCGTCAAACTACGCATCAAGACTGCGTCGAAGCATTATCAATTGCTTCATACTTTTCATCCACCGTGACGGAAAATCCTCGTTCAATTCTGCACATCAGATACAAAGCTCCAATCAACAGAAAGTTGGTAAGTCCATTCGCGATGCCAAACACGATTGAACCACTTTCCATATTTAGCGCGACCGTCACTAACACCTGGCATACCCAGACGCCAACTGCCAGCAGGAATTTACTGCCGAGGATAATCAGCATTCCATGATGAGGGATGCCGTTGCGCAACGGCGAACCTGTTTTCGCCGCCGCCACATCGCTCCGTATTTTCTTTTTCAGTACTATCCAGCACAGCCATCCGGCGATACACAGCGGCAATACCGCCAGTCCGTACCACTTGAATGCAAACATTTGCTGCTTCGAATACATCCACCACATCAGCGCCGGGATGCTCAGCACCGATAATCCCATTATCCCGTCAAACAGCATGAATGAGATATTCAGCCATTTGGTCTGCGGCCCGACAATCGGCACTGTTGGCATTTCCTCAATCCCGCTCGGACTCCAAGGTGCTGGCGGATGAAAATGCTTGTCGCCGCCCAGCCGGTACCATTCGATATAAACCTTCACCAGGAATAGCGCACTGATTCCTGCAAAAATGGTTGCCCATAGGAAAATGAACCGGTAGGAATAGTCTGAACCGTTGCACAGATATCTGACGACGTCAATAAAAAGTCCGGCCAATACTCCAAAAATCACGGTGAAGGTTGAACGGAGCATCGCCTGAGCCGAACAGAATTGACCGAATCTTGATTGCGGGAAAATCCGCATTTCGGCTGGCAATCCTGCAACGCCCATTAATGCGCCCAGGAAGGTGCCGATCAGGACATTGCCCAGATTCAACCAGAAAAAATAATTCCCGGGAATGGTTACAAAAACCCACACCATGGACATAAAACAGCCGAGTACTCCGAACACCGCTCCGTAAACCGTAATGCGCAACGGATGCCAGCGGTCAACGAAGATGGCCATGCAATACATTGCCGCCATCATCGCAATTGAACTGATGGCGTTGATTTTGCCGACTTGGTCCAGGGAGAGCCCCATTTCCAGGTTGAAGAAAATACCAAACGTATAAATTGTACCGGCGGCGGCGCCGAACGACGTCGAAAGAAACCTGAACCAGTAAAATTTATGCGAAAAAGATTCCTGGAAAAAAGTCATAATTCCCTTCAGCCCTCTGCCTGATTTGTCATTTTCGCCCTCCGGCGGCGGATATTCACCTTCCTTGATCATCAGGCAGGCCATGCCGAACCCGATAAGGTACAGCAATGCGGCTCCGATAAAGATTTCCCGCATGTGTGATTTTGCATATTGAAAAATAAAATAGTTATACAGCGCACCGGCTCCCGTGCCGATGATCCCGAACAAACCCATAAAGCGCGCCAGAAACTGTGCCGGAACCACATCGTTGAACAGATACCAGAATACCGAATTGACAAACATGTTGAAAAATTGGAACATGATTAGAAAAACCGCAATCAGCACAATCGTAATAGTGGCTGGCGTGAAGTGACGCAAATACTCCGAATGTTTTTGCAGCAATCCGCAAATATCATCACCCAGCCCCATTAACGCCAGACTGGCGCAAAGAAACGGCATCGTCCAGATGATGAACGGAATACGGCGGCCCCAGCGGCTGCGGTATCGGTCGCTTTTAAAGCTGACATAAGGGCAGACGGTCATATTTAGAATGCCTGGAGCGGTAGTCAGAATCAGTCCCATCAGCCAGTTGGAACACCCCAGGTCTTTCAACCTCAGCGGCAATATGCTCGGAACCACCGATTCCATCAGCGTGAAACAGAAATTTCCCCACAACAGCCAGGCAAAAAGCACGAACAAGCCGATTTTGGTATAAGTCAATGTGCCGCAGTGATAAGTTTTACCGCCGGGCGTAACTGCTACAACATTTTGCGAAACAGGATGTGAAGCATGCATCTTATGTAATTCTTTCTTATTTAACACGATGTGCAAGTTTATTTACAGTTCCTGCATTACGTTTTTTCATTTTCACAAAAACACAATATTCTCGTTGCGACGCTATATTTTCTCAAGCATTTCTTTTAGAACTGTATAGATTTTGTCAGCCATTCTCACAAAACCCAAGTCATTCGGGTGACAACCGTCAACAGTGCAGGCATCGCGATTTTTTTTCCCAAACAGCGTTTTACCGTGAATGAAATAAACATTTTTGTCACAGGCGGACACCGCATTGTCATAAGTCTTTTTTATGATGGCAGCTCTTGCGTCAGCATTTTCAGGGTTTGAGTCATAATCGCATCTGGTCATAATTAAAATAGGAAGATTAGGTTGTTTATCCCTGATAATTAGCATAAACTGTTCATGCGTTTTCTCCAGATGTTCAATAGACGGTGCGTTGTGGTCGTAATCCAAAACAAACGCACTCATTTCCAGCTCGGCTATTGCCCGTGCCATGGCGGGTTCGCCCTTGCCGCAACCGCTGAAGCCAAAATTTAATACTGGAACATCAAGGCGTCTTCCCAAAATATTCGTATACGCATTCCCTGGACGCGATGCGCAGCCGCCTTGCGTTATAGAGGATCCATAAAAAGCGATTGGCTTACTGTATTTGAACGGCGATGCCGGCAGTATTTCGCTTCCCGGAGCAACACCGATTTGAATGTTTTTAACCCCATCAAAAAGAGGAAGATTTATTGTTACCTCAACAGTGTCCGTGAAGGGTTTTCCACTGAAAAGAAAAGATTCAAAATTATAGTCAACCTCACTAACCGGAGCATCAAAACCAAACGTCTGCCCGTAATTCACTTTTTTAAAATTCAATAACGGTATAGCTGTGCTGTGATATTTTTTACATGCTCCGCGTCCGAGGTAAATGTCAAACCCTGAAGTTCCAGACACAGACATATTACCGCCGTAGGTTTTACAGACATGTTCGGCTTTGATTGCTAAACATGGCGAATTGGTTTTGAATCTGAGCATACCCCCACTGGTGTGCCATCCAAGCGACCGGGCACCTTCATTCACGCTGCTGTCTGACAGGATATGCTCCGGCAGCCTGCAAAACGTGTGTTCTTTCGTATTCCATCCAAAACCTGTTATCTTAAATGGTTCCTGCTCTATATCCAATAAATGGATTTTTTGACCGTTAAACTCAGCCTCGGCAGGCCTCATCTCATCTGTTTTCATAAGATAGTTTTGTCCTTCTTTGTAATTCACTTTTTAAATTTTAAAACTTGCACATCCCGTTATTTAATTATCAGGTCGCTATGACCTGTGGATAGTTTGCTGTTCTGTCAAAAACTCTTCACAAGAGGGGTTATTACGTGACAAGCGGCTGATAACCCATAAAAACGAACTCTTCGTCTTCATTAAATACCCGGCTATCGTGTTGCACCAGAGACACTTTACGGGTGAAGTCCTCCTCTCGATGTCCAGAACTGGGATTGAGATGGTGTCGGTATTGCTGTTGTCTATATCCTCTTCCATAAAACCTCCTATGACTGCATCGTCGTCACGCGCTTTTCTTAATATATGAAAAAACTATATTTGTTCCAACATAATAGCGAGAGTACCGCCAGCGAGCAAAATACCGTCCAAGGAAATGTCTGATGCAGATTCCACCGAGGAAAGCACATTATGTTTTTTCAGCCGCCAACCGGTAGGCAGAAACAGATTCCCAGAACATCCGTCCGGTACTCGCAACTCCAGGCGCATGGTCTCATTGCTGCGCTTCCAGGAAGAACTGACCAGACCATGCGGCGTCTCTATTTCCCCGCTGGCAAACTGCAAGCCTTCCGGAAACTGCGGTACAAAACGGATCTGCCGAAAACCTGGCTGCTCCGCAGTAGGGCGTATGCCTGCCAAGCATTTCATCATCCATGCCGATATGCTTGCCATCCACGGATGATCATGCGAGTTCATACCGCTACCGGTCTTAAGAGACCAATGTTCCCAGAGCGTGGTAGCCTGATGGTCACGCATGAAGCCATAACCGGGGCAGTCGGTTGCCGAGATCACGGCCAGCGCCAGATCAGCTCGGTCTCCCTCGCAAAGCGTCTCAAGTAAATATTTGGTGCCCAGAACACCGGTACTCAAATGTCTCTGCCGTAATTCGATGTTCGCCACCAGTTTTGCGAAAACCGCAACGCGCAAATCTTCCGGAACCACTCCCAGATACAAGGCAAAAGCATTGGCAAACTGACTACTGCAAGACTTGTCTTTGTTTTTCGGATTGTCATTCGAATCCAAGATCAGTTTGGTTTGGGAAAAATGTTGCGCATTCCCATATTGGCCGGTTGCCGGATTGAAAAAACTCTGTTGAAATACGCACATAGTTTCCCGTTCCAAATTTTCCCAGCGTTTAGCCTCGACAGGTTTCCCGAGAATCCGGGCTGTCCGTGCCGTAATCCGGGCGCTCAGCAGTAAAAATCCGGTATGCGTCAGCTGATGCGGTGTCTCCTCGGTCGCCAACCAGTCTCCGCCAAAAATTGAATTGTCAACTAAATGCGTCGGATACGACAAATCGAGAAATTCCATATAACGGTGCATGCTCTCCCAGTGCTGTTCCAATACCCGCCGATCTCCGCTATGGAGGTACACATCCCATGGTATCAGAATAGTGGCGCAACCCCACGCTACATCCCCCCCCATCCGTGCCAGCGTATGCGGCGTGGTGTCGCCCACAGCCCCATCCTCCCGCTGGTCGTCACGCATGTCCTGAAACCATTTGACATAGGTGGATGCGGCATCAAAATTATATAACATCGCCTCACATACGATATGCGCATCCGCCATCCAGCCCTGCCGTTCATCACGCTGACAGCAGTCCGTCGGCACACTGTGCAGGTTGTTGAGCAGCGTCCACCGGCTTGCCTGTTGCGCCCAGTTGAGAACATCATTGGAGCATTCGAACTGTCCGATGGATGGAACATCGGTATGCACTACGCGTCCTTCAATCATATTGAGATCAGGATGCCCGTCATAGCCGGTCATTTCAATGAAACGAAAACCGTGATAGGTGAAATGAGGCTCCCATACCTCTTCCGTTGTTCCGCCTTTGCAAATATAGCGGTCAGTCGCCCGGGCAGTGCGATTGTTGGCCGTATTGATCATGCCGTCCACAGCCTGCAAACGACCTTCCTTTCGCGCCGCTGTCTGCTCTTCATCCGTCCAGATTGTACTGTCATCAAAAATGCATTCCGCAAAACGAAGCTTTATCTGCTGTCCGGCATCACCCTTCACCCGCAAGCGCACCCAGCCGGCAATGTTCTGTCCCAAATCAAATACCCATACCCCTTTTTGTGGTTCGCTTACGGCCACAGGCATCAACGTTTCCGTTACGCGGATGGGTGCTTGCATCTGTGCGGAAAGAATGGGGCGATAGTCAGGTAAGATCAAAGCTTTTGACCTATCCGAATCATCAAATCTCGAATCAAATATCTCCGGCCGTTCAAGCCTGGCATCATAGGTCTCGCCATGATACACTTGACTTTCAATTACGGGACTTTTCAGTACCCGCCATTGGTCGTCACTGACAAGAACGGTTTGAGATCCGTCCGGGTGATCCATCTGCAGTTGCAGGATTACTGCCGGCTGCCAGCTCCAACCGCTGCCCAGCAGGATTGTCACGACATTGTCGCCTTGTTTCAGTATATCAGTCACATCCCACACTGAATAGAGGACGCGCTTGTCAAATGAAGTCCATGCCGAATCCAGAACTGCGTCACCAATCTTATTCTGGTTAATCCGCAACTCATGCCAGCCCCGGCTCCCGATATACGCCCGGGCCCGGACGATTGGTTTTTCTATCTTCAAAATGCGCCGCAGGAGATTTCCATCACCTTGATTGTGACGTGGTTCATCTACATGGATGATTCCATCAGTCAGGCAATCTGCATGCCAGTCATAGGTTCCGGCAGGAATACTGGACACCAGTTGATTGGACACAGACACTGACTTGCCAAGTGCAAGATTTATGTCGCCCTTGAAAATCTGAAACTCGTCCATGGCCAGTAAGCTTGCACCTTTCCCTGCAGTGAACGGCTTGATAACCGTCAATCGCACGAAACGTCCCTGGTGCGAAATTAATTGATTCAATTCCACCGGGTTGAGCCCCGGATTGGCGATGTCCTTGGCGGTCGCATATACCAGTCGCGCATCCGAACAATCCATTTGATATGAAGTTTCGATACGGAATGACACAGGGAATCCGAATCCGGCACCTGCAGTCTCCCCTTGTTCCCGGTAAAAACATGGAAACAGGACAATCCGATCAAACGATTCAACCTGTCCGAGATCAATCTGCACCCAGAAGTCACCGGCTTGGTTTTCCTGCAAGACCGCGCTGTGATATCCGCGCCCCCCGGTTCCACAATATTTCGGCGCGATAAATACGCCCTGCCAGTCGGAAGCTGACAGCAGTCCCATCTCGAACCAGGCAATTTCACTGAGACTGAGTTCGCCCTGATCATTCCAGGTCTGTACCTGCCAGAAAACCCGCTGTCCGGATTTGAGTGGTTTTCCGGCATAAGGAATGAAGCGCGAATTCTGGCTCTCCACTCGCCCGCTATCCCATATATCGGGCTGTTGCCGACGCAGCAGTTCCGCGTTACTTGCCGCAAGAATGCGGTACGCGTGCTGTATCCCTGTTCCGTCATGCGACCATGAAAAGCGTGGTACAACATCAATGCCCAGCGGATTGATGGCATACTCGGTTTTCAGGCGAGTTATTTCGTGTAAGGTGTTTTCCCCTGATGTGTTTTTCATAGGTTTATTTACTCAAAAAATCTGCCTTTTGTTTTATTCCAGTAATTTCTAAATCTCCTCCTGTTGACTGCCCCATTGCCAACAGCACCATCCCCATCACGATTGCAAACACCCCGATCCATTGAGTCAAGGAAACTTGCGCTCTGAACACAAGTGCCAGAGCAAACTGGGAGAGTAGAAAAGCTCCGCCGCCGCAAATACCGAGGGCTATATTCGAATTCATAGATTTATAGACCATCATCAGAAGCCAAATACTGGAAAAACCGAAGAGATTACCAATCAGGAATCCCCATATCCAGCGAGAATCAGCGGAGCTTCCCCATTTGAAGAAAAGCTGCGCCACTATCTGCATTGTCCAGAAAACACCGATTAAAATAATATTAGTCATGCGTATTGTTTTTCTCCTTTACCGCTGCTTTCAAACCCGAAAAGCACTCCATTTATTTTATAGTTGTTCATGGTTTTTATTATAACATTTACCTTATTTTAAAATTCGACATTTACGCTCCGAATTTATTCAGTTTTACTGCACGTCCGCAAGAAAAATAATCGGCTACCGCGTCGAATCTCAATCTCTATCGAGAGACCTTTTTCCATGAGTTCCCGCCCGGTAACCGTGGTGACAGCCTTGCTGTCAGCATCTTCCAACTCGTATGACACCTTTGATTCGAGGCCATGCAAATTAAAGCAGACTTTTTGTATCGGGCTGTCTTGTTTTCTAAACGCCAGGATGATACCGGCCTCAAGGTCTGGCCGATAGAACTGATATGCCGTCCAATATTTCATTGAATCAGTCTGGTCGAACAGCGGATAGAAATCTCCGGTGAAACACACTTTTGCCCTGTGATATTCCGCCAAGCGCTCGCGTAACCACTGATATGGATAATCCGGTTTGATCGGAAAGTGTTCGTAGGTAAACAGGTGGACGGCCACTCCGGCGGCCATTGTGCTGCGGAAATGATAGGTGTCGCCAGGGTGCTCCTGAGTGCCGAAGCCAAACTGCGGCAACCAGTAGGAAAGTCCGTGCACCTGCTGCTGATTTCGCTCGGTGATATAGTCTGGGAAGCACTGCATATCACTGGCCCAGAGTGGAATGCTGTAACGCATCATCTCGAAGTCGAGACGGCGGCCGCCGCTGGCGCAGTTGTCAATCAGCAGGTTGGGGAAGCGCTGGCGCAGTTCGCCAAGGAAGGCGTAGAGACCTTCGACATATCGGATTTCGCTGATGCCGATGCGATCCGGTGTGTCATTGGCCTGCCAGAACGACAGTGGCCCGATATTGAAATCCTGGCGGTAGCAATCGAGTCCCTGTTCGGCAATCAATCCGGAGATAAGTTCAGTACACCATTTCCTCGCTTCTGGATTGCCCAGATTGAGCAGCACGTTTTTGCCGGACTCCTTTGCACCGAAAAACCATTCAGGGTGTTCGAGAGTAATCGGCGTGCCGTGAATCGCGCGTTCCGGTTCGACCCATAAAAGAAATTTCTTCCCGACCGCATGCGTGGCGTCGCTGATTTCCTTGAATCCGTGCGGATATGTTTCGTGATTGACACTCCAGTCGCCTGCCTGACTAGCCCATTGAGGAGCGAATTCGTCCTTGTTCGGACCTGCTTTGCCATACCAGCCGGCATCGATCCAGTAGTAATCGAGATGAATATGTTCCGCATCGAGGTTTTTAATACGTGCAAGATGGCTGGAGGCGATCATTCCGCCCCAAGTCAGGTTGCAGGCAGGAGCCTGGAGGGTTTTGCCGTGCTCATCGCGTGGCGACAAATTTTCCTGGATGAAATTCCGCAGCAGGTTGTGCCCGCGAATCGCATCGGCGCCTTGCCAGTAAATCATAAGAATCGATGGCTGTCGGATAGTTTCACCGGGCTCCAGAATGGTGTGGATGTTTTCCATCCCGGCCTGGAAACGGACTCTGTCGAGTCCTGAACTGACCTCGGAATGCCACTGACCAGTCCACCCTATTCCGAACATCAAGCCTGTGTTTTCGCCTTGAAAATTGAAAAACGGCATCCAGTCAACTGAGGATCTTCCGCCGACTCCCCCCATAATGATCGGGGTTTCAAAATTATCCTGTACCATCATGAAATTGTCACGGAAAGATTCTCCCTTAATTTTCCCTCCTGTTGAGTAGTCGAACGCACCGCGGGCGCGGTAGAGTTCCTTTCTGCCAGAACAAGGCCAGTTGACGTCAAGCGTTTTAACCTGTTCCAGAACCGGGGTCGCGGTCTTTCCGGTATTGGTGAAATAGACATTCCAGAGGCAAGCCGGGGAATTGAGATATTCCTGCAATTCGACGGTACATTTCAGACCGGTATCCTGATCATGGCAGATGAACAGATGAGTGATATAATCCTGTCCTGCGGACTGGGTATGCTTGATGCCCCATTTACGTAGCCACTGTTCCGAATCCATGCCGTTAAATTTGAACGACAGCGGCAGGGAATTGTCAATAGAAGCCATTCCAGGTGTGCCGATCCTGAGAGTTTCGCCGTCAGCAGTGGTTGCTTCCGCTTCCGCCCAGTCGGCATGCGCGAGAGAAATAGTGTCCTTGGCTTTTACCTTGAGGGTGAACTCCGTGACGTTGTCCATATCAACGTTCAGTGTCTCCGCTTGGGAATTGACATTAAGGTATTGGCTCTGGCTGATGCATCGACCATGTGCCCAGACGGAAAACATCATTTCCGCACGGCCGTTGATGCTGTCCTTATTATGATCGACACCTACCTTGACGCGGAAGGTTTTGACCGGCTTGGTACAGCGCAGCACAATCTCGCTGTCGGCATGGGTACCCAGTCCCCAGTCATATTTTTTTCCGGCCAGACAGAGCGGCTCGTTAATGATCGAATGCCCCATCCCCAGGCTACCCCAACCTTGTTTCAGGGCGACGACCCCAATTTGAGTTTTGGCCGTGCCGCCGAGTCCAAGGCTCGCAATCCATTTGCCGAGCCCTTGCCGTTCTTCCGCTTTAACAGTAAATCCGCTGTTCATTGTCATATCCTTATTTTTAATTTCCGGGAATAATTCAGAGTTGAATACTAAGACACACTAAAGTTGTGAACACCAACAACAGATATTTCCGAGACAGGCTTTTTCTTGTGTTTTGCAATCAGCTCTCCTGTTTACGGCATCGGGTCAGTCGTTTATTGGTCCGAGCGTCCTGAACTGCGAGGTGCCGGGTGCGAGCTTTATTGTCTCCGTAAATTTGAGACCCGCAACAAGGGGCAAACTTTTGACATTCGTCGTGATTTCTGTATCGGTCGGATTATGGATCTCCAGTAGCCAGCTCTTCCAGTCTTTGCTCAACGCGACATTCAGGACGAGCTCCGGGTTATCGGCAACTACCGGGTGACCAATAAAGATAAGTTTGCCTTCGTCTGCAGCAGTCATGACGCAATAGGCGCTCTTCTCCTCCACTGGAAGGATACGTGTCTTGGTTTTGGCATCCTGCTGCTGGAAAAAGACAGTCCAGCGATCATTCATCCCCAGTAGCGCACAACCGAGGTTTCCAGGAAGTTTGTCCAGTCCCTTGACCGTCCCCAGAAAGCAGTCATAGATGGAGGGTTCGAGTTCCAAGCGATACTCCTGGCCGACAACTTTTCCTTGTCTAACCTCCACCTGATAACCTGGGGCACCAGTAACGCCGTAATCCGCACGAATCGTCTCCGCAAGTAACGCGGGATTCTCCACTCGCCCGCTATCCCATATATCGGGCTGTTGCCGACGCAGCAGTTCCGCGTTACTTGCCGCAAGAATGCGATACGCGCTCTGTTCCCCTGTTCCATCATGCGACCACGAAAAGCGTGGAATAACATCTATACCCAGCGGGTTGACGGCATATTCGATTTTTAGATGAGTGATTCCATGCATGTTATTTTTCATCGGTAAATGATTCTTTCTTTTCCTTAGTGTTCTCTTCTATAGATCTTAAATTAGGCGTCCGGAGCGCCGCAACTTTAAGTAGTTTGCGATCTCCGAGCGCAAGAAACAAATTCGCCTTTTGCGCCAAGGATGTCGCAAGCTACTCGCAACTTTGAAATTCCTATACGTTAAATTACGCGGCAAAAGACCCCGCAACTTTAAGTAACACAGGCTTCAGCCTGTAGTTAAATTACTCTGGAAATACAAGGAAAATTGCAGGCTACCCCAGTCATTCGACGGGGTAAAAAAGCCCGCATTACTATATTCAACCTTGAAATTTCTTAACGTGGACTTAACCGGCTTCGGTCGGAACTCTTTAATGTGATACAGGCGTCTCGCCTGTTCTTAATTCTTCTAACACTCCTTGATTTTAAACTCTCTGCCTTCCGACATGCTGTTGATAATTTTACCGTTCTTGAAATGGATGGACGCCCACTCGCATCCGGAGAACTCAAAAACCCGTCCGGCATATTTTATGATTCCGTCAAAAGGCCATATCTTGCTTTCATGCTGCAAAGTTCCCGGGATTTCCTGAGACGATGGAGTCACTCCCCAGCCTGGGGCTCCATCGCGAGGAGCCAAGATCAGAACACCGTCCCTCGTTTCTCCGAAGAGACGATAGATGCAATTACCATACACTTTCACCTGGCTCTCATCCCATTTTTTCAGAACGCCGATGAGATCCTCGCGCGGATCAAGTCCGGGCAGCCAATAGATGCCGGATCGGTTATGCAATGCCACAAGTTCGTGGAAAAAGTTTTCAATCCGTTCACTTTTCGGATTGATGATGTCGGGTTCAGGCACTACGTCAAGAAATGGAGGTTCCCAGGCGTCTGGAGCAATCTTGAACCGTTTCGCCGCCGATTCTTGCAGATAGGATGCCGGGCCGAATGATTTGAAGCCGGCTACGGAGGCGAAATTGATATTCTTTCCATCCGCTTCGAATGCCGGTTCCGGACCGACAAAAACTAGTTTGAGACCATGCCGATTGTATTGTAGCAGTTTCTTCCATAATCCGACCGGAAGTACTCGCGCGTATGGCAGTACCAGCACGCTGTATTTTCCCCCTGACGTATGAAGTTTTCCGTCAAGCATCTTGCCATCCATCAACAGTTCAGAGCTGACAAAGTCCGCGAATAGCGAACTGTCTGTGAGGAGCAGTGATATATTCTGGAAGAAGGTGTACTCCGCCCGGGCAAACTGCTTTTGCATCGAGGCGTAGCCTTCCCAGCCATACCAGACGGCGAACTGAGACTCCCCGGTTCGTTCACCTATCATTTCGTCCAGTTTGTTCAGGAGCGCGGCATCATTGTCCACCAGGCTTTTTATCGGCTCAAGCTGCAATGCGGTGATCCCTTCGGTGAAATCCGAGTAAACATGGGTGAATGTATTGACATGATATAGCGTTTTTAAACGGTTCATCAGACGGTAGTAGCTGTGATTGGGCTGATAGATCCAGTCATTGTAATAGGCGTTTCTCCTTTTCAAACCCTTCTTGATGCTGTCGGCAAGCATGATTGGGAAGAGAAGAGCTTTGCGCTCAAGTGCATATCCACCGTCCGTCCAAGCATCTGTCAGCACATGGCTTAACCGGAAATGATCAAAGACGCCGGCCGCAAGATCGCATGGCAATCCGGACCAGGTGGGATGTGTTCCAAGGATTATATGCTCGCCCCAGATGCTTTTCGCCTGCTCAAAATGAACTTTCTGGACATGATAGTTCATATCCGACAGAGTCCTGTAATAATCGCAGCGTATCTTGGCCGCTTCCGGCGTGTCGTCAAATTCATCGAGATAAATCAGTTTATCTCGGAGTTCATAGCCGTTAGTCGTCTTAAAAAGTTTAAAGAAATCATGTCCCGCCCGGAAACTCGTCATATCGCCATGCCCTTTGCCGGGTTCGTCCCAGGCAATTCCGTCCAATGGCAGGTCGCGGTAATTCTCCAGCAGTTCCGACTGCATGGAGAAATAAGTCTTTGATGCATGGTCAATTCTTGAATTGTTTGACGCGGTAACATAAAGTTTTATCCTGCCCTGATAATTATCCGGCAGTCTGCCCCGGAGCTGGTAGCCGTTAACCGGACGCCCGACATGCTGCCATTCAAACCGGAACTTTGATTTCAGATTAGTGAAACCAATCTTTCCTCCCAGCCCGTAAACGGCAGAGACTTCAACAATAGTGGATTGCCGTGAGGATTGAGGTTCCTGAACAAATACTTCAAATCTGCCGTTATATACGTCAACGCTTACAGGTATAATCACCCACAATGCCGCCAGCGGATCACGTGTAACAACATCTTCCGCCCAGTGGGTAGGATCAGTGTCAAGCATGAATTTTAATTTATATTCGTGTGCAATGTCGATGATGCGTTTCAATGCGGTCTTTACGCAGTCATCAAGCAGATTAAGCTTCATGTGGCGAACTACGCAAAACCAATATGCATAGCCGGCATTTGCCGCCCGTTCCAGATGTGGACGCGCCAATTCCGGATTCTTCACCCACTCCACGGATAGGAATCCGCCGGAAACCTGTTTCTTTGAAAAAGATCTTTCAACTTGTTTTTTAAATTTCATTTATTCTTCTTGTCTTTATATTTTTAAATTTTCGCTTTTCCAAATGATTCGCTCCGCTAATCAATAAATCTTACCTCTCGCATCTGAACGCCCATTGCGTCTCTGTGACATCGCCTTTCTTCAATGGCTTGTAGCTTCCGTGAAGATCCGGCGTCATGAAAGTGCTCGACCAATCAACATAAAAACCGGAGCCACCAACTTCGCCGCAGTCTATCGTCAGCAGATAATTCTGTTTCTTCACATGGACCGATCTTTTTGACGGAATGACGAAGAACGAGTTTTTCACATCTTTGAATGACAGACTTTGAAGCTGATTCTTTTCCTCCCATTGCAGGCTTGTACTGTTTAATTCCGAATCGCAGAGCGACAAGGGCAGATTGAAATTGAAAGCGCCATAGGTGAAGTCCAGCTTGTTCACCGCCTTGAGATAATACGAAAATCCAGTCGTTCCCTTTCTTATCGAGATTCGATATGTAACATCAACGTGATAGAAGCTTCTCGACAGTTCGATTGTCTTGAGTTCCGGTGAATCGGCGATGATATTCCAGGAGAATGGAAAATTCCAGAGTATGCACGGGTTGTGATGAGTGCCCAGCGCCCAGAGCGGCCTGAATCCGCCCAGCGATGCATAACTCCGATATCCGCCTTTCTCGAACATGTTTTCTCTCTTCAATCTTGCATCAACACTTTCCGGAATGATTATATCATCTCCGGAACGCCAGTCCTGAAGAGTCCCGCCGAACCTGGGATAGACTTCAAATGATTCATCACCGTTTACAAATCTGAACCACTCACCCTTCTGGAAATCCTTTCCGGCAATCAATTCAAAAATGCCATTTTTCCTGCGAACCTCGCAGGCCTTCTCCGACGATGGCTCCGGAAGAGTCGCAGTTCCAGCATCCTGCAACGCCTTGATCCGATCATAAATTGGACCCTCGCTGAAGTGGTATTTCTCAAAGGACTCCAGTACCGCCCTATAATTGTGACTAAGCATATTTTCGAAGAAAGCATGAGCTTCTGGATATTTCTCCCAAGCTCCATCCTTCAGAAGCTCACTTATCTTCTTGACATAGCCGGGAGTCCGCACAGAATTCGGATTGCGTTCTATCAACTCGTAAAACGATGCGGTTTCAATAATGTGCATGGGTGGTTTTTCATTCTTCAGAATCATTCCCACCAGCGGAATATCTACAGTTTCCTTCTCCCAGCTTATATCCTCCCAAGATGTCATCATGAACATGTCAACATTGTGGCGTTCCATCGACTCGACCGCAGACTCGACCGCCTTCATCCTGCGCGCTGTAAGTAACCCATCGCACAAGCCCGATGCCATGATGACCTGGAAACCGAGTCTCTTGAAAGTGTCCAGCACCGCATAGTCGGAATCCTCATCGTAAAACCAGAACGCGATGACAGCATCCTTCGACAACAATTTCATTGCCTCGGGATAATGCATGAGCATGTCATGCCACACAATCGGGATTCGTTTCTGAGACACCAGATATTCAACAGCGAGATTAACCTGATCCGCCCAAACCTTGGCAACATTGAAATCATCCAGAGCAAGAAGATGATTGGGTGCCTGCCACTCGTCAGCGCCGATCAGAAAATATTTCCCATTGGAGAAGGAGCAATATTCATTCAGGCATCGAAGCATCCAATCCTTTGCGACCTTAGAAGTGACATCCATTTCGAATCCGTCTTTTTCGCCGGCAAGCTCTGGATAGACTTTGCATATCTGAGTAGTGTGACCTACGACATTGAAATGCGGAATGAGCTCGATGTCGTATTCACCGGCGGTCTTGTCAAAGTCGCACCACTGCTCTGCGGTGTAGGCGCATTTAGGACACGCTTTCTCCATTGACGGAAGTTTGATCATATTCTCGAGATAAGGCAGAAAATGAGTAAAGCCTGAATCCGCGGCAAGCTTCATCGCCCTCTTGAAAATCTCAGGCTTCAGATACGCTCCGCGTCCAATGTCAAAATGGTAGCAATTAAATTTTAAATTCATGAAGATCTCATTTCCTTAACATGGAGAAATCAACCTGACACCGTTGCCTT
>JBAWXM010000089.1:0-16465 GCA_037144075.1 Lentisphaerota bacterium | reverse complement strand
CCAATTCTCAAAATCTTTGCAATCTATAGTTTAATTTTCAGCCGTGCAGAGTATAAATAGCATTTCCCAAGCTGTAGTTGAAAAAACCGCTCCGGGGGGGAGCGGTTTTCAAGGCTATTTGCTGGTGATGCGCTGAACTGGCCGGGCGATGCCGGAGATGGATGGCAGCGACATGGCAGGACTGGTTTTGTCGGCGCGAATGGTCAGGCTGCTGCCGGACAAATCAAGCTGCTGGTTGCCCCAGAGATAAAAATCCAGAATGCTCATCATATCCCAGTGCAGCAGAGATTTTTTATTGCCCCTGTCCAGATGCGCCGCCGAACAGCACACATAAGGTTCGATGCCGGGGAATATAAACTCGCCAACGGCTTTGCCGGCGGCGGAGCGCAGAATCTTCTTCAGCCGTCTTTCCGCGGCGGGAGCCTGGAAACAGAAGGAGCCGGGCAGAACTTTGTTTTCGTCAACTGCAATCAGCGCCGAATCCGGAACCGGATCGCCGTCAAGCGCGGACAATTTCACCGCTTTTCTGCTCAATACCGGGTTTTTATAACCGATATGGCTCCAGGCGAAATACCATTTAAAACGCCAGTTGCGCTTGCCGCATTCAGTTTTTTCATTAAAGGCCAGTGGAATGCGGTTAATGGTGATTCCGGCGTCAGTAGCTGTAATTGCATAATCGCCATGCGCATTTTCAAGCTTTTCCGCGGCACACCAGCGCCAGAGGTCGTCGCCGGTGCCGATTTCCAGGATTCTGCCGTCAAAATCTTCAACGAGGCAGAGCAGGAAAGGTTTGGATGATTTATACAACGTCTGCGCGCCGTCAGCAATATCCTGCCATTCAATTTCCGGAATCCCCTGACCTGGTGACAGCTCGGAGATTATGCAGAAACTTTTCCATTTTCCCGGCAGGAAGAGCGGATCCACTTCAATCCGCTGCAGCGCAATGGGCCGTCTCAAGTCAAAATCGAAAGTGACTTTGACATGATTGGCGGCGAACTCAAAATTGCGTTTGATCAACGGTTCAGTGCCGAACGGAATGAGATTTTCATACTCAAAAGTGCAGGACAGTTCATCCACTCGTTCGTGGATGCGGCTTTTTCTGACAATCCCGGCGCCTTCGGCAATCACCCCGGATGAAACCGGCTTGAGGTGCAATATCTCGCGTCCGCGATACTCGAATTTGAACGGCATATCCGCGTCGGAACAGAGTTCGGCGGACCAGTTTTTTGTTTTAATGATTTTTGTGTTTTCTTCCATTACTCTTTCACTATTTTATGATTTTAAAAACATCGTCAACTGCTTTGCGCTGAATTTTGTCCGGCTGCACATTGGCATAACCAAGCGGGGTAATGGCATAAGCGTTCCATGGCGGCAGAATGTTTAAGACCTTGTTCATTTTTGCCACATCATAGGCGCAGATCCAGCAGGTGCCGAGTCCTTCAGCGGCGGCAGCCAGCACCAGATGCTCCATGGCGATGCCGATATCAACCGGAATGATCGGCTCGCCATCGAGGCGTTTCCAGCATACATCGGCATTCCCCAGCGCGATCGCGATTGCCGGCGCCTCCGCCAGCCAGGGGGCAGTATAAACCGAACAGATTTTCCTGCGCAGCACGGGATTAACCACTATGCGAAAACTCCACGGCTGAATATTGCATGCCGACGGCGCCAGACTGACCGCTTCCGCGATTTTTTTTAATGCATCCTCCGGCACGGGATCGCTCTTGTAGCCGCGGATACTGCGGCGCGCTTTGACAACATCATAAAATTCCATATCTGCCTCCTGAATTTTTCATTAAATTCTTTTAGAATTATTTATCCTGCTGAATATTATAATTTCCCGTCTGAAAAGCAAATCCTGGAACGGAAATATCACAAATTATTATCCGCGTTTAAACATGGAAATCAGTTCCGGCAGTTCGCGGGAACGGCACAGCCATGAAATCAGCGCGTAAGAGACGCAGAACGCCACTCCGCAAATAACCAGCGGCGCCGCATCAGCCGGCAGATATTTGCTCGCATAAATAGTACCCATATTTTTATAGAAATAAAACAAGGTCACCGCCGGAATAATCGAAGCTGCGGACGAACGCAGGAGGCTGTATCCGACCTGGTCAAGGCCAAGATCATGCCGGATCGCCTTCTTCAGAAAATACAGCAGCAGGCAGTTGTTCAGGATTGAAGAAATAACGGTAGCCAGCGCAAGTCCGCCCTGCTGCATCGGAAACATCAGAACAACATTCAAGATCAAGTTCAAAAAGATGCATAGAAAAGATATTTTAACCGGTGTTTTCATATCTTTGCGCGAATAAAATGCCGCCAGGGTGATTTTGATGGCGCAGAACGCCGGAATCCCCAGGCCGAAAAAGAGCATCGCCCATGCAGTTTCAATCGCATCGCTTTCTGTAAACTTGCCGCGCAGAAAACAGCAGCGCACTATCGGCAGCCGGAACAGCACCGTAAACGCCGCAATCGGCACGCAGATGAACAATACATGCCGCAATCCTAGATTGAGGGACGCAACCAGTTCCGCAGTATCGCCTTTGGCGGCGGACTTGGACATGTTCGCCAGCAGCACAGAGCCGAACGCGATAGCAAACACCCCGATTGGCAGATAAACAATGCGGTCGCTGTAATTTAATGCCGGCACCGCCTGCGGGCCGATGCTGTATGCCATCATCCGGTCAATGAAAAAACTGATCTGCACCACCGAAGCTCCAATCAGCCCCGGCAGCGTCAGTTTCCACAATTCCGACAGTATCTCCAGATTTTTCAAGTTTGCCAGCGAGAAGCTGGGAAAAATATCGTAATAGGACATCAAACCCAGCAGCAATACCAGTTGAATAGCCCCGGAAAGCAGCACGGCATAAGCCAGAAAATTCAGCATTTTAACGGTATCAGTCATGCCCGGACAGACAAATAGCAGGCAGATTATCAGTAAAATATTCAGCAGCAGGGAACCCAGGGCAGGCAGAAAAAATACCCGCAGCGTATTCAGAATCGAACCGGTAATACCGATAAGGCAGATAAAAAACGAGTACGGCATCAGCAGCGGAATTAGATTCAGCGCCATGACGCCGCTGGGATCTTTAACCCATAATTTCAAAGTCATGGCGATCACGGAAACCAGAATGCAAATCAGCGCCAGCACGAGTCCCAGCCAGGCGAAAATTGCCGCCAGTTGGCGCTTGGCATCCTCTTTTCCGCGCAATTCGATAATGTGGGAGATGGTCGGCACCAGCGCCGTTCCAAGCGCACCTTCACCGAGAATTCTGCGGAAAAGGTTCGGCGTCATAAACGCCAGAAACCAGGATGACGCCACCGCGCCGCCACCAAGCACGCTGGCTTCGAGGATTTCGCGGAGAAAACCCAGCACCCGGCTGAACAGCGTGGCCGCCGCCATTCCGGAAGTGCTTCTTAAAATACTTTTCTTTGAAGACGACATATAATACGACAGCCAGTTACGTTAGCGGATTGAAAAACTCCGGCGCTATACCGAGAAACGAACATGAATCACGTCGCCGTCCTGCATGATATACTCTTTGCCTTCAATTCTCAGCTTTCCGACCGCCTGGGCTTTGGACCAGCCGCCGTTGGCAACCATGTCCGAGTATGAGACCACTTCCATCCGGATGAAACCGCGGCACATGTCAGTATGAATCTTGCCTGCGGCCTGCGGCGCGGGCGTTCCCGCCGTGACAGTCCAGGCGCGCGACTCCATTTCTCCGGCAGTAAAAAACGTAATATAGTTGAGCAGGCGGTATCCGGTATGAATAACCCGGCAGAGGCCATTTTCAGTAATGCCGAGGTCTTCCAGGAAAACCGCGGCGTCCTCAGGCTCAAGCTGTGAAAGTTCTTCTTCCAGTTTTGCGCAGACCGGCACCACTTCGAGATTGTTCTTTTTACAGAATTCAACCAGTGCTTTGGAGTGTTCGTCCTGTCCGAAGGACCTGAAAGTGGCTTCGTCAACGTTTGCGCAGACAAATGCCGGCATCAGGGTGATCAGCCCGCAATTCTTTGCCGCCGCCGCCTGTTTTGGATCATTGCGGTCATATTGCGGCACCCGGCCGTCGGCGAGATCAGCGGCGAATTTTGCGGCAATCTCCAGCTCTGCCTTAGTTTCAGCATCTCCGGCGCGCATCAGTTTTTTGGATTTTTCCAGCCGCTTTTCAATGAAGTCCAGGTCGGCCAGCATCAGTTCGGTCATGATCACTTCCAGATCGCGGACCGGATTGACGTCGCCATCGACATGGATCACATCACCGGCCTTAAAGACGCGGACCACATGGGCGATCGCGTCAACGCTGCGGATATGTCCGAGAAACTGGTTGCCCAGACCCTGCCCCTGGCTGGCGCCTTTGACCAGGCCGGCAATATCAATAAATTTTAAAGTTGAAGGCACAATTCTGCCGGAATGCTCGAGTTTGGACAGGACTTCCAGCCGCTCATCCGGAACTGCCACAATTCCCGTATTCGGTTCAATGGTGCAGAACGGAAAATTCGCAGCGGCGGCGCTGCCTTTGCTAAGCGCATTAAACAAAGTGGATTTGCCGACATTCGGCAACCCCACAAAACCACATGAAAAACTCATAGTTCAGCCTCTTTCCGCAATAGAATCAAAATTAAACATTATTATATATAAAAAAGCCCGCCGGTTCTGGCGGGCGTAATTTATCGTCGGTCAAACTGCGTTATCTGGTAATCGCTTCATCCGGATAGAAGAAGTTAAACGCATTGTGCTCCATGTCCACGACCCAGGCCGGACGCATAAGCGGTCCATAACCCCAGCCGGAATCTTCCGGATCATCGGTAGCGCCGGGCAGCGGCATGTAGAAAGTAACAATATCCGTTACGCCGACACACTCGCGGGCCACCACACAGGCAATACCTTTAAACACCCCGTAAGTCAAAGACGGAATAGCCCCCATCTGCTGATTGACGTCATACGGCCTGATCAAAATTTCCAGCGGACCGAATGCGACGTTGGCTACGCCGCGTCCGAGCTTTTCCAGCGGGCCGCTTTGAGCGAAAGTATTCGGAACAAAAGCTACGGCAAGAAGGACAATCCCGGCTACTATAACTCTTTTTGTAAAGCTCATCAATCATACCCTTTTCTATTACAAAATTAGGACCTCGATTACAAAGGAAGTGCTAAAATCTTTGAAATATAACTTGACTATTTCAAAAAATCAAGGAAATTCGTATTAATAATACATCACTTTGAATAAACATCAAATAAATGGAGTTAGAAAAATGAAAGATAAAAAGAAAATCAATCCGGCCGCATCGCGGCTCTCAGGACTGTCCCTGCTGAAGGCATCAGCAACCAAATATCCGGAAAGTCCGGAGAAAGCAAATCTGGAAACATTCAGGAACGTTTATCATGACCGGGATTACATCATCACTTTTGACTGCCCGGAATTCACCTCGCTGTGCCCGGTGACCGGACAGCCGGATTTCGGCGCGATCACAATTCGTTACATTCCGGATAAAACCTGCATTGAAAGCAAATCATTGAAGTTGTATCTTTATGCTTTCAGAAATCACAATACCTTTCATGAAGAAGCGGTAAACACGATTCTTGATGAACTGGTAAATAAATGTTCGCCCCGCAAGGCTGAAGTCATCGGCGTCTTCAGACCGCGGGGCGGCATTGCAATTCATGTAAAAGCATGTTATGGAGGAAAAATTGATGAGTAATGAGTTTACTGTAATTACCGGCGGGTCCGTGACTTCGCCGAAAGGCTTCAAGGCTTCCGGCATTACCGCCGGACTGAAAAAGAGCGGCAACCCGGATATGGCGATGATCTATTCCGAAACCCCGGCCAGCTTTTCAGGAGCCTTCACCTCCTGCACGTTTGCCGCCGCACCGGTGCGGGTATGCCAGGAACGCGTCAAAAGCCAGGATAAAATCCAGGCGGTCATCATTAACAGCGGCAACGCCAACGCCTGCACCGGCAGGCCCGGCATCGCCAACGCGGAAAAAATGTGCGACCAGGTCGGCAGTCTGCTCGGCATCTGCCCGAAGTCGGTGATGGTATCATCCACCGGCAGGATCGGGGTCCAAATGCCGATGGCAATAATCGAAAAAGGCATTGCCCTGGCGGCGGCGGCCCTGTCCAGCGACGGCGGAAAAAACGCCGCCGATGCGATCATGACCACTGACACCCGCCCCAAAGCCATCGCCGTCAAACTCAGCCTTGGCGGCAAAACCGTCACTATCGGAGCCATGACCAAAGGCGCCGGCATGATTGATCCGAAAATGAAAGTTCCGCATGCCACGATGCTTTGTTATATCACCACCGATGCCGCCGCCGATAACGCCCTGCTGGGAAAATTCCTGGCGCAGGGGGTTGACGAATCGTTCAACCGCATTACGATTGACGGCGATATGAGCACCAACGACACCACAATTATTATGGCCAACGGCGCTTCCGGCGTAAAAATCAACGCTGGAACTCCTGACGAAGCGGCATTCTATGAAGCGTTGCTGTTTGTGATGCAGTCGCTGGCTAAAGAAATGGTATTGGACGGCGAAGGCGCCACCAAGCTGGTAAACGTGGTGATCGAAAACGCTCCGACCAGAGAGGACGCCGAGCTTGCCGCCAACGCCATCGCCAATTCGCTGCTCTGCAAGACCGCATGGTTCGGCTGCGATCCAAACTGGGGACGCGTCATAGCCGCCATCGGCTATTCCGGCGCTAAATTCGAGCCGGATAATGTCGTTATTCATTACGACGACAAGCCGGTGGTCTGCAACGGCCAGGACGCCGGAACCCCGGAAGCGGAGCTTGCCGAGCTGATGAAAAAACGCGAGTTCACCATCAACGTCAACCTTAACTCCGGACATTCCAGCTATAACGTCTGGACTTGCGACATCTCTTACGAATATGTAAAAATCAACGCCGATTATCACACTTGATCCGGCAGTCAACTGGTTTCTTCAGACATTCCGGACAATTGCGTCCGGAATGTTTTTCTTTTTTGCGGAAGATTTCAAGAGCCGATGCCGGTCATTTTATCGGCCTGGTGAAAACAAAGCCGCTGCCGCTTTTGTCGAAATTTACCAGCATGACCGCCAGCGGTTTCGATTTCATGAAAATTTCGCCGGTGTTGTCGCGGTCGCCGGCAGTCCTTTTGACTGTCGCCGCCCAGCCTTCATGACTTATTTTCCGGGCAATTTCCTCCAGCCCCTGCGCGGGGGCCGTTCCGGTTTTAAACTCGCCGTAATAAGCGTCGCGTTTTGAAAAATACATATACTTGACCGGAGCACTGTCGCCGGGCAGCGGCAGGCAGGCGGGCCAGGTGAAGTTTTCCGGGAACTTAGCCGGAACGGTCATGGAAAACTGGATTACCGGCGTATTTGCGCCAAGTGATACCAGCAGCAGCCGTTTTTCGCTGCCGTCCTCTTGTTTGATGATGACCAGCATTGAATTTGAATTAGTGGCGAACTTTGCGTTCGGAAACAACTTCATAAGCAACGCCACCAGATCCTCCGGATTCATATCAATCAACCCGACGTTCAGTTCCAGTTTTACATCGTTGATGGTAACCGGTTCACTCCAGATGTTTTTAGGATTAAGCGCCGTTTCCGCGTTTGTCCCGTTTCCTCTGCCGGCGTTCGGCCAGAGCGAGAAAACTTCGCCATTTCCGGCAACGGTCAGCGCGAGCAACGCAATCAGCAGCAGATGTTTGATATAATTTTTCATTTATCCAATTTCCAGATGCGGATGCTTAAGCGGTCATAAATTCCGGGGAAAATTTTCAACATTGGAACGGCTATGCGGTTCCAGCCGGGGTAAATCAGGCTGCGGCTGTTTCTGCGCCATGCCTTGAACAGCGCCGAAGCGAAAGCCTCCGGCGATCCGCCGCCGGGCGAATGCGGCGGCTGGCGGTTGCCGAGCGAACGACTGGAGAATCCAGTGTCAATCCGGCCTGGCGCCACGTCAATGATTTTAATCCCGTAGCGCTTTACTTCCGGACGGATAGTATTGGAAAGCGCGGTTACCGCCGATTTCGTGGCGCAGTACGCGCCCATGCAGGGAACGTAAAGATCCCCGGCGATAGACGATACATTCATCACTGTGCCTTTCGATTCTTTCAACAGCGGCAGAAGCGTTATGGTCATGGCGTTCAGCGCAAAAAAGTTCAGTTCAAAAATGTCCCGCAAATCCTGTTCTGAAAGATCTTCCCAGGTGGAATAGCCGCCTTTGCCGGCATTGTTGATCAGCAGATCAACCCTGCCGAATTTTTCCGTAACCTGTTTCAGCGCCTTCCCGCGGTCTTCCGGTCTGGTGATGTCGGCCTCAACCCATAGGTCGGGCTCAAAGTCCGGCCTGGAGCGGGAGATTCCGGCTACTTTGACGCCGTGCCGCATGAACTTAACGGCCGCGGCTTTGCCCAGGCCGCTGGAGACTCCGGTAATAACGGCTACTGCAGCCTGGTTTTTATTAATCATTGGCTTTTATCCATTCCCAGGCTTGCGCTTTTTGGCTGACATCAAAAAAACGGACATTGACTGACGTAAGCAGTTTAACAAATTCAAGCCAGATTTTTTCCCATGTTTTATTTCCAACCAGCGCAACCCGCTCGGCATTTTTATGGTTATGGAGTATGAATTTAAAATCCTCCATAAAAAATCCCGGCGATGGGACTTCCAGATCGGCGGCTTCTATCAGAAAGCGGAAATTGCCGTATTGGCTGATGACTTTTTCAATTTCAGTTTTTACCTGAATAAATTCGTCCTTAGTGATTATATCGCAAATTCTTACCGCGATTAATGCCGGATCTTCAGTTTTAATTCTTTCAAACATTTCAGAGTCCCCCTTTGTGTTCTATTTGCTTTCCGTGATCGAAATGCCGGCATAACTTACGCAATGCGAAAAATCCCCGGTGAGATCGCCGGAAGTGGTGTAGTCAACCAGTTCCGCATGCAGTTTTTCGCCGTTGGCGACGGCCAGGCGGGCGGCGGCCAGCAGAATGCGGATCGGCCCGGCGCCGCAGATTGTCGCCCCGGTGCGGTTGACATAGCGATTGAAGCCGTCAAGATCAAACTTGAGAATATGGTCTACAGCCCCCATATCCAGTTCATGCAGATTTTTTTTGATGTCTTTTACGAACGGCTCATAGCTGAAAGCCTTGCCGTAATGCGTAAAATCGGAGCTGATCACCCACAGCGTCTCTTTATCCCAGAACTGCTCCAGCGCCTTCGCCACATGCCCGGCGGTGACAACATCAATAAAACCGGCGATTACCGGTATTATCCGCATTGCCGGATTCAGTTCGCGCAGCAGCGGCAGTTCAACCTCCAGCGAATGTTCATAATCATGCGGTTCAGATAACTTCTGGATGTATTGAGACTCATTTTCAGAAATTGCGGCGACAGCCGCCGCGTCAACTTTCATGTCGCCCAGCGGCGTGCTGTAAGCGGCGTAATCTGCGGTGGCGATCCCCCGGAAAGGCACCCGGTGCGAAGGCGCGATTATCAAGGCGCGGGAAAATCTGCCGGTGTCTGCGCGCAGCAGGGTCTTAATCGCCGTCAGCGCGGAATATTCGTATCCCGCATGAGGCAGAATCACGGCCCTGGCGGCCTCAGCCGGAACTATGTCCGGAACTTTTTTGATAAAAGCGGCAATCTGATTGGCAAGCATTTCCGGATTGCCGGTGTAGAATCTGCCCGCGGCAAAAGTCTTTCTTACTTCCTGTTCCATGATTACCTCCCTTGCAATAGCGCATAAATAAAAAATGTTTCTGCTCTCACATAATATGTTATAAAATAATTGGTCTTCAAGTGATTTTAGTAATTCCGGACATGGTTGTACAGAATATTTCCGTTTAGAGCCATTGGGGATATAATGTTTTCCGGTTTTGGTTCTTTCGGTGTTTTCGTGGATAAGCTAAAAAACACATGTCCACATACTGTGTTTTGAGCGTAAGTTACCCACAGTCGGCGACTCGACTCCGACGAGCTTGGCAGGGCCCATTCTCGTCTTCATCGCCGCCTATGGATAACTTACAATCGCGTTTCGCGTGCTTAATGCCTTGATAATCAAAGATATTAAGATCATAATCAGTGATCATGGCAAACTTTTTGAATTTGTTCATTGATTTCCCAGATTTGAGCTTGCCAACGAAAACACCGAAAGAGCCAGCATTATCAGGTGCAAGGCGAGTTAAGCTGAAGAGCCGGATGCTGGAAATCTGCAAGTCCGGTTCTGTGAGGGGCATTGAAGTCTTCTCGTATGGTTTGAATATTGTGACACTCCGCAAACCGAAAGGGCGGAGAAACAGGGAATACAAAATAAACCTAAAGGAAAAAGACCATATTATGTCTACTCGACTTTCTCTGCGCCTTTGTGACTTCCCGCAGTCGCGGGATTAAAAAAGCTCTGGATGAGGGGCTCCCGCGAATGCGGGAAGGGAACCGGGCGTCCAAATAAAAAAAGCCGGAGACTGTGCTCCGGCGGATAAAACTGCGACAGAGGAAATCAGACAAACTTTTCTTTCAGCGCCCACAGGCCCAGGGCGGGGTTGCTGATATAGAAGATTTCTTCGCCGTTGACGGTATTGAACCCGTCTTTAAGCGTTGCCACCTTATACTTTTCAGTAATCTCATTCAGGTCGGCATATTCGAATCCGGCGTTTTCTATTTCCTGTCTGGACATTTTTGGCCCCGGACAGTAGATGATGCGGAAACGGCCTTCCGATGAGCCGTGAATGAGGTGCGCCGCCGCGCTGAGGTTGTTGCGCAGCTCTTCGTTTTCCCTGACCGCTTTAAGCGTTGCCGGGGTGCCGTGATAGCCATATTTCCGGATCAGGCGGTCAATCTCCCTGTCCTCGCCAAATTCCTTCAAGGCGGGGGCCAGGACGAACAGTTCGCCGCCGTCGGCGATCGCCATGCGGGTGCGGTAAACCGATTTGTTGCCCAGCCATGTGCTTTTGAATTCTTCCGGGTCCAGATAAACCACGACTTTCTTCATGGGCTTGTCGAGCAGCAGCAGATTGGTCTGCTGGCTGAGTTTGCAGGCTGCCAGGAAAGCCTTGTCATCGTCGCCGCTGAAAAATCCGCGCATTTCCATTTTGCCGGAGACGCTGCCTTTAGCCATAACGGTCAACATGTAGACAATCGGCAGATCGCCGAGAAATTCACTGACGCCGCGATTGAACAGTTTGCGCACCGGCGAATCCGCCTGGCCCATGATCCGTTCCATGTTGTACGCCGCGCCGAGGAAATGGGACTTGTTGATGGTGTCCGCGCCGCCGACCCCGACCATGATGTTCTTGGTGTAGTTGGCCATGCCGACGACTTCATGCGGCACCACCTGTCCGATAGAGAGGATCAGGTCGTAGCCCTCGAACAGAATCTTGTTGACCTCCACATCGACGCTGTAATCAACTCTGCCTTCAGACCATTCTTTCAGCAGTGCGCCTGAAACCGTGCCTTTCTTAATCACATCGTTCCGCCAGTCATGGACTTTGAAACAGCTCAGGGGGATATTCTGCCCGAACATCGCCCGGAGTTCATGTTCCGGCATCGGCGCATGAGTGCCAAGCGCGGGAATAATGTCAACCTGACATTTGCCGGCCAGCATTTCATAAATCATGGCCGTAATCGGTCCGGCATAGGAATTAGCGCGGGTGATGTCCGGGGGAACCAGCAGCACTTTCTTAAAGCTGCCGCCGGCTTTGTTCAGAGTTTCTTTGATCAATTGGCGCAGTTCATTATCGCTGATGGCCAGCGTTTCGCCGCTTTTCGTTGCAAAAATGCCCATTTATTCGACTCCTGATTGCAAATATTAACAAATTAGTGCATTTTAACTATATCCTAATGATAACGGCTGTCAATGTCAAACATAAGGAAAAACAGGGGCTGTTTGAACTATTTGTGCAATTTTAATGTTTTTCTAACAATTGTCTTATCTGTTTCTAAGAATCTAATATTATATTAGTTATTATAATAATAAATTATGAATGGAAAAATAAAATGGCAAAAGAGAAAATTCTGATTATCGAAGACGAAGAAGACATTCAGGAACTGATAACCTACAATTTAAAAAAAGAAGGTTATGACAACCTGAAAATCGCGGATTCCGGCGAAGACGGCCTGAAGATGGTCTCGACTTTTGCCCCCGATGTCGTATTGCTGGACCTGATGCTGCCGGGCATGGACGGACTTTCAGTCTGCCGCAATCTGAAAAGCAATGCCGAAACCGCCAAAATTCCAATCGTCATGCTTACTGCGAAAAGCGAGGAAACCGATATCATCATCGGTCTGGAAATGGGCGCTGACGACTATGTTACAAAACCGTTCAGCCCCAAAGTGCTGGTTGCCAGAATCAAATCCGTGCTACGCCGCAGCCGCGACAACAGCGACGATGAAGTCCGCGACATCATTAAGCGCGGGGTGCTGCTGATCAACCGGGGGAAACGGGAAGCGACCCTGTCCGGCAAGCCGCTGGTGCTGACTTTTTCCGAATTTGAAATTCTTTATATGCTGGCGCGCCGCCCGGGCTGGGTATATACCAGAAACCAGATCGTCAATGCCGTAAAAGGCGACGACTATCCGGTTACTGAAAGATCCATTGACGTTCAAATTGTCGGATTGAGAAAAAAACTTGGAAATTCCGGCAACGCCATTGAAACTGTCAGAGGCGTCGGTTATCGTTTCAACGAAGATTTTTAAATGAATCGGAAGCATATTTAATGAAGAATGATCTGTTTCATTTTTTTCCGGTGATCGTCATTACTGTCGCATGCCTTCTGCTGGGGGTGATCTGGTATCAGTCTGGCTGCATTGAAAAAGTCTATCTTGACCGTGTTGAGGACGGACTGCTGGTCAGGACAAAATTCCTTTCGTATGAAATAAAAAGACTTATCACCGATAAGAACCATGCGTTTCTGAGTCAATTCTGCGATGCTGTTTCCAAAGAAAGCAACACCCGTATTACCATTGTCGAACCGGACGGCAAAGTCCTGCATGATTCATCCAGAGAGGCCGAAAATATGGCCAATCACGCTAAGCGTCCGGAGGTAATGCAGGCGATGAACGGAACCCCTGCGGTCGTCACCCGCTACAGCACCACGCTTAGTCAGCGGATGATTTATGCCGCTGTTTCCATCGGGGGAGCTGACGGGAAAAACTATATTTTGCGCACGGCAGTTTCCTTTAAATCGATTGATGAAGCGATTGCGTCCGCTGAGCGGCAGATCACGCTGGCTTTCATTCTCGTAACCGGGTTTGTGGTCGTGTTCAGCATCGTTATTGTGCGCCGGCTGGCGCGTCCGATAGAGCAGATGCGTGTAAGCGCCGCCCAGATTGCCGCCGGGAATCTGAACATAAAACTGCCGATCCCGGCCGGCGGCTCCATCCGGGATCTGGCGCTGTCCATGAACAACATGGCAGAACAGCTCAAGTTCCGTATTGCTCAAGTCACTAACGAGAAAAACGAGCGTGACGCCATGTTTGCCAGCATGACCGAGGGGGTGATTGCAGTTGACTTGAAAGGCATTATCCTGGATATTAACCCGGCTGCATACAAGATTTTCGATCTGCCCTCCGATGCGGTCGGACTGTCATTCTACGGGGTGGTCCGCAATACCGAACTGCATGCTTTTCTCGAACAGATCATCAAAGAAAAGAAGCCGATTGAGAGTGAGTTTACTTTTTACGGCGTCATGGAGCGCCATATCCGGATCAAAGGCACCGTCATCCGGGTGGACGGCGATCATATCAGCGCCGTCCTGATTGTGCTTTCGGATTTCACCCGAATCAAAAAGCTCGAAAACTTCCGACGGGACTTTATTGCAGACGTTTCTCATGAGATAAAAACTCCGCTGACAGCACTGAAAGGGGCAGTTGAAACCTTGCAGGAAGGAGCCATCAATGAACCGGAAAGCGCTGCCAAATTCATGGATATAATCTCGCGCCATTCCGACCGGCTGAATGCACTGGTCAGGGATATTCTGAGCCTGTCAGAACTGGAGCGCAAAACCAGCAGCGAGGAAATGGATTTCGGCGTGGTCAAAATTGCCGGCCCTGTAACCGGGGCCGTGGAGCTGTGCAAAGAGCGCGCAAACTCAAAGAATATTGCTTTAAAGCTGACGGAACCAGTCGGCGATTTTAAAGTTAAAGGCGACTCCCAACTGCTTGAACAGGCGATTCTGAACTTGATTGACAACGCCATTAAATACAATCTTCCGGGAACTAAAATCCAGGTCGGCGTCATTGCTTCCGGCAAAGACATTTTCATCAGCGTATCCGACGACGGCTGCGGAATCGCCCAGGAACACCTGCCGAGGCTCTTTGAACGCTTTTACCGGGTGGACAAGGCGCGCAGCCGGAAACTGGGCGGAACAGGACTGGGGCTGGCAATTGTCAAGCATATCTCCCAATTGCATAAAGGTTCCGCCGAAGTGCAAAGCACGGTCGGCAAAGGCAGCACTTTCACCATCCGCCTCCCGGTGGCGGTATAAGCTCATACCAATTCGCGATCAGATATCTTCGGTGCTGTCCGCAGTGTCTTTCTGGGAAACCATGTTCTGGTCGCCGTTCATAATACCCCGTGAAGTTCCCTGAATGAATTCGACAAACTGCGCCACTTCCGGCGTGGTTTCCTGCCTGGCTATTTCCGCAAAGGCATTTTTCGAGTTTAATCCCCTGAAGAAGTAGATTTTAATTGCCCGTCTGATGGCCGCCCGGCGTTCCGGCGGCAGCCCCGCCCGGCGCAGTCCGACAGTGTTGGGGCCGCAGATGCAGTTGTTTTCCGCCAGCATGCAGTAAGGCGGAATGTCCTGGGTGATGATTGTTCTGCCGCCGACCATGGCCAGGCTGCCGACCCGGCAGAACTGATGAATCAGCACATAGCCGCTCAATACGGCGCCGTCGTCAATATGCACATGGCCGGAAATCGCGGTATGGTTTGCCACTGTGACGTGACTGCCGATGCAGGCATCGTGTCCCACATGGACAAACGCCATCAGCAGCGTATGACTGCCGATGACCGTCTTCTGGTTCTCAAACGGTGAACGGTGAATCGTCACGTATTCACGAATCACGGTCTCTTCGCCGATTTCAGTATAGGAAATTGCGCCTTTTTGAAAGCGGTGGTCCTGCGGTTCCTCGCCAACCAGCGCCCCGAAATAAAAACGGCATCCCTGTCCGGCTTTAGTATACCGGGCAATCTTGACATGAGCGTCAATATAACAGTTATCGCCGATTTCCACATGATCCTCGATCACGCAGAACGGGCCGATTTCGACGTTCCGTCCGATTTTAGCTTCCGGTGATATTGCCGCGGTCGGATGAATTTTCATCACAGGGTTTTATCCTTTAATTGTTAACTTCAGCGTCCGACTATCGTTGCTATACTGGTATCGCCCTGCAGTACTCTGTCCAAATTTTCCGGGTCGGAAAAGTTGAATACGATAATCGGCAGGTTATTATCACTGCACATCGCGAAAGCCGTCGAGTCCATGATCTTCAACTGCTTGCTTAAGGCTTCCTCATAAGTGATTTCTTCATACCTGACCGCATCCGGGTTTTTCATTGGGTCAGCAGTGTAGATGCCGTCAACTTTAGTCGCTTTCAACACCGCTTCGCAGTCGGTTTCCAGCGCCCTCAGCACTGCAGTCGTGTCGGTGGTGAAAAACGGACTGCCGGTGCCGCCGGCGAAAATCACCACTTTGCCGGATTCCAGTGCGGCAATCGCGGCGGCGCGGTTGTATCGTGGAGCAACCGGTTCCATCGGGATCGAAGTCTGTACTTCCGCCCCGATGCCGGCAGCATCAAATGCGTCTTTCACGCAAAGCGCGTTCATCACCGTCGCCAGCATGCCCATATAGTCGGCGGTCACGCGGTCCATGCCGCGGGTTGAGCCGTTGACCCCGCGCCACAGATTTCCCGCCCCGATCACCAGCGCCACTTCAATTCCGTTGTCAATTACGCTTTTAATCAGCTCCACGATTCTAGTTACCGCAGGGGCGGAAAAGCCGGTAAGACTGTCGCCTTTAAGAGCTTCGCCGCTCAATTTTATCAATACCCGTTTATACTTATATGCTTCTTCCATATTCTGCCTTTCAGATTAATATTTAAATATGCCGCACCTAAATATAAAGCAGACGGCTGCAAATCAAAATTTGAAAAGCAATATTTTTGACAGAATACTGAAAAAATCAGTTAATAGCGGTTTTTGGGTGACAGCATTGCAGTCTGTCACGGACACATGATTTGAACATGGTGCACTCCTGATTTTAAGCTTCCATCCCGCCATAAAAGCGTCGATTCCGATAACTGCCGCGGAAAATGTTTTAGCCGGTATATTCTCTTTATCAGTCAGCCGTTTATATTTATACTCTGCGCGGTTGAAAATTCATCCCGCGACTGCGGGATTGCGATCTTTTGAGTTTGGATTAGCACTCTTCGAGGCCTTCGATACCCCGGTATCGGCAGCCTCTCAGAATACGAACC
>JBAWXM010000088.1:0-16584 GCA_037144075.1 Lentisphaerota bacterium | reverse complement strand
ATTTTCCGCTGGGCTTCATGAACTAAAATTTCAATTTTCAGGAAAACTTCAGGTTCTTAAATTCATGCGGTTAATATTGTATCATGCAATAATAAGTCTTAACGGCGCAATTTTTCAAGCCGTGAAACAGAATTTCCACAAGTAATAATCCGGATAACCGGCAGATTCCGGATAATGCGGCAGTCAAGTCTGCCGTTATGGAAATTCTTTGAGCCTGGCATATTCTCCTATTTTCTATATGCCATGATCTTGCCAGCAATTCCGAATGAAAAATAGTTCGCGTTGATTCGACCGAGGATTAGAAGGCGGCAACATGTTTTCATTTGTGCTCGCGGATACCTCATTCCAGGATTTCTGACATATGGCAATTTGAAATGCAGATGTAATTTCATTCGGAATTGCTGGAAAAAGCTATTATTTTGTGTTGTTTTCTGTAAAATGCTTTACTTTTCGTGTAAATGGTGTATATTGTCGTTGTTTGCGATATTTTCATGTATTTGCTTGTGTATGTTTAAATTTGGATAAAATATAACTGGAGAAAATAGTATGAGTTTACCGGAAATAATGACTATCGAAGAAGTCGCGGAGCATCTTCGAGTTTCTGAGCGCACAGTTTATGACTGGGCGCAGAAGAGCGAGATTCCCTGTGGTAAATTTGGAACATCGTGGCGGTTTAAGCGGCAGGATATTGAAGAATGGATAGATAAGCGCCTGAAAAGTGAAAAGAATAAGCAGTCGGATTTTGTGCCGCTGCTGTTTGATTCAGTTCTACGAAAAGAGAATATTGTTTTGATTGAATCCGCGACGAAAGCCGAGATACTCAACAATTTGATTGACCTGCTGGCTGAAACTCCGGAAGTGAAAAGCAAGACCGAGTTGAAAGAAGGCATTTACCACCGGGAGCAGTTGATGAGTACCGGTATCGGAATGGGCATCGGGATTCCGCACGTCAGACTGCGTTCGGTAAAGAATATTATCATGGCTGCGGCGCTGGTGCGTCGCGGCGTAAGTGATTACGAAAGTCTCGACTCAATTCCAGTGAAACTGATTTTCATGATAGCGGCGCGTGATGATCAGCATGCCCAGCATATTAAACTGCTTTCCCAGTTGAGTTCCAGATTGAAAGACGAGCCGTTCAGAAGTCTGCTGGTTAATTGCCATGACCATGAAGCATTTTATAATCTGCTGATAGATCAGGCATAAAAACGCCGGGTTGCTATTTGCCGTATTGGGGCAGCAGCGATCCCTGCTTCAGATATTCCCGCAAGGGGCCGGGGGCGGAAGGGTAATACTTTCCGCCCTCTCTATTTTTACTTCAGTTCTCGGCAGTGTCATGTTCACTGCCGTGTATGTAGAGCCAATTGCAAAACTCGCGTTTTGCGGGAATTCAGAAGACAGAATCCAGAATCCAGAAGACAGAATCCAGAAGACAGAATCCAGAATGAAATTCTAACTCAAGTCCAGTTTTATGTACTGCTGGACGTTAGTCTAGTCCCGCACTGCGGGAACTCCCGGCTCCTGAATTCTGACTACTTTTGAAATTACCTCATAATATTAAAATTATCCGGCGCGGATTTACAGATTAGAGGGCACGACCACCCCGTCATCGCCAATTGCTTTAACGCTGAACTTTATAGATACGAGCTTGCCTTTATGCACGGTGATTTCCTGAACAAACGGAGAGTTGTGCCAGACTTTTATGTAGTTTTTGCCGGATTGTGCATCGGCTGCATTTTTTACCAGATTGGCCTTGTCGCCGCTCCAGCCGTCGAAAATGCCATTTACGCTTTCGAGTTCGAAGTCAGTATTCTGCGCTTCGGCCCCCATGATTTCCAGATTGTCATAGGCAACCCATATCGGCAGGTTCTTTTCCGTATTTTCCGGCTTGTACCATGGTCCCATCAGCACCAGCCTGACTTTGCCGTCCTGCTGCGGGATGAAACTTATGAAGAATTCTTTCCAGTAGCTGCCGACGCTGGCTTTACTCATGGCGCTAAGGTAGAACTGCTTTTTGTCACCCATCCAGCCAGGATTTTCCATCACAACATTCTGGCAGACATCCGGCTTCAGTTCAATCTTGTTTTGTGATCCGTCAAGGTCAATTCTTACTGCGGCTTTTTCGGCCAGGCAGCATACTGCGACCATGGTTAAAACGATAGTTAATACTTTTTTCATCATAATACCCCCTGTTTTTAGTTAGTTTAGTCCTAAGATAAATAGGTATTTTTTAAAATCAAATATGGAAGTGAATATCTAATGATATTCTCATAATCCTTAACATGGCGGACGAAAAAGGAGTATCATAAGATAGCTGAGATAAAAGATATTTTTGAATAATTTTAAATTTAAATACACTAAAATTACATCATTAAACGTTTATATTTTAATTGCCAGAAATAACTCTGACAAAAAATAAGGGTATTATATTATGAAACGCATGTTGAAATTAGCGCTCGCTGTTTTGGTCATGTCGGTTACTGGTCTGGTGTTTGCGGCTGACGAAGCTCAAGCTGCGCCGGAAGCTAAAAAGGGTGGCAGAGTCCAGATGGACCCTAAAGCCAGAATGGAAATGATCACAAAGAGACTTGAAGCTGAAAAAGCCAAAGAGGCTCCGGATAAGGAACTTATTGCCAAACTGGAGCAGAGACTTACCGCTGATAAAGAGATAGTGAAACTCGACGCTGATAAAAAGGCATTGCTCGAAAAAGATGCCGCTGCCGATACCAGCGCTATAGATGCACAGATCAAAACTGCCAAAGACAAAATAAAAGAAAAACGTGGCGAAGGACGCAAAGGCGGAGACAAACCGCAAGGTGGAAACAAGCCGCAAGGTGGAAACAAACCGCAAGGCGGAGACAAACCGCAAGGCGGGAACAAGCCGCAATAATCGTTCTTTGATTTGAGCAGTTATAAATGCAAGCGTCCGGATTATTATTTGTCCGGACGCTTTTTAATTTTTATATTCGTAATTTTGCGTTAGCCTTTTCTGAACTCTGCAATTTGCTGAAATGTCAGTATACTCTGCTGCTGACTCCTTGCGTTAAAGTATTTTGCTGAATTTTTCATGAAAAGCATTGACAGAATAAAAAACCGGAGTTATGTTAGTTATTATTAACTAACATGGGATTGATTGATGAAGTTAAAGGGCAGACAACAGGAAATCATTGATGCTTCGATCGGACTGATTGCGGACTCCGGTATTCAGCACTTGACGATTAAAAATATCGCAGGTAAGCTGGGGATTACCGAACCGGCGATTTATCGTCATTTCGAGAGTAAATTTGATATTCTTTATGCCCTGCTGGATTCCTTTGAAGATATGTCATCCGACATACTCCAGCGGACTGCTATACAAAAGTTGCCGCCGCCCGCAAAACTGGAAGCATTCATTTTCGATCGTTTTGCCAGGATGAGCGCCAATCCCAATCTGGCAAAGGTTATGTTCGCGGAAGAGCTGTTCCAGGATGACGAGCGACTGGCCGGAAAAGTGATGAAAATCATGCATGAGCATAAAGACATCATTCAAGGAATTATCGATGAAGGCAGGCTTGACGGCAGCATTCGTACCGACATTGACAGCCTTACGCTGTTCCGGATCATTTTCGGCCCGGTGCGGCTGCTGATAAAGCAGTGGACGCTGAGCGGATTCCGCTTCGATCTGGAGGAGGAAGGCCGCAAGCTATGGGACGCGGAATTAAAACTGCTGCATGGCAATAAATAAGCAGAATGTTTTTTTTACAATAACTATGTTAGTTATTATTAACTAACAAAATTTTAAAATGGAGGTTATTTGAGGTGGAGTATTTGAGTTTGGAATTTGCATTCTGATACAAGCAAGTCTAGAGTTTAATAACAAAAAAAGAAGAAGAGGTATTATTATGAGTATGTTTTGCTATCAATGTCAGGAAACTTGCAGGAACACCGGTTGCACAATGGCGGCCGGCATGTGCGGGAAAAAAGCGGACACCGCCAATATGATGGATTTGCTGATGTACACCTTGAAAGGCATTGCCCTGGTCGTCGAAGCGTCCGGGCAGCCGGTCGAGAAATCAGTCGGGCAGTTTCTCACCCAGGCGATGTTTTCAACCATAACCAACGCCAATTTCGATACTGACCGCATTGCGACCATGATTTTGCAGGCGCAGCATATCAGAGACGGTCTGAAGGAGAAATATCAGGACAGTATGCCGTCCAAACCGCATGATTCAGTGGTCTGGAGCGGCAATACACTGGCGGCAATGGAAGCCAAGAATGCAAAAGTCGGAGTGTTGAGCTCTGAAAATGAAGATGTCCGTTCATTGCGCGAACTGCTGATTTACGGCATGAAGGGCATTTCCGCCTATGCCGACCACGCCGCCGTGCTCGATAAGGAAGATGACCGCATATATCAGTTTCTGGTCAAAGGGCTGGCGTCAACCACTAAAGATCTGTCTGTAGATGAAATGGTCGCGCTGGTAATGGAAGCAGGAAACTCCGCAGTGCTAACCATGGCGACGCTTGACGCCGCCAACACCGGCGCCTACGGCAATCCGGAAATCACCAAAGTCAAAACCGGCGTCCGCGGCAATCCCGGCATCCTGATCTCCGGTCACGATCTGCGCGACATGGAAGACCTGCTGAAGCAGACCGAAGGCACTGGCTTGGATGTTTACACCCACAGCGAAATGCTGCCTGCCAATTATTATCCGAAACTCAAAAAATACAGTCATCTGGTCGGTAACTACGGTAGTTCATGGTGGCATCAGAATGAGGATTTCAACTCATTCAACGGCCCCGTTCTGATGACAACTAACTGTATCATTCCGGTAAAAGATTCTTATAAAAACCGTATTTTCACTACCGGCATGGCCGGATATCCAGGAGTCAAGCATCTGGCTGAACGCAAACCGGGTCATATGAAAGATTTCTCCGAAGTAATTGCGCTGGCGAAGACTTGTTCGCCTCCGACAGAGCTTGAAAACGGCGAGATCATCGGCGGCTTCGCCCATAACCAGGTGCTGGCGCTGGCGGATAAAGTCGTGGCGGCGGTCAAATCCGGCGCGATCAAGCGGTTCATCGTCATGGCTGGCTGCGACGGCAGACAGAAAGACCGCAGCTACTTCACCGATGTCGCGGCCAAACTGCCGCAAGACGCGGTGATCCTGACTGCCGGTTGCGCCAAATACCGTTATAACAAGCTGAATCTGGGCGACATCGGCGGAATCCCGCGGGTGCTCGATGCCGGACAGTGCAACGACAGTTATTCGCTGGCGGTAATCGCGCTGAAGCTGAAGGAAGTATTCGGGCTGAACGACATTAATGAACTGCCGATATCGTTCGACGTCGCCTGGTATGAACAGAAAGCCGTGGCTGTGCTGCTGGCATTGCTGGCGCTGGGCGTCAAAGGCATCCGTCTGGGACCGACGCTTCCGGCGTTCCTGTCGCCGAACGTCGCCAAAGTTCTGGTGGAAAAATTCAACATCAAGCTCATCTCCGACGCCGACAGCGATGTCGCCGCGATGATGGCAGGCAAGTAAGGAGCTGATACTTCTGTAAATCCCGCGGCTGCAAAGTTCCGGGATTTGCAGGAACCATTTTATCAACCGATACTATGTATGGCTGAAAATTTAGAAATAAACGAGCAGGATTGTGGTTTGGTTTTTTTTTCAATCCGATATACCCGCATCGCCTGAAGAAGGAACGGAAAAATACGGACGCAAGGCAATTGTCCCGCATCTGCGGGATGGCGATCTTTCGAGTTTGGATTCGCACTATTAGAGACCTTCGATAGCCCGGTATCGGCAGCCTCCAGGAATACGAACCAATGCTCAAAATATTCGCAAGCTATTTTAAATTTATCGTATAGGAATTTGTATTTTAACAGGGATTGCCCGCCGTAGGCGTGGATAGACAGGATAGACAGGATAAGAAAAGCCGTTTTCCCATGGATGGAATACATGTTTAACCACGAAAGGCACGAAAAAAATAGTAGAAATGAAGAAATAAGAAATACAAGTCAGCGGATGATTGCATTCCACGCAATCATCCGATGACTCCGTTTTTTTGTTTCTATTTCGTGCCTTTTCGTGTTTTTCGTGGTAAAAAATGCATTTCTTTGTGCCTTTGTGTCTTTGTGGTTAAAGTCCCGGCGCAGCCGGTTAAGTTAAAATTTCAACCTTATAGAGTATAACAAGGATAGACGGTATGAGTATTAACTATGGCGTTGTCGATCTGATAAGCAACATGATCGAACTGGAAAAATGCGGTGCTGAATTTTATTCCGCGCTGGCGGCGAAGCATTCCAATCCGCTCATTAATCAGCTTTTTGCCAGGCTGGCGGAACAGGAAAATATACATCGCAGTATCTATGAGCGTTTACTGGAAAAATCGGAGCCGGAACTTGACGGAATAGATGACGAATCCCAGGACTATCTGCGGGAGATCATTAATCAGAAGTTTGATCTTGATATCCAGCATGCTCTGACCTGCGCCAGTCCGCAGGAAGTGCTGGACATGGCTGTCAAGCTGGAGAAAGATTCCGTCAAGTTCATCAATGCATTCGGAATGTTGACCAGAACCGCCTACCGGGATCTGGTTGAACAAATAACGAAGCAGGAGCAAAGCCATTTGGAAATGCTGCTGGATATGAAAAATAAAATTTGAAGCCGGTAAAGGAAAAATGCCCCCTTGGTACTTTCAGCGGATGCGGGGAGGGGACAAAAGTCCGCAGCTTAAGAACCTAAGGCGGGCTTTGTCCGCAACCCAAAAGACAGGGAGTCAGGAGTCAGGCAGAATAAAACTTAAAACCTGAGACCAATAACCAATATCCGGTACCGTAAACCGGGATCCCGCAAAGCGGTAAATATCCAATATCCAAGTAAAAATCCAAGCAGGCCAGGTTTTGCCGAAACTGGCTCAAAAGGCGGCTTTGGCAAAACCCGCTCACATGTATTATTTTCTCAGCGCGGCAGCGAGTCCGCGGATTAGTTCCAGACTCTTGCTGATGCCGGCTTCCGGATTTGCGGCTTCATTCATGATTTTCACCAGAGCGCTGCCGACCACTATGCCGTCGGCGCAGGCGGCAGTTTTAGCCGCCATTTCCGGACTGGAAATGCCGAAGCCGGCGACGACCGGAACCGGGCTGAATTTTCTCAGCTCATTCAAGCGTTCCTCAAGGTTGACCGAAAGCTGTTTTCTGGCTCCGGTAACTCCGGCGACAGTGATATAATAAACGAAACCTTTGGCATCCTTGACAATCTGTCTGGCGCGGTCTTCCGGCGTGGTTGGCGCTACCAGCGGAATCAGGAACAACCCATTTTTCTCCAGCGCTGGAATTATTTCCGAGGATTCCTCAAACGGCACGTCGACCGTCAACCAGGCGTCAATTCCCGCGGCCTTGCAGTCGGCGGCGGCTTTTTCCACCCCGTAGGATAGAATCACGTTGTAATATGAGAACAGCACCAGCGGGACGGCGGAAACTTTGCGGATGCGCGCAGCCATGGCGATGATGTCAGCCAGGGTGGTTCCAGACTGGAGCGCCCGCATGCTGGCTTCCTGAATCACCGGACCGTCCGCCATCGGGTCGGAAAACGGCACGCCGAGTTCCACGATGTCGGCCCCGGCCTCCGCCGCCTGGATAATCAGTTTTTCAGTCGTGGCCAGATCGGGATTGCCCGCTGAAACGAATATTACCAGCGCCTTGCGGTTTTCACCGGCGCACTTTTTAAAAGTCTGAGCAATGCGATTCATTTATTTTACCTCTTTCGCCATTTGTTGTTTGAATTCCAGAACGCTCTGCATGTCTTTGTCGCCGCGTCCGGACAGATTGACAATGATGATCTTATCTTTGGACATTGACGGCGCCCGCCTGACCGCTTCCGCGATCGCGTGGGATGATTCCAGCGCGGGAATGATGCCTTCCAGGCGCGACAGCAGATCGAAGGATTCAATCGCCTCTTTGTCGTTGATTACGGTATATTCAGCCCTGCCGATGTCATTCAAATAAGAATGTTCCGGTCCGACGCCGGGATAATCCAGTCCGGCGGAAACCGAGTGGGTGGGATTGATCTGCCCGTGCTTGTCCTGAAGCAGATAGCTCTTGCTGCCGTGCAGCACGCCGACCCTGCCGGCGTTGATGCTGGCGGCGTGGTAAGCGGTGTCAATGCCCTGTCCGCCTGCTTCCACTCCGATTAATTTCACCTCTTTATCGGCGATGAATCCGGCAAAAATGCCCATGGCGTTGCTGCCGCCGCCGACGCAGGCGATAACTTCATCCGGCAGTCTGCCGGTCTTTGCCAGTATCTGTTCTCTGGCCTCTATGCCGATGACCGACTGGAAATCCCTGACCATTACGGGGTAGGGGTGGGGGCCTGCAACCGTGCCGATAACGTAAAAGGTGTTCTCGACTGTGGATATCCAGTTGCGCAAGGCTTCATTCATTGCGTCTTTCAAAGTTGCCGACCCGGAATCAACCGGGGTGACTTTCGCGCCGAGCGTCAGCATGCGCTGGACGTTCGGGGCCTGCCGCCGGATGTCTTCGCTGCCCATAAATACTTCACATTCAAAACCGAACAGCGCCGCGACGGTGGCGGTCGCCACGCCGTGCATTCCCGCGCCGGTTTCGGCAATCAGCCGTTTTTTGCCCATGAACTTGGCCAGCAGCGCTTGTCCCAGGGTGTTGTTGACCTTATGCGCCCCGGTGTGGTTGAGGTCTTCGCGCTTCAAATAGATGGCTGCGCCGCCGCAGTGTTCAGAAAGTCTTTTAGCATGATACAGCGGCGACGCCCGCCCGATGTAATCGGTCAGGTATTCATTAAATTCCCGCTGGAATTCCGGATCGCTTTTGCATTTGATGTAAGCGGTTTCCAGTTCGGTCAGGGCAGGCATCAGCGTTTCCGCCACATACTGTCCGCCGTATATTCCGTAATGTCCTTTTTGATTCATCTTAAATATCCTTATTTTTTTATGCTTCTAAGCTTTGCTGCCAGTTCCAGTATTTTCCGGTGATCCTTGATTCCTTTGGAGGCTTCGACTCCGCTGCATACGTCCACCGCGAACGGTTTCACTGACTTTACCGCATCCGCGATATTCTCCGGATTGATGCCGCCAGCCAGGATGAGTTTGAATCGTCCGGCGGCTTCCGCCGCGCGCGTCCAGTCGCATTTCTTGCCGGTGCCGCCGCGTTGTGCCGGTCCGATTGAGTCGGCCAGAATCGCCGCTGCCGGGAATTTTGCCGCGAGTTCAATATCTTCAGCGGTATTCAAGGCCATAGCTTTCCAGACTCTTTCGCTGCCGATTTCCAGCGCGTCGCCGGCTGATTCCTCCCCGTGGAGCTGGGCGATATTGAACCCGCAGAATTCCATAAGTTCGACTATCTGGTTCGGCGGGGAATCTACAAACACTCCGACTTTTTTAATTTTTCGCGGCACTTTCTTAATCAGTTCTCGGGCCTTTGCCGGACTGACGAAACGCGGCGATAGCGGATACAGGACGAACCCGATATAGTCGGCTCCGGCGTCGATGGCCGCCTGGACATCAGCGGCATTGGTCAATCCGCAAATTTTCAGTTTCAAGTTCATATTTTCAGCCCTCAAGCATTTTCTTCAGTTCGGCTCCGGGCGACGCCGCCCGCATTAAAGTTTCGCCGATTAGAAACGCATCCGCTCCGTGTCCGCTCAGACGGACTATGTCATGATGATTTTTGATGCCGCTTTCGGCTACCTTGATCCGGTCATCCGGAATGGCCGCCAGCAGTTCTTCCGTGGCTCCGATGTCGGTTTGGAACGTTTTCAAGTCACGGCAGTTAATGCCGATTATTTTTGCTCCGGAACGCACTGTGCGCTCCAGTTCCTCACGGTTGTGGATTTCCGCCAGCACATGCAGCCCGACGTTTTTTGCGGTGCGGTAAAGGTTGTTGAAACTATGCTCGTCGAGCGCGGCGGCGATCAGCAGGACGGCATCCGCGCCAAGCGCTCTGGCCTCGTAAATCTGGTAAGGATCGAAAATGAAATCTTTACGCAGCGCCGGTATTTTGACCAGTTTCGCGATTTTTTTAAGATATACCGGCGAGCCGAGAAAGAAAAATTCTTCAGTGAGGACGGATAGCGCCGCCGCCCCATTTCTTTCCAGTTCCATGCAGAGTATTTCCGGCACGAAGTCTTCACGGATCAAGCCTTTTGACGGCGAAGCTTTTTTCAGTTCGGCAATGATATTAAACCGGTCTCTGCGGCTTATCGCCGCGGCAAAATCTTTGACCGGCGGCATTGTCAGCGTCTGCTCAATAAGCATTTCCTCCGGGATGGTTTTTTTGCGCACTTCCAGCGCTTCGCGGTTTCTGTCAATTATTTTGTCAAGAATAGTCATTTTATGCTGGCCTCTATCATGGTTTCAAATTTCTCCAGCGCCGCGCCGGAATCTATGGATTGTTCTGCGAGTTTCAGTCCTTCCTCCATGGTGTCCGCTTTGCAGCCGGCGATAATTGCGGCGGCTGCATTGAGCAGCGTTACCGCCCTGGGACCGCCGGACAGTCTGCCGGAAAGGATGTCCAGCAGAATTTTTGCGTTCTGCTCCGGCCCGCCGCCTTTGAGCGATTCCGCGCTGAATGTTTCGCCGATAAGCATATCCGGGAACAATTCATAGGTTTTAATTACGCCGTTGCGCAATTCGGTCACGCGGGTTGAATCGGTGCAGGTGATCTCGTCCAGGCCGTCCTGGCCGTGAACCACCATGGCGCGTTTCACGCCGAGCTGCTGGAGAACATGGGCGAACATCTCGGTTAATACCGGTGAATATACGCCGAGTATCTGGCCGGTGGCCCCGGCCGGATTGGTCAGCGGCCCGAGCATGTTGAATATCGTCCTGACGCCGAGTTCCCTGCGGATGGCGGCGACATTGCGCATGGACGGATGGATTTTCGGAGCGAACAGGAAACCGATGCCGTTTTCCTGGATGCACTGTTCCATCACTTCCGGCTCCACATCCAGGTTGAATCCGGCTGCCGCCAGCACATCGGCAGAACCGCATTGGCTGGAAACGCTGCGGTTGCCGTGTTTGGCAATCGTGACCCCGGCCCCGGCCGCGACGAAAGCCGCGGTGGTCGAGATGTTGAAAGTATTCGCTTTATCGCCCCCGGTGCCGCAGGTGTCCACGACATTTTCAGCTCCGGTATTGATGAATGAAGCGTGTTTGCGCATGGACATGGCTGCGCCGGCGACCTCGTCAATGGTCTCGCCTTTCATGCGCAGCGCCATGAGAAATCCGGCGGTTTGCGCCGGAGTCAGAATGCCGGATATCATTGCATTCATGACTTCGCTCATCTCCTGTATGGTCAGGTTTTTCCCGGCCAGCAGTTTTTCAAGCATTCCGGTCATCATGTTCAGTTCCCTTTTGCGGTTTTGACTTCTTCAATGAAATTCGCCAGTTGGCGTTTGCCGGTCGGGGTAAGAATTGATTCCGGATGATACTGAATGCCTTCGATCAGATGCTCTCTGTGCCTGACGCCCATGATTTCATTATCCTGGGTTCTGGCGGCGATCTCCAGACATGCCGGAATGGTTGCCTCGTCGATTGCCAGCGAATGATATCGCACGGCTTTCAGCGGCGAAGAAAGCCCTTTGTACAGGCCTTTGCCGTCATGAACTACCTCGGAAACCTTGCCGTGCATGATGGCTTTGGCATGGATGATATTGCCGCCGAAAGCTTCGCCGATGGCCTGATGCCCCAGGCAGATGCCGAGCAGCGGAATTCTTCCGGCGCAGGCTTTTATCAGCGGAATGATGATTCCGGCGTCGGCCGGGCGCCCGGGGCCGGGCGAAATCACAATGAATTCCGGATTCATGGCAATCGCTTCATCTACAGTAATTTCATCATTTCTTTTGACTGCCACATCCTGTTCAAGCATATAGAAATACTGCACCAGATTGTAGGTGAACGAATCGTAATTGTCTATCATTAATATCATTTCTCATTTCCTCCTTATCACATTTCCAGGTTGGCGGCGGCCAGCGCTATTGCCTTGAACATGCCGCGGGCTTTATGCCGGGTTTCCATATATTCGGTTTCCGGGTCGGAGTCATAGACGATTCCGGCTCCGGCCTGCACTGAAACCTTGTCGCCGTCAATTTCCAGCGTGCGGATGGTGATGCAGGTGTCCATATTGCCGTTAAAGCCGAAATAACCCACGGCCCCGCCGTAGATTTCCCGTGAATCCGGTTCCAGTTCATGAATGATCTCCAGCGCCCGGATTTTCGGCGCGCCGCTGAGCGTGCCGGCCGGGAAAGTGGCTTTGATCAGGTCGAACGCGTCTTTATCATCGCGCAGCTGAGCTTCGATATTTGAGACCAGATGCATGACATGGGAGTAGCGTTCCACCGTCATGAAATCCCTGACCTGGACGCTGGCCGGCGCGGCGACGCGGCCCAGGTCGTTTCTGCCCAGGTCCACCAGCATCAGGTGTTCAGCGCGTTCCTTGACATCCTTCAGCAGTTCGTCCGCCAGTTCGTGGTCCTGCTGTTCATCTTTGCCGCGCGGACGGGTTCCGGCAATCGGACGGAGTTCGGCGGTGCGGTTGTTCAGCCGCACCATGACTTCCGGCGATGACCCGACCAGTATCTGATTATGGTCGAATTTCAGGAAGAACGTGTAGGGGGAGGGGTTGATCAGGCGCAGCGCACGGTATAACTGGATCGGCTTTACCGTAAGTTTAGTCGAGAAGCGCTGGGAGAGCACGACCTGGATGATGTCGCCGTCTTCAATATATTTTTTGGCTTTCCGCACCATGTCGCAATAGTCTTCTTTAGTCATATTCGAACTCATCGAGTTCTCCTCGAAAACCGCCGGTTCCGCCGTAGTCAGCACCGGCGCCGGAGAACGCAGCACCTTTTCGATCTCGGCGATTCCGGCGCAGGCGGTGTCGTAGGCCTCTTTCGGGTCCGGATGTTCATCCAGCCTCGCGCAGGCCACGATTTTGATGGTGTGCCGGACGTTGTCGAAAATAATTACCTGGTCGGTCAGGATGAAATGCGCGGTCGGCTGCTTCAATGCTTTTTTTGGGGCGGGGAGCCGCTCAAACTCGTTGACCGTGTGATGCCCGATATAGCCGATGGCCCCGGCGAAGAAACGCGGCAGCCCCGGCATTTCCACCGGTTTATACTGCGCAATGACTTTGCGCAAAGCCATCAGCGGGCCTTCCGGCGTTTCCAGAACTTCGTCCTGCCCGTTCCTGCGGAGTATGGCTTTCCCGTCCTGCACTTTGAACAGCGCAAAAGGGTTTACCCCGAGAAACGAGTACCGGCCCCAGCGTTCGCCGCCCTCAACGCTCTCCAGCAGGAAAACGTGTTTGTTATCGGCGAAACGGTTTAATACTGATACCGGGGTGTCCATGTCGGCCAGGTATTCCCGGAATACCGGGACGATATTGCCTTTTGAACAGTAACTTTTAAATTCCTCGAAGTCCGGCTTATACATTTTATTGTCCTCTATTATTCTATATTTTGTCTTAACTTTACGTTTAAAAAAAAACTGCGGATTGAATAATTGTTCAATCCGCAGTTGTAATTCATTAATCAGAGCACAACAGAAGCTACGGATTGAACCGCGTGTTACGCCACCAACCAACAAAGTTGTATGAGCTTCTGTTTATCATGATCGTATATAACTTCCTGAATAAATTTTTAATCGCTACTATTAAAAAAGCGTCTCTTTCAATAAAAGTCAAGAGCAGAAGTTAAAAAAATAACAAAGAATCGTAATGGATTGATTTAAACGGTTAGATGATTATATAAATCTTTGCCGTAATATTCTGCCAGAAAAAGCGGGAATCCGCTTAGAACAGCAACTTTGTTGTGCGGTTTTATGAATCGTTCCAACTGCCCTGCAAATATTGAATCTTGAAGAATTATATCTTCCGGTTCAGTATAATTGTTATTAACAATGAAATTTGCTTTTTTAGAATTTTCTAGAATTATAAAATGCCAATCAGATTTTTCTATCTTTCTTGAATCCTGATATTTCTTATTTAGCCCAACTTGCGTCTTATATCCAATATTTTGCTTGGCTAACACTATCTTATCTTTAAAACAATATTCATCGTCTAAATCTTTCAGCGCTTCAACCATCGGATAACTTATATAAAGCTTTCCACTTTCAGTTTCATTATTAAAATATTCCAGCATTTTTTGAATTACATCATCAGAAGCTTTTGTGGCGTGTCCATCATAATCAAAGAAAAGATATATTTGAGAAATATCATCTTTTTTAAGTTCTTTCAAACTGGTACGATTTTCTTCGCTTCTTTCCTTGAGGACATCTAACAAATCTAAAAAATCATCATCTTTCATTTCTTCCCACAACTGATAGATTTCAGCGTTATAAGTTACATAAAAGATAACCTCTTTTTTATTGGTAAAAAATCTTTTCTTGATATTATCAAGAATTTGTTTTTCAGTATTTTCTCCTTCTAAAACGAACAGTATTTTTTCACTCATTGAAAACTCCAGCCCTATACATTTTTTCAATGTTATGAGCTTCACGCAATTCTTTATTAGTAAAACTGTAAATCGGCTTAATGCCAGTATTGCTCATAATAAAATAGCAATCAGGCCTCAACAGATCATTAGACATTATGTTTGTGTTGTGAGTTGTTAAAATAGCTTGGCATTTGATATTTTTTAATGTTTTAATTATAGATTTAGCTGCGGCGTAATGATAGAACGCATCAAATTCGTCAATAAAAACAAAAGGGAAAAAAGCAACAGATTCTAATTTTTTGCCTTGTTTTTCTTTGAGCTTCTTTTCTAGTGCTATTATTTCCGATCTTCCATTCAAAATTGATAAAATAAGATATAGTGCTGTAAGACTAATAGTGCCTGTTGATGCATTTTCAAAAAAAGTAATTTTTTTATTACCAAAATCAAAAGCTAATTTTTCTTCATCGCCAATCTTTATAATTGTTAATTTACATTTAACAAATACTTCATCGTTCAAAAAATGTTCAAACTTTTCCAAGTCTTTTTCCCTTCGCCTAAGAGCTACAGAATCAATAAGTATTGATGCTTCCGAATAATCTGTAGTCCTGAAAAAATCCATATATTCAACAAACTTAAAAAACGTTTTTAAAACTTGATTCACACTATTATTTTTTAAAACAGTATTGTTTTTTACATATTTGACTACCGATAAATCATCCCCAGCGTTAACTGTCGTCAGAATGTTCTTGTCCTTCCCTGCAGATAAATCACTATTGCCTAAATTTCGATTTAACGATTCTGCACCTTCTAAATCTATATATGCAAGATTATCTTTACTTCTATCAAATGAAATAACTCTTTTATCGTCAATTTTTAATACTTCATAAACAATTTTATTAACGGTCTTTTTGCCATAGGAATACTCAAGAATACTATTTCCAAATTTAAACGTAAATATAAATTCAGCATAGTCAGAAGTGCTTTCCGCATTGAGATAATTTTGAGAATAAATGGTATCTATTTTGTCATCTGTCAAATGTGTTTTTATATCAAATATAGCGCGGCCAAGGTTTGATTTCCCACAACCATTCGGTCCATAGATCAATGCTTTTGCTACAGTGCCATCATTGATACATTCAGAGTTAAATTCATAGTTTTTTACATTTGCTAAATCAAAGACAAAATTCTCTTTGAAGTTTTTAAAATTTTTAACCTGAAATTTTTGTAACATTTGCGTATTCCGTATTTTATAAATTATTTTCCATCTGCAACATAATTATAGTATATATCGATTTTTATAAAAATCAATACCAGCCGTAAAAAAATTACGGCAGTGCGATTTGGAGATTGATTTCACTTCTTTCGTAATTCTTCTGCAAGAATTTCATCTTAAATTTGCATCATTCAACTGCTGTTTTCAGGCAGACCATTGACGGTTGCATGTTAATTTACTGTGAAAGGGAGTTTGAAATGAAATTGAGCGCTGCAAATTACTCATTATCACTGAAAAAAGCGGAGACGGTATGAGCGCAAAATACATTCCGCCTTTTGAAATCACTCCTGCGATGATTTCGCTTATTGCTGAAATATCCCAATTGGTCGGTCGGCTTTCGGTGCTTGAAGATGCAGCGAAAGCAGTCCGGCTGCGCCGGATCAACCGTATCCGCACGATCCAGGGTTCGCTTGCGATTGAAGGAAACACTCTCAGATAAGAAAAACCGTTTCACCATGAAGAACAAAAAGCACGCAAGAAAGGAAAACTCAGATTTACCACAGAGTTCACAGAGGACACGGAGGAAAAACCTGAGTCAGCGTATTTATGCGGGGAATCCGCATAAAATACACTGACTCAATGTATTATCTGATCCCGCCCTGCGGGATAAAACTGGCTGTTCTCTGTGGTCTCCGTACTACTATCCGTCATTTCATCCGTCAAAGAAAGTTTTGGAGGAGGGATGCAAGGGGGAACCTTGAACTGTCAAGGTTTCCCCTGCAAACAAAAAATTGTTTCCCTTACTCGCCACCGGCGGCTCGCCGGGCGTGATCCAACGGCGAGGCGTTGGTCGCCGGAACGGCGAAATCAATAATGCCGCTACGGAGAGCGGCGTTCCCGGGGTTTACTTCATTACCTTCATGTTCT
>JBAWXM010000087.1:0-16663 GCA_037144075.1 Lentisphaerota bacterium | reverse complement strand
TAACATTTCCCCGGTTTTCACTTCGCGCCATCTGCGCCTTTTGCGTTAAACATTCCCGGTTTTTCCTCTGCGCAACTCTGCGTCGAATGGGTGAACCCGGAATGTGAGAAGTGGACCGGGGTGGCTGAAATAGAAGACAGCCGGGATGTCGCTTTTTTTAACGTCCGCGCTGTTTCTCTTCCACAGGAACAAGTCTGGTTTAAAACCATGGATTCCGAGGTGGAGTTGGATGGAATCCCGCAAAAAACACCCGACCGCTAAAACTTTAAGCTGACTGAATTCAAAAGACAAGTCAGACAGATACGCATAAAAGAATAAGCTATAAAGTTCGTATATTCTTATAACCAACCTTTACTTCTTGTTCTTTTCCGGCGGCATCCAGTTGGCGTCCCATATGAAATCAGGATAACTCCGTCCGTACATCGCATTGCCGATAAAACCGAAAGAGACGATATCAGCAACCCCGGTTAATGCTCTGGCTACAGTGAAGAGAGCGCCTTCCGGAATACCCACGATCACGCCGAAAAAAGGAATTGCGGCATTATCGTAAATGACGCAGCGCGGAATCTCCAGCCAGCAGGTGGACACATTGACAAGCCCTCGTCCGAAACATAATACAGGATTGTTCAGACTTTCGTATTGCTGTTCCGTTTTTTGCGATGGCGCCGCCGCTGGTTGCGTCGCAACTGCCGGAACCTCAGTAGTTGTTGCTTGTTCAGCCGCGCCCATAGGTACGCCAAGAACGCAAACTCCGATAAAAATCCAGATTGCGAACAACTTTTTCATATTCTCCCCTTCCTTTGGTTGAGTACCGCGCACAACGCTGATATAAGGAATATATAGGACATACAGGGGAAAGCAAACTTTAACGGCGTCAAGAGCCGTGTCAGACAAAATAAATCCAGTTATTTATCGCGTTCAGGAAATAATCTCGGCGATTTTCGCCGGATTTCTGCCATAGTAGAGACCGAATAGATACGTTTTTCTGCCGGATTTGATAACGGCGCCTGGATTCAACCATAAATCTCCGACATTATAGTCAAAATCGGTCTGAAAATATTTGCCAATCCGGTATTTCCGGTCAATGTCTTTATTCCAGATTACGTTCAGTTTTTTTCCTTGCGCATCTTTTATTACAAGCAGATGCTCGTTCGAAACCGGCAACCCTGCGGCTAGACGGCAGAATCTCAGAAGCTGCAATTGCAAATTGTCATCTTCCACGAATTTCTCCAGCAGTTCAAAGCGTTTTTCCAGTGCCTCCCTGCCCTGCCCTGCAAAATATTTTTCATTTTCCAGAAAAGTGATAAATTTCAGCATGAACCCGTCAATTATGCGGCAGGCAAGCACGAACGGGCTGTTCAACTGTTTCGTATTGTGCCATCCATCCAATATAATGGAAAGTTGTTTAACGGCAATGAATTGAGACTCGCTGATTCCTGATGTTGAAAATACTTCATAAGGCGGATTTATGTTAAAAACAGTTCCGGACGGAGGAGTTTCCCTTAAAACAGTTCCTGGAAGGAATTTTAATTTCTCAAGCTGTATTTCCTGCGGGCCAATATTAATCAGTTCTTCAATATCGGCAAGAACATCATCAAAGGTCTGTCCGGGCAGTCCGGCAATCAAGTCCGCATGTATTTCAAAATTTCTGCATCTGACAAGTTGTTTCAATCCGGTCAGTGATTTTGAGCTTGAAGCCGGTCGTCTGATCGCCTTGAGTGACGCCGCATTGAGCGTCTGTATTCCTAATTCTATATGCAGCATGCCGTGCGGAGCCTGTTTTAAAGATGCCAGCAGCGGTTCCGTCAGCATTGCCGGATTAATCTCAAGATGAAATTTAAAATCCGGAAAATCAGCATAAAACATTTTCAGCAATTCAATCGCGCGTTTTGAATCGTCATTGAAGGTGCGGTCAATCAGTCGTATTTCCCGGATGCCTGCCTGCCGGATGCATTCAAGATCAGATTTAACCCTGTTCAGTGAATAATAGGCAACCCCGTCTGATTTTGCGCTGGTGCAGAATGTGCATTTGCCGATGCAGCCGCGTGAAGTTTCAAGCTGATAAAAAGGTTTGCCTGCGTGAATGCAGCCTTTCGCGTAGGGTGACGGCAACTCATCAAGACTGCCTGAATAGTGCGCGATGCCATTATCAAAATAAGTTTCGTCATGCATATAGCACAATCCAGGAATATCACACCAGCCTTCACGCCGGGGCAGATTTTCGAGCAGCAGATAGAAAGAGCTTTCATCACCCCGGATAACCCCGTTTATGAATTGATGATTCATCAGGAAATCTGCATTATCACCAAGGAATTCAGGGCCGCCAAGAAAAATTTTAGCTTCCGGAACCGCCTTTGAATATGTCTCCAGAATCCGGCAAAGATATTCAATATTAAAGAGGTAACCGGTTGCGGCGATTACATCAGGCGCAAATTCAATAATCTTATTCAGCAGGTCGTCCTCGCCGGTTTTTATTGTCGCATCCAGATGCCGCCAATGCCATTCCGGCAGCATCATGCTGGTAAAAGTCCGTAATAATCCATAGGAAAGCATGGAGTGGGAGTAGGAAGAATTTATTTCCAGAAAAAGTACTTCATGCTTCATGGTTCAGCCCTGGAATTTCAAGGCGAGCATGGTGATATCGTCAGACTGCGCTGCGCCATTGGCGTGGGATGCCACTTTACTGCTTATATAGTCAATAATCTCTTTCGGATTTGCCCCGGCCATGATGTTCAAGTCATGCTGAAGACGTTCAGTCCCATATTCTTCATCAGATGAATTCATCGCTTCATTTACGCCATCGGTATACATGAAAAGTATATCCCCTTTATTAAGTTCAAGGCGCTGAATTTTAAATGCTGATTTTTCCTGTCTGATGCCGCCGATGACTAACGCGCTTTCAAGAGTGATGTATCCAAATGCCTCCCCGTCATAAATCAGCGGCGGATTGTGTCCGGCATTGGCAAAAATCATTTCACCGGTTTTAACATCAAGAATTGCGCAGATTGCAGAGGCAAACATACAGGATAAATTATTCTTCTCCAATGCGTTGCCGACATTGGCAAGTATCTGATCAGGCGAAATGCCGGAAAGCGCCTCGTAACGGAACAGCGCCCTGGCTTTTGCCATAAACATGGCGGCCGGAATTCCTTTGCCTGAAACATCGCCAATGCAGAAATATAGCCGGTTGGCATCAATAAAGAAGTAGTCATAGAAATCCCCGCCAACATCCCGCGCGGAAACTGTTGAGGCAAAAACATCAAATTCGTTTCTGTACGGAAACGCCGGAAATTTTCGCGGCAGCATTGATTGCTGTATTTGCGCTGCAACCGCCAATTCCCGCTCGATCCGCTGTTGTTCCGAGAGATTCTCCGCAATGTTATTGATATGCCGCTCAAGGTTGCCGCCCATGGTATTGAACGCTTCCGCCAGTTCCTGAAATTCATCGCCTGATTTAAGTTTTATTTTCACCCCTAATTGACCGCTGCCAATCGCTGCGGCTCCATTCTCCAGCACTGTAATGGACCTGCGCAACCGCCTGGAGACGTATACTGCCAGGGCCGTGATAACAATAAAAATCGACAAACCGATTCCGGAATAAGCCAGCCGCGTTCTGCTGATATAATCATCAATATAAGCGTTATATTTCTTTGATTCTGTTTCAATGCTTCTTTGAGTGGCAAACGATGAAGCTAGAATCGCGGCTTCCGGCATTATTACTCCGACGCTCCAAGCAATAGACGACAGCGGCGCAAAGCCGATATAATATACTCTGCCATCCCTGATATAACGTTTGACGCCTTTCTGCCGTGCGATCATGGCGTCAATCAAGTCCTCGCCGTAACGCCCTTCCGCCTTGTCGCCGGAATTCCAGAGCGCCTGTTTATCAGATACTCCATTTCTGGCAATGATACAGCCGGCGTGATCCACGATAAACGCATCCCCGGCATTCTCGGAACCGACAATCAAATCCTCGGATATAGTTTGGGGAGAGATATCCGACATAACGACCGCAACCGCAAGTCCGTTCTTCATCACCGCTCTTGAACAGGTAATTACATCATCCCGCGTGGATGCCGATTTATACGGGCCATACCATACGTTCTTGCCAGGATCATTCACTGCCCTTTTATACCATTCCCTGCTGCAAGGATCGAAATCACGCGGCATTGGATACCATGCATACCCCAGGTAAACCCCGTTCGAGGTGGCGATTCCGATGGCTTCAGCGCTGGAATTGCAGACGTAAATGAATTTCATGGAATTATACATTGTTGACAGCAATTCTATATCCCCGCTTATTTTCGACGGCTCTGCGCCGGGAGCGATGCTGAACGGCGAAAATTCGTCAGAAACTGCATCAATTTTAATTTTCCTCATCAGTGGATTTCTGCTCATTTCCGGTTTAGCCAGCAAATCGTAATACAAACTGGCGATATTCCGGGTTTCCGCCGCAATTCTATTAAGATGCATATCTGTTATCAAAGCCTGTTCCGCCGCCAGAATCTCCAGTTCGTCTTTGGACTCTTTATACATCGCGCGTTTGCTGTCTCTGATCGCATTTCTTCCCAAAGTCTCGCCGGACGCGATTGCAAATCCGGCCATGTTTTTAAGATTTATCAATCCAAGCAGGCTGATAATCAAGAAAGCGCATACTGGAATCAGGATAAACACCAGCAGTATTCTTGTTTTTAATTTTATGGTTGAATTACTCATTGGGTTTTGTTCCATAATAGCTTAAATACAACATTGCAATATCATCAGACTGCGCTTCCTGTCCTGTGTAACGGCTTATTTCTTCACGTATCCCGGATATGAATTTACTGTCCGGATCGTCTTTGTGAAAATTAAGCGTCTCAAGCAGTTTCCCTTTGCCGAAAGCCTCTCTGGATTCATTCAAAGCTTCCGATACGCCATCAGAATAAAGGAATAATCTGTCCCCGGGGGCCATTTGCAGTGTTTCCGTCTGCCATACATTTTCCTTCATCGGGGACGGGCCGATGGCAATGCCGTTAACGGTATGGATAAATTCAAAAGATCCATCCCTGCGGCAAAATAATGGATGATTATGTCCGCCGTTGCTAAATGTGACAACACCGGTGACGGTATCTATAAAACCGCAGAACACCGTGGCGAACATGCTGGCGTCATTGTCCTTTTCCAGCACGTTATTGACGTTGAACAGCACTTTAATCGGCGAAAGACTGCATTCCGCCTCATGCGCCAGCAAAGTTTTAGTCATTGCCATAAACAATGCCGCAGGAATGCCTTTACTTGAAACATCGCCAATACAGAAGAACAATACCGTTTCATTAACCATGAAATAGTCGTAAAAGTCGCCGCCGATTTCTTTGGCCGGTTCCATCATCGCCTGCACATCAATAACAGTAGAAGCGCTGAACTTTTCCGGCAGCAGCGAAGCCTGTATTTCTCTGGATACCGCCAGCTCTCTTTCGATCTTCTCGCGGGAATGGATTGTGTCTTTCAGGCTGGCGATGTATTTTTTCAAATCATCAGTCATCAGATTGAATGTATCAGCCAGATGTTCCAGTTCATCTCCGGTTTTCAGTTCAATTTTCAAGTCGAGATTGCCACGTCCGATTTCCTCCGCCTGTTTTTTCAGAGCAAGAACCGGCGCTGTTATCCTTGCGGATAAATATATCCCTGCGCCAAGAATCAGCAGCAGAACAAGAAAACACATAAAAATGTAAATGATTCTGCTGTTTTCAATATAAGTATTAATAAAGGCGCTTTGTTTAAGCGTATCCTGATGAATGATCTGCTCGGTGCTGAGCGCGGCGGCAATAATCATTTTCTTAGGGATGGCAATGCCGATACTCCATCCGGCGGTTGTTATTGGATAGTATGCTACAAAATGTACTGGTTCGCCTGGAATGGCAAGGTCATCGCAGCCGCGTTTTCCAGCCGTCATTTTCCGTGCTACTCCGCTGATACCCGGATCCGGTGATTTTAACAGATTTTCCTTTTTATATTCATTCTCCCAGGAGTATCCGGTTTCGCTGAGTTCCCTGCGGACAAGCACATTGCCTTCGCGATCCAGTATAAATACCTTGCCCTGCGGTTCCAGTTGAGTCGTTATCAGGTTTTTAAGCACAGACTGCACTTCTATATCAATACCGCAGACAGCAATGACTTTGCCGTCTTTATTCCTGGCCGCTTTGGCGCAGGTAAGAACCAGCTTGTTTTCGGTGCTTGAAATATAAGGTCCGACCCAGACTGCATCATGGCTTTTTTCCGCGCTCTGATACCAGATACGCAGACGCGGGTCATATCCGGCCGGTTGCAGAGTCCACGGGGATGAAATAAATATTCCGCTTTGAGTTCCCATATAGATAATATGGCTGCCCGGATTATTGGAGTTGACAAATTTTAATATCGGCTGAAGCCGTCCGAGGCATTTCAACTCATCCATTACCGACTCGGTATTAACCCCGCCGGATAAATAATAACTGGCATAATCATTGGAATTTTCCGGTTTAGCCGTTGAAAAATATAAGGATAAATCATCCTGCTTTTCCTGCGGAGACTCCAGATAGCGCGAACATAAGTTAGCCACCAGATTCATTTCGCCGGCAACCCGTTTCAACTGGATATCTATAAGCTGCGCCTGTGACAGCACCAGTGATTGCAGTTCATCCCGCGACTGGTCCATCAGCGCATTTTTACTGTCGTTAACCGCACTTTTACCCAGTGCTGAACAGGCGTCAACGGAATATTTGCCCATTTGTTTCATGTGCGCAATCGTCAGGTGGAAAAACAGAAAAAAAGTAGCGCCGGCCAGCAGCGAAAGCGCGGCCAGTATCTTAATCCTCAAACTAAATATGTTCAATTTCATTTTTTACTGCCGTTGATAATCATCAATTATCCTGGTGCAGCGTGATATGACGCTGCAGCTTTATCTGTTTTAATTTATCCTTAATATGTGCATTAGTTTTCTCATCGAAAAATGCACTGATAAAACGAGCGAAAATCATCCGCACCGCAGGTTCCGCCGGATGCAGCATGTCCTCCTTGTAAAAACGATAGTCCCGCAATTCATCCATAACAATCTCATAAGCAGGAAAATAGCAGCATAATTGAGGAAATTCTTCAATGCAGGCGTGTATTGCCGTCAGCAGATGGGCTTTACTTCTTGAATTCAATACCAGTTCCCCCGGATAATGTCTGACTGGAGATAAAGTAAAAACTATCCTGCAAGCCGGATTAATTTCATGCAGTTTCACAATGAGCCGGCGAAACGCAACAATATTTTCTTCAACGCTTAATAACCGGCGGGTGAATTCACTGCCTGGAACCTTGTGGCAGTTCGCAGTAATCTTAGCTGTACGGTTATAAACATATACTATCGAGGATGACGGCGTGGCGACAAACAATTCAGCCTGCTTCAGCATTTCACCGAATCCTGACAACGCGGAATTCGCTTTATTCAAAGCCTTTTCCAGAGTTCCTGCCGAGAATGCCCCGTGATGTTCCCAGCTATGCCATAATCCGCCATGTTCAAAGAAATCTTCCGCCGCATAAAATCTATTCTCCGCTATGCGCGCAATGGGTTCCGTCAGTGAAACCGGGTTGTAAACAGTTCCGCACGGATTCTGCATTCCCATAAAACCGCAATCGTAGAGCAGCGACAGCAGATTTTCCGCAAAGCACGAACCGGTTCCGCAAACAACGCTCGCCGCTGTAAGGCTGAAAAACAGAGGTTCCGGAATTTTTACCGGCGTCTGCAAATTTATATTTTCGTTTAACATATAGGCTCCTATTTCTTCCCGGCAATATCTCTTAAGTACTCTGTCAGCAGGGTGAAGCGCGGTTCAAGTCTGCTATTTTTCACCGCCATCGCCACAGCCTTCCGACTGCCGATCAGCACCAGTAACTGCCTGGCGCGGGTCATGGCTGTATATAATAAATTTCTTTGCAGCATCATATAATGCTGGGTTAGCAGCGGGATTATTACCGCCGGAAACTCGCTGCCCTGCGACTTGTGCACTGTGATCGCATAGGACAATGTCAACTGGTCGGCTTCAAAAAACTCATATTCCACCAGACGCGCAGCTTCATAAACTACAGAAAAACGATTTTCGTGCATATCTATTTTTGCAATGCGCCCCATATCGCCGTTAAAAACGTTCTTGTCGTAATTATTGCTGGTCTGCATTACTTTGTCTCCGGCTTTGAATGTCCTTTCCCCTGCTTTGAACTGCGGTTTGCTGCCGGGATTAAGCTCTTTCTGCATAACTTCATTGATTGCCGCCGTGCCGCAGGTCCCGCGGTTCATCGGCGTTAATATTTGAATATCGTTGACCGGATTCAGTCCGAAACGCTCCGGAATGCGCTCTTTTGTCATTTTTATGATAAGTTCAATCGTCTTTTCCGGATCATCCTGTTCAATCCAGTAAAAATCACCGAGAACGTCCTTCTGCGGGTTTTCCAGTTCCGGCATCAGGCCATGATTTACATTATGCGCATTCGTGATAATCTGGCTCCCCGCACCCTGGCGGAATATCTTAGAGAGATGGGTCACCGCAAACAGACCGCAATTCAGAAAGCATTGCAGTACCTGGCCCGGTCCGACTGACGGCAACTGATCAGAATCGCCGACCATGATTACCGTAGTTCCAGGTTTTATGGCGCGGAACAGGCAGAGCGCCAGATGAATATCCAGCATTGAAACCTCATCCACAATCAGAACATCGCACGGCAGTTTGTAATTCAGCCCGTAGACGAAAGTCTTTTCCACCGGTTCCCACTTGAGCAGACGGTGAATCGTTCTGGACGGAAAATTAGTTGCTTCCGACATCTTTTTAGCCGCACGTCCGGTCGGCGCGGCAAGAAAAACTTTAAGTTTGGCGGCAACTGCCCGGCGGACAATTTCTCCGACAACAGTGGTTTTCCCTACGCCGGGACCGCCGGTAATGATATTAAGCGCGGAATGTCCGGCCTGCTCTACCGCCGTCAACTGTTCATTACTGAGTTTCAGGTCAGGACGCGGCGGAACCTTCAATATCAATTCGCCGCGGTGCCGGGCTGCTTTAGCCAGGGCGGCAATATGCCTGGGCAGTTCTCTTTCCGCGTTATACAACATTGTCGAATATATCATGCTGGTGCCGTCAGGCGCGGCGGTAATAACCATCTGCTTCTTTTCGACTGCCCGCTCAACTCCAAGCCGGGCCTCAGCTTCATTTACATTCAAGGTCTCGGCGGAAGTCTTGATGAATTCACTTTCCGGATAGCAGCAGTGTCCAGCCTGAGTCAACTGGTTCATGGTATAATACGCACCGGCCGCCAGACGTTCAACATCATTCTTTTCAATTCCCAGTGACGCGGCAATCCGGTCGGACATGATAAAGCCGATCCCGTCGATCTCATCGGCCAGCCGGTACGGATTGGTCTTGATCACCTCAGCGGTCGCGTCTCCATACTGTTTGTACAGCCTGCGGCAGTAAGCCATGGTTATACCGAGGCTTTGCATGAAAATAAAGATATCGCTGCGGGAAGCCTGTTTCTGCCAGGCGTCACGGATCATTTCTATCCTTTTGGGACCGACTCCGGGTATTTCTTTAAGCCGGGCGGAATACCGGCTCAGGACTTCCAGCGTTTTGTCCCCGAAATGATTGACTATGCATTCAGCCAGCTTCGGACCGATGCCCGGCAGAATGCCTGAAGAGAGATATTTAACAATGCCTTCGCGGGTTGACGGCAGCACAAATTTGAAGTTTTCGATCCGCAGCTGCCGTCCGTATTCCTGATGCTGCTCCCAGTGTCCGACGACTTCAATATTATGCCCGGGATAAGCGCCGGAGACATTGCCGACCGCGGTATGCTCCACTCCCTGGGCGTCGCGGATCTTCATGACCATATAGGAGTTGTCTTCATTTTCATAGACAATCCGGTCAATTTCGCCGCGCAGTGTCTGCTCGGTCAAAGGTCCGGAATTGTTTTTTTCGGAAAAAAGATCCATTGATTCCTCTTTTATCATTATTTCTTGCGCTGAAATACATTATTTCCGGCAAGCTCAAAAATCAATTGCCTGAGCGTCAAACCACACTTTTATTTCAATGTTATTTTAACCTGCCGCTGCCGGCAGTCATCGAAAATTATATTAATTCCGGTAATATCAGAACCGGCATCATTCACCACGGCAAGCCGTGCGTCGCCGGAAACAGCTTCGCATACTTTCATGGTTTTAATCCGCAATGTCATGCCTTCATGGAAATGATGGTCGAACAATTTGAAGAATCTGCTGAAATCAAGAGTCAGTTCTTTATCTTTCACCTTAAAGTCAGTTAAATTGCAGTACGCCAGTTGCGCCCGGTGATGAAAAGTATCCCGCGCCAGTATTTTGGTGAAAGTTCTGGCATGGGCCTCAAAATATTTAACCCAGCGTTCAACGATCTCCAAGTTGCGTTCCGGATCGGGATGCAGGATATTCGGCCAGTGCAGTCCGCAGATGCAGCCTTCAATCATTTTCTCAGGCGCACCGCCGCCTATCGAGTACCATGCGACTCCCGGTTCGTTGCCGCGTTCAACCACAAACAACGAATCGTCAATTCCGAACAGTTTGAATTGCGGCGTTTCAAATGTTTTCATGCAGTTAAAAGGTGTGGAGACATATTCAACCCCGGCCTCGCTGAGCAGGCGGGAGAGAATATTATTCCCGCCGAAAGCATATTTAAAAGCGCACGGCACAAACGACTTCGGAAATCCGCCCAGGTTGTTCATTGCCATAATCCGGTAAAAATAATCAAGGTGAAGTTTGATTTCCTCTTCCGGGCGGAGACCGGTATCATCCGCCCATTCAGCCCGGCTGAATGTCCCGTCTTTATGCCAGAATTCATGCCCCAGCCCGTGGAGCGCGATTTCAAAATGTTTGCTGTTTGACCGGATTATTTCCGCGGCTTCATCCAGTTGCGGTCCGACATTTGCGCTGTTATCCCAGTTTTCCCCCATCCATGTCGATGACGGCACGTTCTTGAGAATATTTTCGCGATCCCATTCGCAGAGTATCGTCGCCGCCTGCGGCCGCATATTCAGCCGCCTGCCCAGTTCGGCAATTGCCAGATAGTCCGCTGGAACATGCCTGCGGCTGATGCCTGTTCTGTACGGCCCGTTCTGTTTGGAGTCATCCGCCCCCGACCACCAGCCGACATCATCAAAGACGATTTGCAGCGGCAACGGTATGCATACATCAGTATCCTGCATCTTAATCCAGTCCTGTTTTTGTTACAATATATTGTATGAAAGAATACTTCACTTATAAAAATAAGGCAAATTACTTTCCATTTTATCCTTAAAAATTTGATTTGAACAGAAAAGAATCTTTATTATGTTTTGCTTGTTTTATCTGAATAATAAACGGTTTTATTTAATGAATAAAGAATTTGATGTAATTGTAATCGGGGCCGGCCATGCCGGGTGCGAAGCCGCGCTGGCTTCCGCGAGAGCAGGCGCTGTTACCCTGATTATTACGGTAAATATGGACCACATTGCACAGATGAGCTGCAATCCGGCGGTCGGCGGCATTGCCAAAGGCCAGGTGGTCAGGGAAATCGACGCCCTCGGCGGAGCGCAGGGCATGGTCACTGACGCCGCGTCGATCCAGTTCCGGATGCTGAACTCGGCGAAAGGCCCGGCTGTATGGTCGCCGCGTTCCCAGTGCGACAAGGTCTGTTATCAGCGGGGCATGAAACTGGCGCTGGAACGCCAGCCGAATTTGTCGGTCAAGCAGGCCATGGTCAAAGGCTTCATCGTCAAAGACGGTGTGCTCCGCGGCGTGGAAACCGATTTCGGCGACAAATTTTATGCTAAATCTGTGGTTATTTCCACCGGGACATTTCTTTCCGGTGCTCTCCATTACGGCATGAGCAGTTTTCCCGGCGGCAGAGCCGGCGATCCGCCATCCGTCAGTCTGTCAGAAGCTATCCGCGAACAGCTCGGCATCCGGCTCGGACGCTTGAAAACCGGCACCCCTCCCCGCATTCTGGCTAAAACTATTGATTTCTCAAAAATGGAATTCCAGGCGGCGGATGAAGTTGATGAACAGTTCAGCTATTTCGCCCCGGCCGATTATCTGCCGCGCGCGGAAAAACGCAACATGAACTGCTGGATGGTCTATTCCACCGCACAAACCGCCGAAATCATCAGGAACAGTCTGCATCTGTCGCCAATGTATCAGGGTAAAATCAAAGGCATCGGCACCCGCTACTGCCCGTCGTTCGAGGATAAAGTTGTCCGTTTCCCGCACCATGAACGCCATCTGCTCTATCTGGAGCCGGAAGGCGAATTTACGGATGAATATTACATCAACGGCATTTCCACCAGCCTGCCGCCTGAAGTGCAGATACAGCTGATAAATTCAATTCCCGGCATGGAAAATGCTGAAATTTCCCGTTATGCCTATGCCATTGAATACGATTTTGTCTTCCCGGATCAGCTCACCCGCAACTTAAGCGTGAAAAAATGGCCGAATCTGTTTACCGCCGGACAGGTCAACGGCACCAGCGGCTATGAAGAGGCCGCCGGACAGGGGCTGGTTGCCGGCATGAATGCCGCCCGCACCGCGCTCGGCCTGGAACCGGTCGAACTGGCGCGGGATTCTTCGTACATCGGGGTAATGATTGATGACCTGGTGACAAAGGAGATTGTCGAACCCTACCGTCTTTTCACCAGCCGCGCCGAATACCGGCTGCGCCTGCGCCAGGATAATGCCGATATGCGGCTCTGTGATTTTGCCTACAAAAACGGCATTCTGCCGGAGGATAAATATCGCAGCTTTAAAGCGTATCAGGAGCTTTACGAGAAATGCGAAGCCGCCGCCAAAGCCCTGCGCATTCAAGGCAAAACCGCCTGGGATATGTTGAAGCAGTTCAAAGGACTTTATGCCGCGGCTGCAACAATACCGTTCAATATTGCTGATATCGGGCTGGACTTGAGTACAGATACCGGAAAAAAAGCATTCCGCCAGTTGATCGTGCAGGCGCACTATGAAGGTTATCTGGAACGCGAGGATTCATCCATTGTTAAATTACAGAAACTGGAAAACTGGCGCATCCCGGAAGATTTCAATTATGACGCCATCAACGGATTGCGCAACGAATCGCGCCTGAAGTTGAAAAAAGTCACCCCATCCACGCTTGCCCAGGCCGGTCGGATAGACGGTGTCACTCCGGCTGAAATCGCCCTTTTGCAGGTGCATTTAACCAGATTGTACAAGAAAGACAACGCGGATTAACCATGAATTCTGACATATTATATTTTAAAGATGTTATGCGCAGGCTGTGCAAGGAGAAGCTTTCCCTGTTCTGCCTGATTGTGGTTGCCGCTTATTTTGCAACGGCGCTGGGGGTGGAATGTTATAGTATTTATTGCCGGAAAGTCAACACCCAGCCGGTCTATGACATCGGAAAAATGGAGGATCGCTTCCAGCCGCCTTCAGCCGGACATCTTATGGGAACTGATTATTTAGGACGCGACGTTTTTATGCGGGCGCTGGCCGGAACCGCCACGGCGATCAAAGTCGGAGCGCTGGCCTCGCTGATTTCCGCTGTAATCGGTGTGCTGCTGGGAACGGTTGCCGGATATTTCGGCGGCTGGATTGATGAGCTGGTCGTCTGGCTGTACAGCACGTTCGATTCCATGCCGACGCTGCTTTTTATTCTGGCGTTTGCCCTGCTGGTGTCAAAAGGGTTTCTTTATCCGCCGCTGGCCGCCTCATTCGCCGCGCTTTCGGCGGCGCTGAATACCGACCCCGGCATGATGGCGGTTTATCTTGGAATCGGGATTACCGGCTGGGTCAGCCTCTGCCGCGTCGTCAGAGGGGAAACGCTCAAACTGCGCGAATGCGGTTATGTTCAGGCGTCGCAGGTTGCCGGGCAGAATTCCTTCCGCATCATTACCCGCCATATCATCCCGAATCTGTTCCATCTGGTTATCATTTACTTTACTATGCGTTTCGCCTTCGCAATTATGACGGAAGTAATCGTAAGTTACCTCGGGCTTGGCGTTCAAAGAGTTCCAAGCTGGGGCGTAATGATTGCCGACGGACAGGAACGCCTCTGGCGCGGCATCTGGTGGGAAGTGGCCGCCGCCACCGGTTTCATGTTCCTGCTGGTACTCTGCCTGAACATGCTGGGCGACGCGCTGCGCGACACTCTGGATCCTAAATTGAAGAATTAAAGCAAAATTCAATGCATATTGATTTCATAAAAAGAATCATATATTGTCAATATAATAAGGATCAGTTTTATTTAATTATCAAAAGTTCATTGCCGCCGCGCTGGAATTCATAATTTACTCTTCGTATTTCTGCTTTTCTTGTTTTGAATTCAGCAATGATTCTTTGAACATAAGGCGATTTAATGCCGTTTATATCCAGCAGAGGAAATATCCTTGCTTCGCCGGCCACCCGCAACATCTCATTAATGGCCTCTGCATGAAAGTCATAAGATAGATTACCTGTATAAAGAAATAAAAAATGAGAACTCAAGGCAAGATCAAACGTTTTGTCCGCAAACGGCAGATGAGGCAACTCGCCGGGAATGTATTTTTTATCTGACTTTCCTGCATCATACGAATCCAGGAATACTTTCATTGCCGCCATTCTGATTCTTCCGAGTTCTTCAACTGATTTGATAGTATTCCAGACAAATTTTTCTTTACTGGATGATGTCTGCTTTAAAACTTCTTTGCAGGTTTCATCAATACGATGCTGAATCTGTTCTTTCGTCAAATTATAAATCGGATCTATCGAAATGACATGCCCTCCGCGCTTGTTGCATTCAAAGTTAAAACAAGCCGGACCGTCACCGCAACCCAGGATTTTTTGACTCAACTCATCATCGCGAAGATCGAACATCCGCTTATATTCATCGAAATTTCTTCCCCATGGCACAACTTCGTCATATTTTATCCGCATATCTTTTCTCTACGTTTTTGAACTATAATCATTATACTCGGCAACAACCAGGCAATAAATTAGTTTTATAAAATCTAGAAGCAGTCATCAGTATGATACTGAAGCGTATTGATTGTCCTGCGGTCTCTTCAAGGCATAGAAGTCAATATAGGTTTGATCGCCTTCCGGCACATCGCCGCCCCTGCCTCTTTTCAGGAACGGGCCAATGGTAAGAACCGGCTCGACATTTTTCAGGTAATCCGGTTTCTGTCTGCCCTTTCCTTCCTGACGGATGAAAAAGTTGGTAAGACCGAGAGACAGGGTTTTTCCGGTGTTTTCAATGGCGGATACGGTATCCTGCCAGACCCTTTTCTCAATCTGGTTCGCAGCATTGGACCCGTCCGCGTGATAAATCGCCCTGTTTACGCTGCGTATTTCGGCGATCAATCTTCTGGCCTCCGCCAGCATTTTTGCCGAATCAGGATCGTAACCGGCCGGATCATAGAGACTTGGACGGGCAATCTCGGTTTTGAACTGCGGAAACAGGTTGCGGGTTTCGCCATAAGCGGCTTTGAGACCTTCCCTGATGTTATTTTTTAAACCGGACATCTGCCGCTTCTCGTTTTCCAGCGCTTCCAATATATCCGCCTTTTCACTGTCATCTTCAGTGGATTTCAATATTTCTTTCAGTTCGCTGATTTGACGGGCTGACTCATCCGCCTGTTCCTGCCAGCTTTTGTAATTCCGGCATAACTGATAAACAGTCTCCAGATCCGCAGGGTCTGACAACTGCGCCGCCCTGAAATCAACAGCGCTGCAGGCGGAGTAAAATCCGCCGCAGAGCAGAGACAATATGACTGCTGTTATCTGTTTATGCATTATTACAATAGTTTCCGAGTTTTAATATATAAATTATCAATATGCCATCAAAGTGTCTAAAATGCAAAGAGATGCGACTTCGGAAAGAGTTAATCCAGACATGCTGAAAATGGTTTTAACCCATGATTTACTGTCGCATGCTTTACGACACCGCAATATATTGTGTAATTAAAAAAAATGAAAAAAAATAATATATACCGTGCGAATGATCACAACTGTCCAAACTATATCTATACCTGTCTGTCTGACGGCCATATATCTGATGAAAGAATCAATGATAAAATTTGACTGGACGTTGTTGCCGGTGTATTGATATATATGCGGGGTATTTGTAAACTGATATTATTATTATAAAGAAATAAATGCATGAATACTAAACCCGACAGCGATAATTCTACAGCTGATGCTTTAAGCGGCATCCGGTTCAGCGATATTTTCAAACTTGACGAAATCCAGCGGTTGCAGGACTTGTTTTCAGATGCTTCCGGCGTGGCTTCTATTATTACACATCCTGATGGTACGCCGATTACCAGGCCCAGCAACTTCTGCCGGCTATGCAATGATATTATCCGCAAAACTGAAAAAGGATGCGCCAACTGTTTTAAATCCGATGCAATACTTGGCCGCTATAATGCTTCGGGGCCGGTTGTGCAGCCATGCCTGAGCGGTGGATTATGGGATGCAGGCGCCAGCATTACAGTTGGCGGAAAACATATAGCCAACTGGCTGATCGGACAGGTGCGGAATGCAAAATTAGATGAACAGCGGATGATAAAATACGCGGATGAAATCGGCGCCGACAGAGAAGAATTCATGAAAGCCCTGCATGAAGTCCCTGTCATGCAGGTCGAGAAATTTAACAAAGTTGCTGAA
>JBAWXM010000086.1:0-16755 GCA_037144075.1 Lentisphaerota bacterium | reverse complement strand
AGACGCTGCGCCGCAGCCTGGAAGACGCCGTACCAGTAGCGCTGGAACTTTCTTCAGGCGAAAGAGTTGCAACCGATGTTCTGATCTGCGCCGCCGGAGTGACTGCCAATACAGATTTTGCCCGCCGCGCCGGAATTGAAGCCAGAAAGGGAATAATCATTAACGACCAGTGCCTCACTAATATGCCGGATGTGTTTGCCGCCGGCGATGTCGCTGAATATGTGGACACCGTTAACGGGCTATGGCAGTTGACGGCAGTCTGGCCGACTGCTGTACGCCAGGGGAAAGTAGCCGGAATCAACATGGCAGGCGGCTCTGCGTCCATTAAAATCAATACGGGCATGAAAACCGCAATGTCCGTAATGGGGACTCATTTCATCTCGCTGGGGCAGATCTGCAACTCAAAACCGCAATGGAACAAACATGTGTTCCGCAATACTGACAGTCGCGGCGATGAAAGCATCCGCATCCTTTATACTGACGGCAGGGCGCTGAAATCAGCTCTGCTGTGGGGTAATGTGAATGACGCCGGACTGTATCACGAAGCCATAGTCTCAGGACGGGACATCAGCGGCGACTATCTGTTTCTTGAAGGGCTTGATGCAGCGAAACGCGGGAAGGAGACCATGAGTCTGCTATGACATAAATACTTAATAATAAAACAACTAATCATAAATCAAAGGCCTTTCAAGGCGAGATTGGCGATTTCCGGAGAGATTTTCTTAAGCACGGCAAGAGAAACGTCCAGAGCCTCTGCGGAAGTGGCGCATTTCATCGCTTCCATTGCCGCCTTTTCAGCGTCGTACATACTCAGTTTACGCACGATGCGGCGGACCGCCCCCAGGGAAAGCGGACTCATGCTGAGTTCGTGCACCCCCATTCCGACCAGCAGCGGAGTATATTGCGGTTCGCCGGCCATCTGGCCGCAAACGCTTACCCAGATATTATGCCTTCTTGCCGCCTGAGTTACCCGGTATATCAGCTCCAGAATCGCGGGATGCGATGGATGATAGAGATAGGCGACACGTTCGTTGCTGCGGTCTATCGCCATGGTATATTGAACAAGGTCATTGGTGCCGATGCTGAAGAAATCGACCATTCCGGCCAATGTATCGGCAATCATTGCCGCCGCCGGAGTTTCAATCATTATTCCGATTTCCATCGCTTTATTAAAATCGCATTGCTCCGAGTTCAACTCATCTTTTATATTATCCATGAACTGTTTCAGTTCCGTGACTTCTTCACTGCATGAAATCATCGGGAACATGACTTTAAGGTTGCCGCAGGCGCTGGCCCTCAGCAGGGCGCGAAGCTGCGTCCGGAGAATATCGGGTCTTTCCCGGAGACATAATCTGACCGCGCGAAGTCCAAGAAACGGATTGGACTCGGAATCACGGGAGATTTTCTGTTCCAGTTTATCGCCGCCAATATCAAGAGTCCTGACTACCACCGGTTCTCCATCCATTGCCTGAATCAGTTTCCGGTAGGTCTGGAATTGTTCATCTTCGGTCGGCATGTGGTCGGAATTTATAAATAAATATTCAGTACGGAACAATCCGACGCCGCTGGTGCCGAATTTTTTAGCAGTGACGATTTCGTCAAGGCTTTCGAGATTTGACGCCAGTTGCACAGTGAAACCGTCAACCGTTTCCGGGCGGAGCCGGCTTTCCCTGACCAGATCAATATAAAACTTGTCTTCCTCTTTCGACTTCAATTTATAGAGTTCGAGTGTTTTCGAATCAGGATTGATAATGATAGTTCCGATAAAACCGTCAATGATGATTTCATCATCGTCTTCCAGATTTTCAAAAATCTCTTTAGTAACACCGACAATTGCCGGAATCTGCATTGATCTGGCAAGAATTGCCGTATGCGAGGTATTGCTGCCGGTTTCCACCGCAAACGCCAGGACTTTTTCACGGTCAAGCAAGGCGGTATCCGACGGCGTAAGATTGCGGGCAATTATGATTTTCTTCGAAGTGATGCTGTCCAGTGAATGCCGCTTGGCATTGCGCAGATTGGCCAGCACCCTTGAGGCAACGTCCTTGATGTCATCGGCCCTTTCCTTGATATACTTGTCCGGCATCACTGAGATTGCTGCAACATATCTTTCGACAACTTTAAAAAAGGCATAATCAGCAGTTTTAAGTCTGCGTTTGACCATGTCCTGAACTTCACTCATCAGCATCTGGTCATCCACGATCAGCAGATGAGCATCGAAAATACTGGCTTCGCGCACATCAAACTTGTCCTGTACTTTCTTCTGCAGAATTTCAATCTCATCGCGGGTTTTATCCAGCGCCAGATTGAAATTGGCAATTTCTGACTCGACCTGAGACGGAGAAATAGGTTTGTCGGTGGACTCGGTATAGGCAGTATTGTATTCTCTGATAACCAGGGCAGGACCGACTGCAATTCCCGGCGATGCAGAAATTCCGTGAAATATTATTTCTTTTTTGGGGCTCATTGAAAACTTTTATTCCTCGTCAAACTTGCGCGTAATCAGATCAATAATCGCCTTGACGGCAACCTCGCAATCCTTGCCTTTCGCGGATATTCTTATTATCGTGCCATAACCGGCGGACAACATTAACAATCCCATAAGGCTTTTGCCATTAACTACTTCACTTTCTTTTTCCACAGTGATTTCACATTCAAAGTTTGACGCTGTCTTGACAAATAAAGATGCCGGCCTGGCATGAAGCCCAAGCGTATTTTTAATCTCGATCTCGTGAGAACATTCACTGTCTTCCAACATCTCGCCCATCTTTAACTTTAATTAGTGCTAAAACAAAACGTGAAAAACGCGTTGATTGTTTTAAGTTAATGCTGATTAGAACCCTCTTCATAATGTAATTCAAATCTATTGAAAAATCAAGTAACTTAAATGCAATTTTGACACTAAAAAATCATTACACTGACTTCCGCATTCTGACTTCCAGGATATCCTTGACTATTTGAACAAGATGAACAGTACCAGAATCTTTGAATGCCGCATATCGTGAATTTCTCAACCGCAACATCGCGAATATGCTCAAACACGATAAAATATTTTTAAAAAACTATTCTCTGCACTGCTGAAAATTTAAGCATAGAAGAGCAGGATTGTGGATTGGATTTTTGACTTGCAATCTTCGATGCCTTCGATACCCCGGTATCGGCAGTCTCTCAGAATGCGAATCAATTCTCAAAATATTCGCAATATATGTTAAATGTCCAACAGTGCAGAGTATAATTTAACCTTTCAACCGCAAAGTCGCGTTGAGAATATTATCCGTCTGTTGATTTATTATTTTCACAGCTTACATTAGGAATCGCTTTTGATTTTGCGGCGACACAATTTCGAGGATATTAGAGTAAAATTCATATGATAATTTGGAACTAAGTGATAAAGATGCAAGACGAGAAAATATGGCGTGTGTCCGATGTCAATGCCGCGATTCGCGAAATCGTGGAAAACAGCCTGATGCCGTTCTGGCTGGTGGCAGAAGTCGGCACTTTGAGCATTCAGCGATCCGGGCATGTCTACCTGACGTTTAAAGACGAGAAATCACAGTTGCGTGCGGTATTTTTCGGCGGCGCGGCGCAATGCGAGGCGATGAACCTGAGAATCGGCGCCGCCGTGGAAGTTTACGGCAAATTAACGGTTTATGAGGTCCGCGGAGAATACCAGTTTTCCATAAAAATGATGCGTCCGGTAGGCATGGGCGAACTTCAACGGCGGTTTGAAATGCTGAAAGCCAAACTTGAAGCGGAAGGCCTGTTTGACCCGGCCGGTAAAAAGCCGATACCTATGCTGCCAGGCAGGATAGGCGTGGTCACCTCGCCGGAAGGCGCAGCCGTTCGGGATTTTTTGCAGATCATCAACCGCCGTTTCCCGAACATCCATATCAAAATCTATCCGTCACCGGTACAGGGCAAAGGCGCAGAAGTAAAACTTGCCGCCGGAATCGAGTTCTTCAACCGCCATAAATGCGTGGATGTGATCGTCATAACCCGTGGCGGCGGCAGCCTGGAAGACCTGTGGCCGTTCAATGAAGAGATACTGGCCAGAGCCGTTGCCGCCAGCAGAATCCCGGTGATCAGCGCGGTAGGCCATGAGATCGACTTCACCATCTGTGACTTTGCCGCCGACTTGCGTGTACCCACCCCGTCAGCGGCGGCTGAACTGGTCATCGGGCGCCGGGATGAACTGCAGGCCAGATTAAAACGCGCCCGGAAAGATATGTCAGGCACGCTGCTGATGATGATTCAGAAGTTGAAAAGCAGGTTCAATGACGCGGCGCAAAGTTATGTTTTCCGCGAACCCGCCAATCTGCTGCGGCAAAAACAGCAGTTGCTGGATGAACTGACCAGAAACATGACAGTTGCCGTCGAGCGCCGTCAGGCAAAAGCCGGTTCCGATTTCAGCATTCTGCAAAACAGGTTGAAAAGCGCCGCACCGTTCGCGCTAATTAAAGCCGAACGGATGGCAACGGACCGGCTAGTCCAGTCCATTAAACATGCAGCCAGCTTCATCTCGGAGCGTCTGCGCAACCGGCTCAGCGAAGCATCCAGCAGACTCAACAACGTGAATCCCCGGAATGTGCTGAAACGCGGGTACGCAATTCTCACCGATCCCGGCACCGGCAAGCCGGTAAAAGATCCTGAACTGCCGCAAGGCGCCAGATTGAAAGCCGTCATAGCGGCGGGAACGCTGGATCTGACCGTCGAACACGGCGAAAGAAATAATCCATTAAGCTAAGCTGAAGCAGCTTAAAACAACCTCCTGTTTTCTTTTTTGCGGCATTGTATTTTCGGTTCAAATGTGCTATAATATATGTTCATCATGAATAAAAATATATTTCAAACAAATTTAGATATAGAAGACGCAGCGGAAGAAACGGATCAAACGTCTGAACTGCAAATGTCAGAAACCCAGATACTGGAGAATTCCAACCCGGTAAAAATTCTTTGCATTGAGCGGGATGAAGCAGCCGGCCGGACATTAACAGGACTTCTTCAGGACAAAGGCTATACCACCACCCTTGCTGACAATGCCTGGGATGCATTTGAAAAAATACTGGACCACAACTTCGATATCATTATCAGCAGTTCTGATCTTCCTGGAACTTCCTGGCAGGAGATGATCAGATATTGCAAAAAACATCATCCGCTGCTGGAAATAATCATTACATCCCGGAAACCGCAGATTGCGGAGGCAGTCCAGGTAATTAAAGAAGGTGCCTTCGATTATCTGTCAATACCATTCGATGAAAAAATCCTGCTGGAAAAAATCAAAGCGGCACATCAGGAACAGATAAATAATCTGGTAAAAACTGTTACTTATTCCGTGGACGAGGAAGCCTCGTCGCGTTTAATCAACCCCCTGCCCGGTTATGAAATGGTAAAGAAGATCGGCAACGGTTCATCCGGGGTTATTCTGCTGGTGAAAAAAGGAGCGCAGAAATACGCGCTGAAAATGCTGAGACATGACCTTTTCGGCAATCAAAGCGGCAAAATACAGATTGAGCGTTTTCTTCGTGAAGCGGAGATATTGTCCCAGGTTGACCATCCAAATGTGGTCAAAATTTACGAATCCGGACTTTCCGCCAATGGCAGCATTCCATATATATTAATGGAATATGTCAATGGTTCGAATCTTACATGGTGGATAAAAAATCGTTCGATTTCGATCAGAAAAAAGGTCAAAATTCTGCTGAAAATATGCGAAGCGCTGCAGGCGATCCATCAGCGCGGTATACTCCACCGGGATATAAAACCTGGCAACATCATGCTGCGAAACGATTTGACCGTAAAATTGACCGACTTCGGGATTGCCCGGATTATAGACTCCACCCTGACCGCGGCGATCGAGGTTATCGGGTCTCCCGCCTATATGGCGCCGGAATCGTTTATAGACAGCCGTCATACAGATCATCGTTCGGAAATATTCAGTCTCGGAATCATGACTTATGAATTTTTCACCGGTATAAAACCGTTCACCGGGTCGAATCTTGAAGAAATGATTCAATCAATCAAAAATGAAAAACCTGATGAGCCTATAAAACTGATTCCTGACCTGCCGGTTGAAATCCAGTATATCATAGGGAAGATGCTCTGCAAAAAGCCAGAAGACAGATTCCAGTCTGTTGATGAAATCATTTTTGCGCTGGAAAGCCTACTAAAGCGCAATCCTGCAGGAACAAGCCATCATTCGAAAAGCCTGATTAATCTTCTGCTGGGAAAAACTCCGGCCAAATACTGGGCATAAAATATTCCGGAAAGCGTTAAAGCCGGTGAGTAAGGCGGATGAATGCGGCCACATCGTCAATGACTTTCTCCAGCGGCAATTCCGATTCCCATCCGATTGCGGCATTGATCGCCGCTATGTCTGGAGCACGATGCAGCATATCTTCAAAACCTTTTTCATATGCCTGCTCATAGGGAATATATTTGATGACCGAGCGACTATTGAGCCGCTTGATCACTAATTCCGCCAGCGCCTCGATAGATATCCGGTGAGTACTGCCAATATTGAAAATTCTACCATCCGCCTCATCGGTTACGGCAAGCGTCCTTAATGCCCTGACCGTATCCAGCACATGACAGAAACATCTGGTCTGGTTGCCGTCGCCATAAACATGGATATTTTCATTTTTCAGTGCGGCGGCGACAAATCTGGGGACCACCATTCCGTATTGACCGGTCTGCCGCGGCCCGACAGTATTGAACAGCCGGACAATAATGCCTCTGAGTCCGCAATCGCGATGAAACGCCATTACATAGAATTCGTCAAGCAGTTTGCTGCACGCATATGACCATCTGGAATTATTGGGACCGCCAATTATCAAATCATCTTTTTCACTGAAATGACTTTTCAAAGATTTACCGTAAACTTCGCTGGTTGACGCCACCAGGATTTTCTTATGATGTTCCGCCGCATATTCAAGCACCCGTTCAGTGCCATGAACATTGGTACGGATGGTGCGCACAGGATCATGCACCACCAGTTCAACCCCGACTGCGGCGGCCAGATGAAAAACAACATCGGAATCAGCGACCAGTCCGCTCAGTTCCTGAATTTTCAAGATGTCGCCTTCAATGAAATTAAGTAGATGACTGTCGCGAATACTATTAAGATTATCCAGTGAGCCAGTGGATAAATCGTCAACCACAGTTACATGATGACCGTCAGCAATAAGCGATTCCGCAAGATGCCCGCCGATAAAACCGGCTCCTCCAGTAATCAGATAACGCATGATAAAACCTCAATTTTATGTTGTTTTTGGATATATTTTACTGGTAAACAGATTTTTTATCCGGATTAAAATAGCCATTACCGGACCGGAAAAGATATAAATATTCACGAGAATAAAAATCGCGGATGAACCAAACAGCGCAATAAATGCGATAATCAATATCAGGGCAACCATCCGTCTTTTACTGCGCCGTACCGAAAACAGCCATTTGCCGATATGCTGATATGGAATGTTACTGACCATCAGCAGACCGACCGCAGCCGCATAAATAGGGGCAATGACCGCCAGGTATTTTACCGGACCGGAAAAATTTGCGTAAAACATCATCAGACTGCAAATCGCGGCCGCGGCTCCAGGAGAAGGCAGACCGGTGAATTTCTCGCCGCTTTTCTTTTCGAGAATCGCATGAACGTTGTAAGTTGCCAGACGCAGTGCGGCACAACCGAGATATATGCTGCAGCAGCCGTAAACTAAGATATTCTGGAACCGGCTCATCTCCTCTTTCAGACAATGAGTAAGGATTGCCGCAATCACCGCCGGCGCCACGCCGAAAGTCACCATATCCGCCAGTGAATCCATCTGTATCCCGTGCATGCTGGCGGCATTGAATATCCTGGCGGCAAAACCGTCCAGCGCGTCAAAAACCATTGCGCATATAATAATCCATGAACTTACCACCATGACATTGATAATGTTCTTCGGATCGCCGATATGGTAATAAGCCTGAAGCGTGTTAAGTATCGCGGCGAAACCGCAAAGCGAATTACATAACGTAAGCGAGTTCGGAACATACCTGAACCACTTGTTACGTTCAATCAAACCCTTGAATTTGCCTTTTAAACGCCTTGATTCCCTCATTATGCCAATTTCTCTTTTATTACTTTTTTACTTGTCCGACTACTGAAGATCCGGAGTAAACCCGGTCTCCCACTTTCACCGACAACACTATATTCTTATCAACCGGCAGATAAAGTTCTGTTCTCGACCCGAATTTGATCATGCCGTATATTTCACCTTTTTTATATTTGGATCCGATTTCCGGCGGACATACTATTCTTCTGGCAATCGCGCCGGAAATCTGTCTGACCGCCACCGGAAAAACCAGGCCGCCGGCATTGGCGGTGCCGCCGATAGTCATGGCTTCATTTTCTTTTGAACAATTGCCGTTTCTGGCGTCAAGATATTTGCCTTCACGATATTTCTTATACTCAACCGTTAAATCACATGGAGCACGGTTGACATGGACATCTAAAACAGAAAGAAAAATACCGACGCGCACCACGTCCGCGCCTTTGAACACGTCAATCCCGCAATCAGATATCAGTTCAATGTCCTTTACCAGACCGTCGGCTGGCGAGACCAGCAGCGCAGGTTCCTGTGGAATTACTCTGTCCGGAACCCGGAAAAAAGCCGCAATCGCCAGCCAGACAATCACGGTAAACCCGATAAGTATGCATCCTAATACCGGCTGATGAAATTTTACCGCGATAAAAATAAACGCAGCAATCAGTATCAGCGCAATTATGCCGCTGCCCATCCATTCTCTGGCTCCGTACATCGTCAGTTTGATCATTATAAAATCCAAATCATTATATTTATTGTTATAATTTCGATGCAATATACCATTTACACTACCGGTTTTCAACCTTGCAACCGCGATTAGCCGCAGTTTGATGAGCAGGCACTGCGCATTTTCCGCTTTTGCGGATTCGTTTTTCCCGGCGGTAACGTTCTACCAGCCCAAGCGCTACAAAATATCCTGATATCCCGGACAACAACCCGAACAGTAAACCTCCGGCAAAAAAAGCAATGGTTAAATCAGCGCCTAAATCAAAAAGTGCCTTAAATGACATTTCTTTAATGACTTTAAAAAAAGCATTTTTGACATATCCGTAATGCAGCGGCTGTCCAATTATATAACTGCCGATGAAGCACTGTACCGGATATATCACCGGAACTGTAAAATTATTGGATATCCAGGTAAGCGCCACTGCCGGTATTTTCGCCGCCCGGACAGCAACAGCCAGCGGATAAGCCACCACCATCTGTACCCCGAACGGTATAAAAAAGGCGATGAACAATCCGACAGCGACGCCGCGGGCGATATAATCCGGAGAACCGGACTGATTCACTAATTTCAAATAATAATAAGTAATTGATTTACGGCTTAACCGCTTCATAAACTTTTCCCGTTTGTACCTTTAATATACAGGCAATCTGATAAATTAGCAGAATAATTTGATAATACTATTACCGCAAAGTTCATATATCGGTTTTACAAATTATCAGCGCAGAGTATAATATTACAAAGCAGTTTTATATTTAATATCAGGTATAGGCATGAATTACAGAACAGAAAAAGACCTGCTCGGTGAAATGGATGTTCCGGCTGATGGTTTTTACGGCATCCATACCGCGAGGGCAGTCAATAATTTCAATATCTCCGGAAGACGGACGGAACCGGCGCTGATTATTGCTGTCGCCATGGTAAAAAAAGCCTGTGCTATGACCAACCGGGAGCTGAACTATCTGCCGGATGACAAGGCGGCGGCGATTTGCGCCGCCTGCGACAATATTATTGCAGGGTATCCGGACGGACAGTTTCCAGTTGACGCGCTGCAGGGCGGAGCCGGCACCTCAACCAATATGAATGTCAACGAGGTAATTGCCAACCTGGCATTGGAATCTCTCGGCAAACGTAAAGGCGATTACGCCGTAATCAATCCGATTGAACATGTCAATCTCCATCAGTCAACCAATGATGTTTATCCCACCGCAGTCAAAGTCGCCGCAATCTATGAGTTACGCAAACTTAGCAAAAACTGCGCCGGGCTTCAAGATGTATTCCAGCAGAAAGAAAAAGAATTTGCCGGCATTATCAAACTCGGCAGAACCGAATTGCAGGATGCAGTGCCAATAACCATGGGCGCGGAGTTCGGCGCTTTCGCCGAAGCTTTCGCCCGCGACCGCTGGCGCACCTTTAAAGCGGAAGAACGGCTGCGGGTTGTGAATCTCGGCGGCACCGCCGTCGGTTCCGGCCTGACCGCGCCGCGCAGTTACATTTTTCTGGTGATTGAAAAACTGCGGACCCTGACCGGCATCGGACTGAGCAGGGCGGAAAATTGTTTCGACCAGACCGCCAATGCCGACTGCTTCGTCGAGGCCGCCGCCATCATGCAGGCTTGCGCCGTCAATCTGCAGAAAATCTGCCGCGATCTGCGCCAGCTTCATTTTCTCGGCGAAATATCCCTGCCCGCAGTTCAGGCAGGTTCATCGATCATGCCCGGCAAAGTCAATCCGGTCATTCTGGAAAGCGTGATTCAAGGCGCGATGGAAGTCACCGCGCTTAACCGGCTGGTTGAAGACTGCGCCGCCGCCGGCACTCTGCAAATCAATGAATTCATGCCGCTGCTGGCGGACAGCCTGCTTCGCGGTCTCGCAGTATTAAAGCGGATCACGGCCGCGCTCGCGAAACATGCAGACGGCATTATTGCCAACCCAGAACGCTGCAAACAATTTTTCGACGGCAGCCAGACCCTGATTACAGCGTTTCTGCCGCATTTAGGCTATGATAAGGCCTCGGAGCTGCTTAAAGAATTCCGCGCCGGACAAGAAAAAGATTTCAGGCATTTTCTTGAAATTAAACTCGGACCGGAACTGGTAAACCGGACACTGTCGCCGTATAATCTCGTATCATTAGGTTTTAAATAAACGCTATTTTAAGGAATCAAAAGTTGGAAAAAGCGCCTAAATCATTGCGGCTGCATATCGCTATATTCGGCAGAACCAACGTCGGCAAATCCAGTTTTCTGAACCTGATTGCCGGACAGGATACCGCCATCACGTCGCCGGTTCCAGGCACCACCACTGACGTGGTTGAAAAAGTTATGGAACTGCTGCCGCTTGGCCCGGTCGTGCTGCTGGACACCGCCGGACTGGACGACACTTCGGAACTCGGAGCTAAACGGATTAAGAAAACTGAAAAGGTTTTCGGACGCGCCGACGTGACCACCATCATCTGCGAAGCCGGAATATGGGGAGAAGAAGAAGACCGCATCGTCACTGAATCCGCCGCCGGGAATATTCCGGTGATTGCAGTAATCAACAAGATTGATTTGAATAAGCCGTCCGCTGAATATATCAGCCATATCCGGCAGCGCGGCGTCAAGCATATCCTGGAAGTTTCCAGCATCAACACATCAGAACGCACATGCTGCCTGGCGGCATTCAAACAGGCGCTGATTGAATGCTGCCCGGAAGACTTTATCACTCCTCCGCCGCTGGTCGGCGACCTGGTCAGGCCCGGCGGTATTGCCGTGCTGATTGTTCCGATAGACCTTCAGGCTCCGAAAGGACGCCTGATTCTGCCGCAGGTGCAGACCATCCGCGACGCGCTGGACAATGACGCGTCCGTAATCGTTGTCAAGGAACGCGAATATGCCCACATGCTCGGCCTGCTTAAAGTGAAGCCGGACATTGCAGTATGTGATTCGCAGGTGGTTATGAAGATGGTCGCCGACACCCCCACGGACATTCCATGCACTACTTTTTCAATCCTGTTTTCCAGACTCAAGGGCGACATGATTGAAATGGCCAGGGGCGCGGCGTCTATCGAGTCGTTGAAGCCGGGTTCCAGAATCCTGATCTCTGAAGCATGTTCCCATCATGCGGCCGAAGACGACATCGGCAGAGTAAAAATCCCGCGCTGGATAAGGCAGTTCCTGGGCTCCGACCTGGAGATCGACGTTTTCGCCGGCAGAGATTATCCCGAAAACCTGAAACAATACAGCCTGATAGTTCATTGCGGCGGATGCATGCTCAACCGCCGTGAAACCCTGTCCCGCATCGAACAGGCCAGGCGGGCAGGAGTTCCAATCACCAATTACGGCATGTGCATCGCGTACGTTCAGGGAGTAATCAGCCGGGCGCTATCCCCCTTCCCCGCCGCTCTGGACGCGTTTGAGCGCGCGGCAAAATCAAAAGTCAGACAGGAATAAATTTGAAAAACTTTACAGCCGCCATCGCCGCATTATTATTGCCTGCAATATGTTCAGCCTCTGCACAGGCGGCCGAAGCCGTTTCTGAAGGGAAAAGAATTCAGGTAAACTGCGCGGCCGTTGAAAAAATGCTGCAATCCCCTTTTGAAGATTATATGCCTGACAGCCCAACCGGTAAAACTTTAAAAACTGCTCTTCAAACGTTAAGACGGGAAATAATTAAACAGTATTTTGAGTCAAATTCACCGGTATACTTCTTAAACTGGAGCGGCGTTCCGAGGGAGAAGCTGCTGAAAATCCGCAGAATAAGTTTTGTTCCGATGGAAAGCGCCACCCTGAATGTGGATTTAAAAACACGGGAACTGCTGCTATTGCCGGTAATGTTTTTCAGTCCGGTAAATCTGGCGGAGGATATTAACTGGGGAATCGGGTTTCTGGATTACCAGGACTCCGCCGCCAAACCCGCGCTGGATGAGAAACTTGGCCAGTACATCGCCGACAACATCAAACTTGAAGTAACAAGAAAATGGCTGGTTGATGATTTTCATCAGATGCTTGACCGGAAGCAACTCTCAAACAAGGCTTTCAAAGAATATTTGAACTGTTATCTGAACGCCAGAAAGCAGGAACTGGAATTTAACGCAAAAGCTCTGTCGGCCTGGATACGGTTTCTCCCGGCGGAAGCGATTAAGAAATGGGAAGATCATAATTCAACAAGACTGGCAACTATTGTTGAACTGGCCGGCAAGTACGCCAGCAATACATCTCCCGCCATGATAGAGGAAAGAGACGCCGAGTTCCTGAGAGGCGATATTATCGCCAGGTCATTCAGCGATTGCAGTTTCCAGAGCAATTCCTTTGACAATATTATATCCATCTATCAGGATAAGGACTATGCCGTGCTCTACAGCCTGTGTTTCGGACACTTCTATTCAGCCAAGACCATGTCCACCGGATTTATCTGCCCGGGCTATAACCGTTTCCGTCAGTTCTGGTCACCGGTATTTGACGCTGAAAAATCAGGCGGCAATCTGATATCCGAAAATGACTTTTATCTTACTTTCGACGAAGATAACTCCATTGAAGGAAAACTTTACCTGCTTTTTTCGGCAAATATTCTGGACTGAATTCTGCATAGCGCAATTTGAGGATGGGAGCGTAAAATATTATGGAAAATGAAAATATAGGCGAGAACGAGCTACCCCGACCCTTTGGGCGGGGTAGTTCAGGCTTATTTATTCGATTTCTCAAATTTCTTACGCAACCAGTCATAAACTGCCAATTGTTCATCCTGTCCAGCTCTCCTGATTTGAGACAGCAGCCAAATTGCGCTGGCCTTTTCTGTCGTGATATTCTTTGCGCCTTGATTACAGGTTGAACAGAGCGTCCTCAGGTTTGATAATTCGTCTTTGCCGCCCAGCGCCTTGTCCTTGACGTGACCGATATGGAGCCTGACTTTGCGATTTGTTGCCGGATCAATCTCCCCAGGAGTGAGTCCGCACATTTGACAGGTGAAACCATTTCGATCCAGAACTTCTGCCCGTAGACGGGCAGATATGGTACGCGCAAATTGAGGGAGGGCTTTCCCCGCAGGTTTCTCACGCAAAAGATATTGTCCTGGCTTAAGGTCGGTAGTGTCATTGTGCGAAAGAATGGGCCAGCGCTCTTCATCGCGAAGTTCTCTCAAGCGGCGGCTGTATTGGACCGCTCCATCAGCGGCAGCCTGCAATTCGTGCGATTCAATGACACGACCAATATTTGCGAGCAGAAACTGCCTGATTTTCTCCTTCGATCCGGTTCTCATCAAAACCCCCTTTACTTTATACTGAATATATTGAATATGCATTGATTAACAGTAAGGCACTCGCGACTCCAGGAGTTGCATTTGAACAGCCGAACGCGATTTATGTGTCGGATATTTACAGGCAAGAGCATCAGCAATAGCAGTTCCGACAGCGGATGCAACTGGCGGGGGAAATGCGTTGCCGATTTGCCGATAGGCGGCCGTCTTCTTGCCGCTAAATTTCCAAAAATCGGGAAATCCCTGAATACGAGCAACCATCCTGACGGTAAGACGCGGCAGTCCCTCGGCAGGAAAATCACGCGACGGAGGATCATCAGCTATACCAATACCGTCTATGCCAAGTTCACGCCACTGTTTTCTGGCGCGAGTAGGCCCCAAGTCTGGTCCGCCGTGTTTCTTTGAGCCGCCCACTATAGTTGGAGCAATCTGCTGGGCCAATATCTGCCAGTGATTCGCGCCCTGCCAGCCTTTTGAAGCCATAAGGTCTTTCAGCGCATCACCGACAGTTACCCTGCTGGGACTTGGTTCAGGCCACTCAAAAAATGACATGCGTTCCTTAGGAAGCGCAACAAGGATGAAACGTGGGCGCAATTGTGGTACGCCATAATCTGCGGCTTGTAAAACACGCCAATCAGTTTCATAGCCAAGTTTATGCAATGAGGAGAAAAGATTTTCACGATACTGGACGAACTTCGACGAAGCAAATCCTGGTACGTTTTCAAGCAATACAGCCTTCGGCTGCATCTCCTTAATCAGACGAAGCGCGTCAGGAAACATATCACGGTCATCGTCTACACCGAGTTGTTTGCCTGCTATTGAAAATGGCGGACATGGAACACCCGCCGCGAATAAATCCACGTTTCTCCATCTACATCCATCAACAAGCCGCATGTCGTCCTGCCGGACATCCCATTGTGGACGGTTCAGACGCAGCGTAGTGCAGCAATGACCGTCAATTTCCACAGCGACAACACAATCAAATCCGGCAGCCTCCAAGCCCAACGCCTGTCCGCCGCCTCCGACACAAAATTCTGCTACCGTAAATCGCCCCATCACACACCGCCATTACACATTGACTGCTTTCAGTATATCATTATAATTCAAAGTGGAATATAAGAATATTTTCATTAAAAATCAAGTTCTGACATGATTTTACAACAGATTATTCCTGTTATTATGGAATACATTTTCATTTTGACATCTCCGCTAAAAATTCTATCGCGGCTTCTGCTGCGGAATCTATTTCTGCTCTGGTGTGGGCGGCGGAAATGAAATTCAATTCGAATTGCGAGGGGGACAGGTAAAAGCCGCGTTTCAGCATGTGCCGGAAAAATGCCGCAAACATTTCGGTGTCGCAGCTTTTTACTTCATCCAGATTGCGCAACGGCGAATGCTTAGTGAAAAATACGGTGAATATGCCCTTATAGGCGGCACAATGCGCATTCAACTGTTTTTCAATCGCGAAACGGTTGATTTTGCCGGCAAAAACCTCTGCCAGTTCCGCCATTGCCGGATAGGGATTGAGCTGCCGCAAAGCGTTCAAGGTGGCGATGCCGGCGGCGGCGGCGACCGGATTACCGCTCAGGGTGCCCGCCTGATAAACTTGTCCCAGCGGAGCAAGTTGCTCCATAATCTGCCGGCTGGCGGCGATTGCGCCGAGCGGCATGCCGCCGCCGGCAATTTTGCCGAACGTCGTAATATCTGGCGTAACGCCGGACAGCGTCGCATAAGCCCCGGCGTGAAACCTGAAACCGGTAATGACTTCATCAAACACCAGCAAAGCGCCGTGTTTAGCGCAAAGCTGACGCAGCGCTTCCAGGAAACCGGGTTCCGGCACAACCAGCCCCATGTTGCCGGCGACCGGTTCAACAATCACGGCGGCAATGGCGTCGCCCTCTTTTTGAAAAATGTTTTCCAGCGCGGCGACATCATTGTACGGCGTGGAAATAACTTCCGCGACGGCGCTTGCGGGAACGCCCAGCGAGGCGGGCATGGAATTGGTCAACAGTCCGCTGCCCGCGGAAACCAGCAGATAATCGGCATGTCCGTGATAACAGCCGTCGAATTTGACAATACGGCTGCGGCCAGTGCAGCCGCGGGCCAGCCGCAGCGCGGTCATGACCGCCTCCGTGCCGGAATTGACCATGCGCACCATTTCCGCATGTGGAACCAGCTCGGAAATCAGTTCAGCGAACTCCACCTCATAAGGATTGCATGTGCCGAAACTCAAACCGTTCGCGGCTGCCGCAGTGACCGCGGAGACGACTGCCGGATGCGCGTGTCCCAGCGCCAGTGGCCCCCATGATCCGCAGAAGTCAATGTATTCGAGGCCGTCCACATCATAAATGCGGCTGCCGGAACCGCAACTGATATAGACGGGGTCGCCGCCGACCGCGCGGAATGCCCGGACGGGACTGTTGACGCCGCCCGGAATATGCTTGCAGGCGCGCTGAAAAAGTTTTTGTGATTCGGTCATTTTGTATCCTGTTTCAGTTTTTTATATTTGAATTCAGAATCTAGAATCTAGAATCTAGAATAAAATTCAACCTAAAATCCGGATTTATTCTGCCTCCTGCTGTTCCCCTTGGATATTGGATATTCTCCCGCTTTGCGGGATCCCGCGGGACGGGATATTGGATATTCTCCCCAGGCTGTTCATTCTAACTTCTAACTTCTAACTTCTAACTTCTAACTTCTAACTTCTAACTTCTAA
>JBAWXM010000085.1:0-16836 GCA_037144075.1 Lentisphaerota bacterium | reverse complement strand
TTCCGGCAAACGGGCATTCCCGCGTCATCGCTTCCCGGTCATAGCCGTTGAAAATGGCGCTCCACGAATACGGATGACCGTTGCCTTCGGTCAGGCCGATAATTCCCAGCCGGATCGCATCAGGATTTTTCACCAACGATTTCATATCTGTTCCCTTCTTAAAACATTTTAATTAGTTTATTTAATCAACCGTTGAAAAGTCATATGCGCCGCCGGACCGCGTAATGATGATTCGACTTGATTCCGGGCGATTGCCTTCGATAATTCTGCAAATGCAGCATCGGCAGCTTCGGTAAATTTATTCAATATTTCATCATTATGCGCCAGGGTCGGATAAATTGCGCAACCGGCCAGGAAACCATGTTCAAGCATCAACTGGGTGTAGAACGTCCTTATCGCATTGGCATCCGGATAATCAAACGCAAAAGAGGCCAGACAGCCAACATCGCTGGTGGTATGAAGTTTTACCTGATGTTTTTCGCCAAGTTCAGTCCAGACAGCCATCATTTTTACGCCAAAATCGTTGACGTATTTCGCGGCACTGCTTTTCTCCATTTTCGCGATTGTCGCCAGCGCCGCCGCCGGCCCGACCCGTTCCGTCCAGTAGGTACTGCTGATGAATGAGCGGCTGACGCCGGCCATTGCTTCGGTTGTGCCGATTACCGCACCGATAGGATGTCCGTTGCCCAATGCTTTGGCAAAGACGGCGATATCAGGATTTACTCCAAAACTCAGATGTGATCCTCCGAAGCAATACCGCCAGCCAATAGTTATCTCATCAAAAATCAAAATTATTCCGTATTTATCGCATTCCGAACGAATCAGCTCCATAAATCCGGGCGGCGGCGCATGATGCCGCATCGGCTCCATCACTACGGCCGCCAGATTATTGCCATGCTTTTTGATTAACTCCAGAAATGACGTTTGATCGCCGTAGCTGAAGGTATGGATAGTGCCGCGCAATTGTTCGGGAACGCCATAAGCATCCAGGCCCGGCAGCAGCATATTGCGCAAATTATTGCTGTCTCCCAAATTGGCGGCAATGTACCAGTCTGTCCAGCCGTGGTAGCCGCAAATGGCTACTTCATTTTTATCGGTTGTGGAACGGGCGATGCGTACGGCAACCGCCATGGACTCGCCGCCGGTACGCGCAAAACGTACCTTTGACGCCCATGGATGGATCTGGCAGAGTTTATCCGCCAGTTCCACTTCCTCGTAACAGTTCAGCGAGGACATGCTGCCGTCTTTGACTGCTTTTACCACGGCTTCGGTGACCTCGGGATCGGCGAAACCCAGCATACATGAGCCGATGCCGCAAGTAGACATGTCATAGTAATGTCTGCCGTCCAGATCGATAACCTCACAGCCGAAGGCTTTCTGGTAATAAGCCGGCCAGAGATCCGGCGCCATCATTTCCGGGCGCTTGCTTAAAAGCTGGGTTCCGCCGGGAATGCGCTGCTTGGCATGCAAATAGAGAGTTTCAGTTTTAGTTGTCATGATTATTTCCCTGAAATTATATGTTGCGCGTTACGGTAAAAAATATCTTGAATATCGTCATCAGATAGTTCCAGCATCATGGCGGCCTGCCGCTGGCAGCGTAATTGTTCATAGACAACCAGCGTGGAACGGCTGTCGCAATGAGAACGGGTTATCCCCGGAAAAAACTCCCACGCCCGCCCCCAGGTGATATATTTGCCGTGATCCCCGCCTGCCGCAATGTTGTCGCTGCCGAACATTATCCGTTTGCGGTCTTCGTGTTTCAGCAGTAGAAAATGACTGTAAGTGTCGCAAACCGCCGAAGTGTCATAACAGATGTGGTCGAGATGTTTCAGGCGGCGGATCGACTTTTCCAGTGTGAACGGATTGAACCCCCTGGCGCAGTGTGCCAGCTGCCATGTAACACCGGGGTATCGGGCGGTAAGCCGGGTCAGATCGGCGAGATTTTTCTCGTCTGCCGCACCGGTGAATTTAGCGAGATGTAATACAACTACCAGCCTATAGTGATCAGCCACTTCGATCAACGCTTCCGGCAGATAATCGACAATGTCGCAATTGGCCGGATCTACGGCAAAAATCCGGTATGGTTTTAATGCCTTGATATGACACCTCTCGACTTCGCCGGCCAGGATTTCCGGTTGCAGCTGCGGCGTTACCAGAACTCCGGCGGCGGACTGCGGATCTTTGGCTGCTTCGGCGCACAGCCAGCGCCGGTCGCCGGCAAAATCAATATCTTTCATCGGCGTTCCCAGTAACAGGAAGTGGCTTTCGCGGCCCGGGAACACCACGCCCGCGAATTCCCGCATTACTGCCAGATCGGCATTAAAACGCAATGCGGAAGCCTCTGTGGAGGCGGACGCAAACCGGTCATTCCATAAATGGGTGTGGGCGTCGAAAATTTTCTCCGGCACAAAATCCGCCAGTTCGCTTTCCCATATTTCACGGTCAAAATCGGTTACAGTAAACTCATTCATGCCATTTCCCGTATTCAGTAGAATTAAATTTATTAAACAAAGTAGTATTACTAATTAATGATTATATTACTGCCAAATCGTGTAAAAGTCAATAATACTCAATAATAATAATACTTATTTAAAAAGCTGTTATTAATTACGATTTGCATAAATACAGAGATACGACTAATTTATATTGAACTGTAAACAGGGATTACCATGAAAAAAAGTGAAGACGTGCCGAAACAACAGCCGCAGGCGACTTTAACCGTTAAGACGGTGGGAATGATTCTTGATTATATCAGGACCAATAAATTGCAGGCAGGCGACTTGCTGCCGCCGGAATCCAGGTTTGTCGATATACTCGGAGTATCGCGGGTGATTCTGCGGGAGGCGTGCAGCTATTTGAAAGGGCTTGGCGTCCTCACCTCCCGGCGCGGCAGCGGTTTCCGGATTGAACAGGTAAGTTTTGCCGATGTGATCCAGCAGGTGCTGACTCATGTATCTCCGCTGAACCGTCAGCATTTTGAAGAACTTTACGAACTGCGCCGCTATCTGGAAATCGGCACTGTCGCCCAATCGGTCGCCGCCGCCACAGAAGAAGACCTGAAAAAGATCCGGGCGGCGCTGGAACAGTTTTCGCAACTGATCTGCAAACAGAATGTACCGATGAACGACTATCAGCGGATTGAACTGGATTTCCATCATGCGATCATGGCTCCGGGGCAATGCCGCCTGCTGAACATCATCAACGCGGCGATCAACGCCTATTTCGCCGCCTCGGAAGAGTTGAACGGCAAGTTATTTCATAATGACCGCACGATGCTGCAACGCGAGTTGCAGGAACACCAGATGATCGCCACCGCGTTTTTTCTCGGCTGGCCGGACGTGGCCGAAATGTGTTTGAAAAAACATCTGCGCCAAGCCGTTAAAAAAGATTCCGCTGCGAAAGATCGCTGATTCGCTGATTTTATCCTCGATTTTACTTTTATGTTATTAATACTACTTGTTTGAATCAAAAAAGACTGAAAAGTTGTTAATTCTAATTCTTTTGTAAAATTAATACTACTTATTTAGATTTTACCTATTGACAATTTCCGGCATATCCCTTATAATAATTGACAGCAACATGTTGTTCAAGAATTTTATTGAGGAAGATAATGATAAAGTCAGGTTGCAGCATCAGGGATTTAGCGAGTTACGCGCAGGTAGCTCCGAGTACGGTTTCACGGGTATTGAACAGCCGGCGAGGCAATGTAAGAATTACCGAGGAAACCCGCAGACGGATACTTGATGCAGCTCTGGAACTGAATTATACGCCGAACATACATGCCAAGCGGCTGTTCGGCAAGAAAACTAATATTATTGGATTTCTGGTTCCATCCTACGAGAAAATGGGGACACATATTTTTGAGGATAACCATTTGGTTCGAATAATCAGCGGGATGGAGCAGCGTTTGCAAGCATGTAAGTACAACCTTTTGCTGCTGTTTAATGACGATGATTTTATTAAGGAAAAACGTTATCTTAAACTGTTCATGGAAAAGCAGATTGACGGACTGTTAATATGGGGAACGTTTCGAGGTGAAACCTGGGTGCGGGAACTGGGAGCAACCGGGTTCCCATATATATTTCTTACGAATACGCCGTATGACTGCGAGTCCTTTAACTACATAACAATCGACTACTGTAAGACAGCAGAAGCTATGACTAATATACTGCTTGATAAAGGACTCCGTCACATTGCTTTGATCAGGGGAGCTCCTAATTTGTTAATAACCTATGACCAGGAACAAGGTGTCAGGCAGGCGCTGGCGGCCAAATCGTTGACTCTGAATGAAGATATGATATTTGACAGCGATTTCAAATATAATGGCGGTTATGTTGCAACTCAGCAGTTACTGGCCAAAAAACTGCCGGTGTCTGCGATAATTGCGGCCAATGATGCGGTGGCCTCCGGCGTTATCGCAGCTTTGGGCAAACACAAGCTGCTGGTGCCTGATGACGTTTCGGTAGTCAGCCTGGACAGCGTGGAAGGACTCAACGATTTCAATCACTTGTCGCTAGTTACGGCCAATGTGCCTGATATGGAAATAGGCGATGCTGCCTGTAAGCAAATTCTCCGGTTGATAGACGGCGAAATTGAGCAGGCACAGGATGTTTTTTGCATGAAAATGATATCCGGAAAAACGGTCTGATTTTATAGCACAGTAAAAATGGAAATTTTTAGTTTGCAGAAATTAACTAATAGAAAAGGAAAGGTTATTATGAGAAAAAGAAATTTCACACTCATTGAACTCCTCATCGTGATCGCCATCATCGCAATTTTGGCCTCAATGCTGCTTCCGGCGCTGAACAAAGCCCGTTTGAAAGCTAAAGCGGTCGGATGTTCTAATAATTTAAAACAGATTATGCTGGCGCAATTACAATATGCCAATGATTATAGCGGCTTCTATTTTCCCGGCAGTACGGACACTCCGCAATACATGCAGGATGTACTGCTACCTTACTTCAATCACAGAACAACCCAGCAGGATCCGCTTTGGTATCGCCATTACCCTAAATCATATCTCTGTCCTTCCTATACATACGGCTTGCAGAATTTCAATACGGGAGGTGGAAGTGGATATATGGGCAATTACTGCATGAATAACTTTGTCAATTGTAAAGCTCCCCCGTTTTACCGTTTTGAGAAATTCAAAAAGGCCGCGCAGCAATACTTTATTTATTGCTCCAATCAGTACGGGAGAGGGTATCCGGGAAGTACAGTCATAGATACTGCACTTAACAAAGGGAAGTGTGATCCCTCATATAATGATGCGGGGCAGACGAACTTTCTGTATATGGACGGACATTGTGGAACGGTAAAATACACTTTTAGCTATACTGATTATGGCTGGCAGATTATTCCATAAGCATTATTGCAAACAGCGCGGTCGGCAAAAATGAAGAGATTTTTTAGATAGTTTAAAAAATAATAAATCAGGGGAAGAATGAAAAGGTTATTAATCGCATTTACGATATTTGCGGCAGTACAAATATGGGCGCAGACGCCATCGATCATTGGGGATGACGATTTTTCAAACGCTGCGGCAAGCTCCGCCAAATGGGAGTTCCAGCATGGCCCTGAAGGGTCATTCCGGATTGCCGACAATACAGCATTGTTAATGTGTGGAAAGGCGCAAACCGGGGCGCGGATTTTTTTCCGGAACAGTCAAGGCTGGACTGACTATGAGGTTTCTTGCAGACTGAAATTTCTTCCATCCGACACAAATGGACATGCCGGCCTGTTTGTCCGCCGTGACGGCGACAATGGGATAAACATCCATTTGACTAAAAATCTGAAATTCCTTTATGTGGGCGGGAAAAATATCAGCCCTATTTACAAGCCCATAAAAGCGGATGAGGGCGAATGGCAGGCATTGAAGATCGTCTGCAAAGGCGATATCGTTACGGTAGCTGTCAACGGACAGGAAATAATATGCCTTGACGTGAAAAAAACTTCAGGAGGAATTTGCCTGCACACCTGGGAGGCAAATGTGGCGTTTGAAGATTTCAAAGTAACCGGAGTGAACAGCGGCAAAGAGCAGGAAACGGTCAACAACTTGATTAATAACAGCAGTTTTGAATATATGTCAAGCCCGAATCTTCCGGCGTGCTGGGGCTTTTCCGCCTGGGGTTTGACCGATGACCAATGGATTGGACATATGGATGAACTCTGGCAGCGGTGGCGCCGCGACAGCCAGAATCCATATGATGGAAAATATTGCATGAAAGTGGATGGCTATAAAGTACTGGCATCAACGTTCTTCACTCCTCAGGAAAATCAAGTTTATACATTTTCCGCATGGCTCAGAAGCAGCGCTGATAATGGAGTCGTGACCCTGAAATTTATCAATTACAATGGACCGACATGGGACAAAAAAGTGACGGTTTTCAAAGAATGGCAGCGGGTGGTCTGGACCCTTCCGCCCGTCAAGTCAAACCAGTGCGGCGTAATGTTTCAGGTTAATGACAATAACACGCTTTGGGTGGACGCCGTACAACTGGTTTCCGGCAATGACCCGAAACCATATCATGCCGACCGGTTCAACCCTGACAGAAAGCCGGAGTCATCATCCCAGGTTCCTGTTATAAATCCGGCAGTAACTGCGACAGCTCCGAAAATGGACGGTTCGCTCGACGATCCGGGCTGGAAAAATGCGGTCAGATTGCAAATGGTCACCAATAACGGCGGCAATCCGGTAGAAAAGACGGAAGCTTTTCTGATATACGATAAGAGCAATATTTATGTGGGGATCCGCTGCTTCGATTCCCGAATGGCTGATTTGAAAGCTGCGGTTACCGGTCGCGACGGACATGTCTGGAACGATGACTGCGTCGAATTGTTTATCGGTCCGTCCGGCCCCCGGAGCGATTGGAGCGATTATTATCATTTAGGCATAAATACCGCCGGCGCGAAATATGACGCCCGCAAGACGGATCAAGGGTGGAACCGGGAATGGCAGGCTGTCACGAAAAAGTTCAATGACCGCTGGGAAGCTACGATTGCGCTTCCTTTTGCCATGTTTGAACTCAATGAATTCAATCGTGGCGACTGGACCTTTAATGTCTGCCGTGAGAACCCGAAAATAAAAGAATACTCCGCCTGGTCGCCGACTTATGGCAATTTCCATAAGTCAGAAAAATTCGGGATTATCAAGGCATTCCCCCCCGATATTCTTTCCGGTTGGATCAAAAATCCCGTGCCGGTATTGGCCGATGATTTTATGACGACTCCGTTGCTGGTTGATGGTAAACCATTCATCGGTTACGGCCTGGGCTGGCAGTCGATTAACAGCCCAGGAGAGAATGCATTCCGGATGATGAAAGAATCCGGATTAAACGTAATCAACTGGTCGGTTAAATGCCAGAGCGCTGACGAGAAATCGGTACATCATGTTTTCGATATGGCGGAAAAATATGATATTAAAGTTGTTGTCTGGTTCACATATGACAACGCGATTAATCCGAAATATCCTGAATATGTGAAAACATTTATCGAGCGGTATAAAAAACACCGTTCCATCATTGCCTGGCAAGTATTGGATGAACCTCATACTTATCCAGAAATCGTGAAACAATGCGTTGACGCCGGTAAGGCCGCCGACCCGACCCGGCCGGTGTTCATCAATTTGACTCCGCACGGGCTGGGTATGCGGATTGCCGATATTCCCGGCGATATCGTGAGTTTTGACACTTACGGAGTGAATTTTGACGGATCAGTCATTGCCGATCTTGATCACATCTTCGGGCAAGTACACAAGGAACTGGTTATGAAGCCGCGCCCTTCATGGGTATTTTTACAGGGAATGGCCAATTGTATGTGGGTCTGGCGCGGTCCGAATCCGGATGAGATGACGGCTCAGGTGTATTTGTCGCTGGTAAACGGCGCGACCGGAATCATGTTCTTTAATGCGTTTATCCTGCCCGTTGATACCTGGCGGCGCACCATCGAACTCGGAAGGGAAATACAGAAACTTACACCGGTATTGCTGTCCAATAATGATGTAAAGGTTAATTGCAGTAATGACCGGATTAAATATATGGCGAGAAAATATCAGGGCAAGATTTACATTATAGCTGTCAATCCTTATGATAAAGAGATTGCGGCAGAATTCAAGCTTGCCGGACTAAGCAATAAGATAACGGCTAAAGAACTTTTCAGTTCCACCTCCGGCAGTATGGATGTTATTAACATGGAGATGATTTTCAAACCGTATGAACGCCGCTGCTGGGAAATAATTATTAAGGAATAACAAGGATAATATCATGGCAATTTTTCATCCGCCAAAATCGAATAACTGGAATGAACGCGGCGTCATCCTACAACACCGTGACTTGGAATTGCAGAGTTTTACCGCCTGTTCCGAGCCGCTTGACGACAAGCGCTGGAGGGTATGGTATTCTTCACATAATAACGGCAATGGAGCGGAGGAATTTAATATCGGGTTTGCGGACGGCGTACCCGGTGGAACGATGTCGCTGTTTCCAGCCCGTCTAAGTTGCGGGAAGGTGCATCAAGGTGAATTTGCTATTGGCAATCTGCCGGATGGCTGGCGGCCGCGTCAGCCGGTGCACATCGCCATGCCGGATGGCTCGCACCGTTTATACTTCTGGGCACACGGCCCGGATGTAGTCCGCTTTCTCTGCGCATTCAGCGGCGACGGCCGTCGCTATGAGGTGATTGATCCGCTCCGCCCCTGCCTGTATCATTACAATGACCGGGCAGTTCCGGCGAAGTGGTTCGGGCCGGCCGGACTTACTTTCGGCAAACGGGAGTTAACCAGACCGCAGGAAGAACCGGCAGCCGATCCGGAAAAGCTTTGTAATGACGCCACCAATCTTTATCTGCTGCCCGATGGCAGTTTTGAACTTTACACCGCCGTAATCCTGCCGGTCGCACAGGACAGTTCCCGCTATGTGGCACACGATAATGCCGCCGGCTGGATCAGAGTGATCGAACGCCGTACCAGTGCCGACGGTCTCAACTGGAGCAAGGGAGTGCGGGTACTGGAACCCGGCGAGGACGATCCGCCATGGATACAGTTCTATTACCTGGCGGTCACTGCAACGCCGCAAGGCAAAGTCGGACAACTCGGCTACTATGACGTTAAAAATCAGACGGCCGATATCGAATGGTGTTTTTCGTCAGACGGTCTGAACTGGCAGCGCCCATGTCCGGGTTACTGGTTTCCGCGTTCTCCGGAATTGCTCGGAGTATATGCGCCGCACTCAATAGTGTTTCATCAAAGCCAATGGCATCTATTTTATACAGGCTGCAATTATAATCATAACCGCACAGCCTGTACCGGTTCCAGTCCGAAGTCCGATATCCGGCTTGCTGTCATTACTTCCCCGCTGGCAATTTAATCTTTTCATGATATCCGGCGGCGGCTTTATATAAAGTTTATGTTGTATTCCCACGGCACCGCAACGCATTTCAGTTCGCGCTTCTGCAATCCGGCGGAAAACAGGACAAACTCATGAGATTCCAAGTCTTCATAACTTTTTTTGTTCCAGTCCATAAGCTCTTTTTTGCCGTGTCTGACCGGTTGAACTGATATTGCGATTTTCATGTTGTCCAGCGGCAGTTAACGTCCTGAATGAACCTGGAGTCATACCATGATACAGGCGGAAAGTTTTGATAAAGTAGGCGGTGTGTTTGAACCCGCATTGCCAGGCGGCTTCATCCACCGAATACTTTCCGGACAGCAGCATTTGTGCCGCATGTTCCATCCGGCGGCGGATGATGTATTCCTTATATGTGGAGTTGCCATATCGCTGGAAGAGCTTTGATACATATTCCGGGGTTATTTTAAAGATATCGGAGAGTTTCTCTCGTGAAAGATCTCCAAGGCAATGATCTTCGACATAATCGACCAGTTGCTGCCATAAATTCTGGGACCGGGTAGACGTCTCATTATGCGACCGGCTGAGGTCTTCCTCAGCCATTTTCATAACCAGATGTATCAGGCGTCCGGCAATATCAGGCGATGGCATAATTTCCGTTTCACAGAGCGCATCTAAAGATTTGAAGGCATATACTGTCGCCATCCGCAAGCTGTCATAAATATGGTAATATTCCCGCTCTAGAATTTTTAAGTCATTCCATTTCCCATAAACAATCCTGAGGTAGTTTTGGCAGAGCACAAGCGAAAGCCCGCTGCCGGTTACCTCATGGAGCTTTACTGGCGCAAACGCACTTATAAAATATATGTCGCCCTCGCGTATTTCATGCTGTCTTTCCTGTCCGGATTCGTACATGCTGATAATGGAATTGCCTTCAATTTTTATATTGATTCTGGGCCATGGCAGACATTCCGGACTGCTTAAGCCGAGTACATTTCCTTTCCCTCCTGCCATATAAAGCCGGTTTGGCGTCATGGCGATCGCATCATGCAATCTTTCTGCCAGCCTTGTTTTTGTATTTTGCATTGCTAATCCGCTAATAGTTTACGTTTGTTATATTGATAGCATGTTTATGATATTGTGTCAAGTATAAAATGCGGTTATATTATTTACACAAATAAATCATTTTAAATATTGTCAGAACAATTTCATACTTTACAACAAAACAACAAAGGAATCTCAGTTATGAAAATGTTAAATGAATGGAAACCGTCGAAGTATTTTACACTCATCGAACTCCTCATTGTGATCGCGATCATCGCGATTTTGGCCTCAATGCTGCTTCCGGCGCTTAACAAAGCGAGAGAGAAAGCCAAAACATTAAATTGTATAACAAATTTGAAACAGGTTGGAATTGGAATATTATCCTATTCAATGGACAATAACTCATACGCGCCTATGCTGCTTGACAATCAGGGCATATATATATGGCAGTCGACAGGGGTGTTTGCCAAATATTTGGGGCAGCCGCCAACAGTTGTGCTCAATAGCGGTGCTGCGTACCAGAATACGATGCAAGCTTTTGTCTGCCCCAAAGTCCGTCCGATGTTAAACAATTCAGGCCCTGTGATTGCATGGGGCAACCAGATGGTATATGGAGTCAATATGCGCCTGATGAGATCACTCAATTGGGGTGCCGCCAACTTGGCAACATATAAAAATCCGCTGTCGATTGTCAAAGACCCGACTCACATGGCGCTGACATTTGACTGGGGCGACAACGGGTTGGCAACTTCTAAAGCCGATGTTGGATTCCCGCATAGCAATAATTATCTGACTGGAATGCCGGTAGCCGCATCAAACATTTCAAATATTCTGTTTGTTGACGGGCATGTATCATCAACGCCATATTCGGCGTTAGCATCCCTGCCGGAGTTCTATTATATAAGAGGTATAAACGGCCCGATCTGCTATTAATATAAATCAAAGACAGTAATGAGGAAAATAATTTTCTCACAATGTAAATAAAGTAGATATGAATAAATCAATTAATAACGTCGTGTCGTTTTTCCTGCTTTTAATTTCGATCTTCGCAGAAACTGCCGCCTCCGGCATTGACTTGGTGCCTCAGCCGAAAAACATCGTATGGAGCAAAAATTTCTTTCGTCTGAATAATGATATAGTCATTGTTTCGGAAAAAGAAACCATCGCGGCGGCCAATGATCTGCGGCAGGAGCTTGAAGACGTATGCAGGATAAAGAGTACTATAGTTACAACCGGTGAAAGCACCGGAAAATGTAAGATTACGCTCCGGATCGGCGGGCTTGCCGCAAAAGACTCCACGAATAAGGAAGGCTACACCTTGCTGGCAGACAAGGATGACATTATCGTTCGATCTCAAGGGGCGGCTGGAGTATTTTACGGAGTGCAGACGCTGAAGCAACTTTTTCAGCATCAGGACAATTGCATTATCGTACCATGTTGTGAGATACGCGACGAGCCGGCGCTTGCCTTGCGGGGAGTATATATGAATCTTAGCTCCTGCATTGCGGATGACGAGACAATGATATCGCTGAAACGTATGATTGATGCCTTTGCGCAACTGAAACTGAACGCACTGTTCCTGGAATTCGGGGCGAATATGCACTATGACCGGCGGCCGTTTCCTGCTAAAAGGACAAGCGCCTTCAGTAAAGCTCAGGCGGGGGAACTGGCGGCGTATGCCAAGGCTCGTTATTTTGAAGTTATTCCATCGTTTCAAATGCTGTCCCATGTTCCCTGGATTTTAAATAATCCGCAAAATGCCGTTTTATTGGAAAAGACGTCGGATAGATCATGGAGCACCGCATGGTGTCCTTCCAATCCTGGCGTGTATAGTTTTATGAAAGATATTCTTGATGAGGCAATTGAGGTCTTTCAACCCCGCTACTGCCTTGTCGGTCTCGATGAAGTAAATTACGGCCCCTTTGGTGAATGCGAGAAGTGTCGTACTGAAAAACCATCGCAGCTTTTTCTTAAAACTATCAAATATTTGCATGATGCACTGGCTGTTCACGGAGTAAAAACCATCATGTGGCATGACACATTGCTGCCGGCTGATGTATTATATGTAAACAAGGTGAATGGATATGAAATTGTAGATCAGATACCCAAAGATGTCATTATTGCCGACTGGGATTACGGTATTTTTAATGCGGCATCCAAAAGCCGTCTGGAATATTTTACAAAAAAAGGTTTTCCGGTACTGGGCGCTTCTTTCTCCAGTCCGCAGGCTATCCAGACTCTAAATGCCGGACTTGCGGCTGATCCCGGGGCGCTAGGCCATATCAGCACACACTGGTATGAGGTGAGTGACTGGTCAAAGGTTCGCGCACTGTCACCAAAGGCATGGCTGGAGCAGGTACTGGGGGCGCAGTATGCATGGAATCCGGTGACGCCAGCGCTTGAAAATATTCATTACGATCCGGTTCATATTATTCGCAACATGTATGGCCCCAAACGCCTGCTCTCTGAAAATGGCGGATGGGAGTCGATTCCGCTTAATCAGGTATTCAACGGATGTATCAGCAATGATGCCGGCTCCTGGCCCGGCTATGGCACTGGAAATTCGTTAAACTCTCTTTTTACCGGTAAAATCGTTTGTGATGACGTATCGTTCCTGATGGGAAGCCAGAGAAACAATAACGTATTACTGTTGAAAGGCGATGCAAATGACGGTCTTTCCGCCGGTCCGGTAATTATTCCGGTTCAACGGAAAGTAGAGAGATTCGCATTTCTTCATGCCTGTAATATTCCGCGCAACCGCGTTCAACTTGCAGAATGGAATAATGCCACGACCATGCCGCCCGTGGCAAAATATCAGATTAACTATGCCGATGGCAGTTCGCGAGACATGCCGTTGCTCTATCGCTGGAACATGATGGACTGGAACAGCAGGACCGGAGCATTTGAAGGACAGATCGCTTACGCTGGAAAAACCGGGGATGGATTTCGCATCCAGTTGGTCAGAACTGATTGGGATAATCCTTATCCTGAAAAAATCATCAAAAGCATCACTGTAAGTACCGCATCCAGCAATGGAATGTCCCTTGCCTTGTTTGCCGTCTCAGCAAAGATTCCTGAAGCCGGGATTATCAGAAATCTTGGAGATAATAAATGACTACGATAAAAATACATGTAATTGTTTTTAATTTTGCCGTTTTGGCCGTATTGATGCTGACTTCGGCTGCTACCGCTGAAAAAATAAAAGCCGTGGATGGATTTGAATATGTGACAGAGGAGCAATTGAATGCGAAATGGACGATAGCGGCAACTGGCTTTAGCGGTCCGGTAAAAATACGCTTGAATACGAAAGACGCTAAAGAAGGCAGGCAATGCCTGGAAGTGATATTGCCGGCCACAAAGGCTGACGGGATCGCCCGTCTCACGCTGGATGTATCCACAACAGTCCTTTTGAGAGATATCGCGCAGGTGCGCTTCTGGTTGCTGGTTGACCGCCCTGAGAGTGCCGGGGCATCCGGCTTGTATCTGGGAGACAAAGAGTGGAAGAATTATTTTGTCAGGTATGATATTAGAAAAAATCAGTATGGCTGGCAGAAGATTTGTGTTTCATTGTCAGATTTTAAGAAAGAGGGGGCAGAGCCATCCCTGGATACAGTAACGCAGATGCGCATCAGTCTATGGTTTCCCGGCAATCAACCGGCAAACCGCATTCTTGTTGATGAGCTGGTATGGGACAATGTAGAAGAAAAATCGCTAAATCTGAATCGGGAATGGTGGGAATGACGGAATCTCCTGTTTATGCAGAATAATGCAACATTCTCAGAATATGAATAATAAAACAATGAGTATCAAATGCAAAACACAGTTTTAAGAAGTCCAGCAAAGAAGAATATTCACATGGAAAGTAAGATAAGACGTATTTCAAGAACCGTCATTGATCAATACAACGGGCGTTCAGTATTCCCTGGATTTGTATCATATGTCAGCACAAATGGGCGTACGCTGTTACACCGGTACGGCCGTTTGGATTTCTCAGACGCGTATGACGATTTCGCTGACCGTCTAAGTTTCGATAATGGCAAAACATGGTCTGTGCCGGTTTTACGGAAAAAAAGTTACGATGTGCCTGAAGGACGAATCAGGTATGCGGAAAATGCCTGTTTTTTCGATACTGTTAGAAATCTGCTTTATACTTTCTCCAGTCGCGCCCTGTTTAAGTCGAATCAGCTTAATGCGCTTGACCCTCACGCAAAATTTGAATTGACATTTGACGTTTATGATCCGAAAACAGGACTATGGGCAGGAGAACAGGTACTTCCGCTGTCTCTTTCCGGGGACGTGACGATAAGTTTTTGTTTCCCCATTCGCACATCCAGCGGACGTCTGCTCGTTCCTGCTTATACAATGCTGCTTGATCCTGACGGGAACCCTGTACATTCACACAAGGAAAACTGGGGCGCGGTATGGCAGCCTGTAACGATCATTGGAGAGTTCGACAGCCATGATAATCTTAGATGGAAAGCAGGTAATCCGGTTATCGTAAATGTGGAAAAGAGCTCCCGTGGACTTACAGAAAACTGTATTGCCGAGCTTGCGGATGGAAGTCTTGCCATGGTTTGCCGCGGGGATAATTTCATGTTTCCGGAACGTCCAGGCTATAAGTGGATCTGTTATTCACAGGATGACGGAGAGAACTGGTCTGAACCAGAACCAATGCCCTGCACAGAAGGACCGCCAATAGAGTCAAGCAGCGCTGGATCGGCTTTCTTCCGTTGCACAAAAACTAAAAAGCTCTACTGGATTGGGAATCTCTGCATTCGCGGAGAGCGCCCTAATGGTCTTTTCCCGAGATCTCCGTTGGTTGTCGCAGAGATTCAGGAGCAACCATTCGGACTGAAACGCGAAACTATCTCGGTAATTGACGAAAGAGCTCCGGGCGAAACTGCTTCGGTACAGATGTCAAACTTTCGATTCTATCAGGACAGTGAAACTGGTGATCTGATTGTTCTTTTGTCCAGATATGGAGAGCGAGACGCCGAGAAATGGCAGATAGCGGACTATTATCAATACCGGATAAGTATATCGTAATAATTACATTCGCCAAATCGTCAGGAAAGATGACGTAGCGGCTATACACTGATTTGCCGAGTTCTCCCATTCCTTCAGATTATATAATTAATCCTATTTGTTTGAGATTAAAACATGTCAATTAAAGTGTTTTTCGCCTTTTTTGCAAAATTAATACTACTTCTTTGGAGTTTCGCTATTGACATTCTTTTGTCTATCCTTTATAATATTATCACTACAGCAAAGGTTTGCTGTGGTATAAACGAAGGGTGTGAGCATGGAAAGCCCGGTAAAAGTTACAACCAGATGCACATTGACGCAACTGGCCGACATCGTCGGCGTCGGGCCGAGCACAGTTTCCCGGGTGCTTAATAATTCCTATTCCAGAGTAAAAATCACCGAGAATACTATCCGAAAGATCCACACGGCCGCTAAAGAGTATGGTTATACTCCCAATATCAATGCGCGGCGGCTGTTGAAGAGCCGGACATTTGTGATCGGGCTGGAAGTACCAGCGGGGAACATCGGCAAGCATACATTTGCCGACCATTCGCTGATTGAAACGCTGCGCGGAATCGAAGACGTGATTGTCAACAGCGAATACAGGCTGCTGGTGCTGTTCAAGAATGAGAAATACATGAATTCGCACGACAACATTAAATTGTTGAGGGAAAAAGCCATTGACGGTCTGCTGATCTGGGGGGCGTCCTACCTTGACAGTTATGCTGACGGAATAACCGGACATCCGGTCATCTTTATTAACAGCCGTCCGCAGGGGCTTAAAAACTTCAATTTTATCGGCCATGACAACTTCAATTCCAGTTTCGAACTCACCGAATACGCCATCAGTCAGGGCTGCCGGAAGTTTCTATATTTCTCTTCCAATGTCAATACCAATTCCATCAACGAAGAACGGTGCAACGGGTTTATCGCAGCTCTGAACAAACATCAGATACCGTTCGAACGGGAAAAATTTATCCAGGCCAATTACCGCCGGGATACCGCCGCGCAATTAATGGATCAGATACTGAATGAAAAGAAACTGCAATTCGACGCAGTTGTATGCGCCAACGACTCCATGGCGGCGGGGGTGTATGATGCAGCGCAGCGCCACGGTCTCCGGATTCCGCAGGCGTTCCGGCTGGCCGGGGCCGACGGGGTTCACGATATTTATGACAATTATCAAATTACGACGATTGCAGTTGACTGTTTCAACATGGGATCACTGGCGATGGTGAAATTGATCGACATGATTGACGGAAAAGAGAAAGACTGGCATGAGATTTGTTTGAAAGGTCAACTGCTGAAGCGCAAAACAATGTAACCAAAAATTAACAAGGAGAAAGGGCAAATGGAAACTAAACGGGCGCGAAATTTTACACTCATCGAACGTGTGTCCAGGTAAGGTATCACTAAACTAGACGAA
>JBAWXM010000084.1:0-16884 GCA_037144075.1 Lentisphaerota bacterium | reverse complement strand
TATGAACATGATGTTATTTATATCGATATGTTAAAAATAGCAAAAAAATATAAATTGTATCTTGACTATATTGATTCCGTCACGTATCTTTATAATTAACCTGGAGATTACTTATGCCGGAAATGTTGAGAAAAATTGATAAAGATATAGTGGAACTGAACTCCGGTTCCGGTAAAATATTTATTGCGCCGGGATTGCAGGGGCGGATATTCTGCAGTTTAGGGGATGAGCTTATTCACCGGCTTGATGAGAAGCTGGCATTCCAGCCGCATCCGGAAGAATTTAATAACATCGGCGGCAATTCCCTCTGGCCGGCGCCTGAAGGCGGCGATTTTGCATTCAACTATCTGCCCGGCACCGGCTGGCTGGTTCAGCAGGGCATAAATTCCGCCTGCCCGGCAGTAACTGAATTGAGTAAAACTTCCGCAACAGTGGAAAAAGATATTGTCCTGCAGAACCGTAAAGGCGTTTCAGCAGGAATCCGGTCGTCAAGGCGAGTCAGAGTTAAAGATATTTCCAGCGTCTTATCCGGTTATGGATTGGAAGGCGTTGCGTATTCTGCTGACGACTCGCTGGAATTGCTGGAGCCTCGCAGCCCGTCTGATTTTATGATTGGCGCATGGTCGCTGGAACAGTTTCCGCTGCATGATGATATTATCGCATTTGGCCGCTTGTCTTGTCCGGCGGGTGGCTGCATTAATGACGATTTTTACGGAGACGCGTCTTCCCGGCTGGCTTATAATTCGGATATTTTTACGTTCAGGCTTGGCGGCGCTGACCGGCTGCAGGTCGGCATTAAAAAAAGTTTTGGACCGCAGTTAATCGGCTCTTATGACAAGCGCCGTTCGCTGCTGATTATACGCCGGACAGTTTTGCAGGATGGGATTTACTTTAATATCGCAGACAACGACCAGAAACAAGGCCCATTTTCAGCGGCTGACGCTTACAGCGTTTTTAATGGCGGCGCCCTGGGCTTTTACGAGCTTGAGACGATAGCCCCGATGATCGTGGAAAACGGGCTGGTCAAGGGAAGCAGACTCGCTTCAGAAACGCTTATATTGCGTGGAGACGCAAACCGGCTGTCGGCTTTTCTCAACAGTCCTGAAATACAGGTCAATGCTGAACTGATAATCAATTAAGGGTAATAGATATGGATAAAATCAAAGTTGTTCTGGGATTTGACATGGAAACCGATATTGGCAGTTGGACTCCATGGTATGAAGGGCTTAAGAAAGGTACGCCGGTTATTTTAAATATTTTAAAGAAGCACGGAATTACCGCTACATTCTTCTTTACCGGCGATAGCGCTAAAAAGAATCCGGAAGTGGTTGATTCCGTGAAAATCGCCGGACATGAGATCGGCTGCCATACGCTGTTTCATGAAACGATCGGGGATGCGCTGTTTGAAATTCCGGGAATGATGCCGATATTGCCGGAGGAGGTGGAAAACCGCATCCGCCTGGCGACTGAATGGGTTGAAGAAGTCGCCGGCGTCCGTCCGGAATCGTTCCGCTGTCCGCGCCTGTTCGGTTCCACCGCCGTGGTTAACGCGCTGGAGAATCTGGGATACAAGACTGACGCCACTTATCCGATGTATTATTTCCGCGAACAACTGGCTCCATACCATCCGTCAAAGAAAGACTGGACAAAGAAGGGGCTGATGAAAATTGTCGAACTGCCGAATTTCGCCGACCTGTCTATGAAGTCAAAAGATGAATTCGGACGCGATATGGACCAGTGGCCGCTGTTCAGAACTGAAAGCGCCGGCAAAGTCATGGAACATATCAACGGCTACATTAAGTTCTGCAATAAAAAGGGCGTCGAGCCGTTCCTTTGTTTCTACTTTCATCCGTGGGAATTCTGGCCGATGCCGGAAGGTATGATTCATTACGGGGAGGGCGCTGTCATGCCTGATCCGTTCATCATTAAGAATTGCGGGCAGTATGCGGGAGAACAGTTGGACATTCTGATTGAGCGTTTGAAAGAGCTTGGCGCGGAGTTTTATCAGGCGCGTCGGATTACAGCATAATTCATAGAACTTTATAAATATTTAACCTCAAAAAAACAGGAGAGACGGTTATGTGCACAATTCCCAAAGCAGAGTATTTGAAAAGGATCAAAGAGTTCCAGAAGAACATCAAGGCCGCCGGGCTGGACGCCTGTCTGGTACACGGCAACGAAGCGGATTTCGCCAATGTCCGCTACCTGAGCGAATACTGGCCGACTTTTGAAGCCGGCGGCGTGTTTGTTCCGGCTGAAGGCAAGCCAATATTGATTATCGGCCCGGAAAGTGAAAATTACGCCAAAGGCCGCAGCGTTATTCCAAACATCATGAAGATGGTGGAATATCGTGAATCCGCCGAACCGAACTACCCCGGCATCGCGGTGGCGCATTATCCGGATGTCGTAAAGGCTTCCGGTTGCAAAAAGCTCAAAAAACTCGGACTGGCGGGATATTCAGTTATGACTCTGCCGGTTTATATGTCACTGCAGGCGGAGTTGCCTGGCGTGGAATTGATAAAGGCCGACAAAACGCTGCTGCCGCTGCGCTTCATCAAGAGCGCCAATGAGCTGAAATGTATGCGCCGCGCCTTTGAAATCAGCGAACTTGCAATTGATGCGGTTCTGGCTGAGGTAAAGCCGGGCATGACCGAATTTCAGGTTATCGGCATTGCGCAGCGCGAGATTTACAAGCACGGCGGAGAATATGAAGGCCATGCGCTTTACTGCTTCTGCGGCGAACACACCAATAACGCCATTTGCCGTCCGACCAGCAATAAGCTTATTAAGAATGAAGTCATCCAGTTGAATATCGGCGCGCGCGTCGGCGGATACTCCTCCAGCGTCGGCCTGCCGTTCTCCATCGGCAAATTGCCGGCACGCAAAAAACGCCTGGTCGAATTCGGCCTGGTCGCGCATGAAAAGACCATGGATCTGATGGCCGCCGGCAAGCCTGCCGCCGCAGTTGTAAAGAAATATGAAGACTGGGTCAAGAAACAGGGATTCGGCAAGTATATGCTGTACGGTCCCTGTCACAGTATTGGCATGATGGAAGTTGAGCAGCCATGGATGGAATCAGTGTCAACTTACGATCTTGAAGAGAACATGACGTTCCAGGTGGACACTTTCTTCTACGATGAAGACTTCGGCCTGCGCTGGGAAAACGGCGTAGTAGTCAAGAAAGGCGGAGTTGAAAAGCTTTCCAGCAAATACATGAAGATGGTCGAACTCTAATCGGATTTTTAGAAAATTGGTCAGTAAAAACACGCCGCAAGGCGTGTTTTTTTATTCGTGCAGAATACGGTGAATGAAATTAACGGCTTCGTCCGGCGCGTCTTCCAGCACCAGATGCGCGGCATCCGCCAGCTCCAGTGTCTGCGCCTGAGGATAATATAATTTCCAGCGATCCAGAAAACGCGGCGAGAAACACCAGTCCTGCATCCCCCATACGATTCCTACAGGGATTTCACGGAACATCCAGAGGCCGTGTTCTATTTCCAGCAGGACTTCGTAGGATATATGTTCCGGAGTCAGCGGAATATCCTGCACAAACCGCAGCACCGCAATCCGGTCTTCATAAGTCTGAAAAGGCAGCATATACCCTTTTCTTACCTTTGCAGGCAATGGTTTTACAGTGGTCATATGCATCGCCGCCCTTACAAACAGATTGGCGTTCCGTACCAGCTTGTCATCCAGCCACGGTATCCGGCAAAGGGCAATGCGAAACGGAATCCAGTCCATGGAAAAGGCTCCGGAATTCAAGATTATCAGCCTGGATATTTTCTGCGGGTGGCGTACAGCGAAGCCCATGCCGATGGCACCGCCCCAGTCATGAACCACTAGCGTAATGTTATCCAGGTTTAACGACAGCAGGAGGCTTTCCAGGTTGTCAATGTGCGTTTCCAGGCGGTACTGGAAGTTCTGCGGTTTGTCCGAAAGTCCGCAGCCTAGATGGTCAGGCGCAATCACGCGATGGGTTTTGCTGAATTCATTGATCAGATTCCTGTAGTAGAAAGACCAGGTTGGATTGCCGTGAACCATGACAACCGGTTCGCCTTTGCCTTCATCAACATAATGATAATTGTAGTCTTTGATCTTGAAGAAATGCGGCGCAAAAGGATACAGGTCTTTTATTTCTGAAATATTTATCACGTCAAAATTCCTCTTTTACTCTGCAAGTCTCAACTCTGCGGATTATTGCGTCTGAATTCATTTACCATTTGATGCCCAGCATCGCGCAGTTGATGCCGCTTCCGATTCCCATCAGCGCCATCGTGGAACCGTTGGCGACTACCCCGTTGTCTATTGCCAGCGCCGCGGTCAGTGGGCAGGAAACCGAGCCTGTGTTGCCGAACCTGTCCAGCGTCGGATAATCGCGGCCGATATCAATCTGCAACTTTTCATACAGCAGTTTTCGATGCGCTGAACCTACCTGATGAGTGCAGAAACATGCGAAGTCATTTCTTTTTAATCCCGTTTCCTGGAGAAACAGATTCCAGGTTTCAGCGGCGGCGGCGACGCCGCAATGCATCAGTTTTTCCGAATCTGTGTTCATCAGCGTATCATGATTATCGCCCATGCCCTTGTCGGCGTTCCCGCGGCAGAGGTCATTGTACTGAGTGACGGAAAGCGAGGTTGCGCCAAGCAGACGGTGATCATGCGAACTTAAATCCCGGCGGCATAAAATTACTGCAACGGCTCCTGACCCGATGGTCAGCGAAGCGAAGAACGGTTTAATGGACTGGCGGGTAATGGTCTTGTCTCCGAGAATTGTCCTGATAGTCGTTTCCAGCAGCGGCCGGCTGTTTTCGCCGGCCACCAGCATTCCGGCTTTGATATGGCCGGCTTCGATCATCCCGGCGACCAGGGTCATTCCGGTCAGTACCCCAAGACAGGCATTGGAAATATCGAATGCTACGGCGGTCTCCGGCAAGCCCAGTTTCTGGTGAACCACAGTGGCAGTGGCCGGTTCGAGAAAATCGCGGCAGACGGAACAGTTAATCAGACACCCCAGATCACTTTTGGCAATTTTTGAAGCAGCCAGGGCGTTTGCGCCGGCCATGGCGGCGGCGGCGCTGGGCATGGTTCCCGGCTTCCATAGGCGGCGCTCCCGGATTCCAGTCATCAGCTCCAGTCGGCCGGGCGGCAGTTTTAACCGCTCATATACTGTGGAGAGCTGCTGTTCAATTTCTTCAGAAGTTACTGCTTCCGGCGGCAATTCATAGGAAATACATTCAATATTTACATTTTTATATAGCATAATTATAATTTAGAGGAAAACTATCTGATGACAGTAACCTGAATTTCATCCTCCGATTCTACTTTGACAGCTTTTATTCGTCCTGCATAAGCCTTGATTTTCTTGTCTGAAGTCATCAGTTTGAATAGTTCAACCCCCTGCTGCTTAAGAAAAGACGGCAGCGTAACATGGCCAAACTTGACTGATTTTAGTTCGAATTCCGGTCTGGTCTCGCCGTTTTTATCCGGTTCTGAATCTTTAAGTTCCCCGATAAGTTCCAGACGATAAGGAAGGTAGTACAGCATTTTACCGGAAAGAATCACGCTGGCATCGCGGTTTTTATTGATATCAACCGTATATTTGGATGTTAGTATCGGGTCTGCCTTGGCAAGGGCTTCTGATTGCCTGGTACCGGGATTGGTATGCCCTTTCCAGACTCCGGCTTCCGGTACGGCTTCCACCGCCTGCACCGCTTCCGGCTGACTGGCTTGTGGCGGCGGCGTTTGTGGCGGAGGCTTTATTGCTGACAGTGTTGTCGCACGGCTGCCGCCGGATTGCAATCCTCCTGAACCAAATTTAATTGGTCCGCTGCCGGATGGCTGCAACTGGGGGCTGGACGGTGGAGCCGATACTGACGGTCTTGCATAGCTTGAACCTGAACTTGATGATGCGGCGGTTGGCGCTGGCGGCATTGGACGTTTTTCATCCAGCAGATAATTCAGCCCCCAGGAAGCCCTTTCCGGGGTGAAGGCGAAGACTACTGAACCCTTGCCGGTTTTCAAGGCGGCGTCAATGGCTTCGCAATCCTCTTTGGCCTTTTTGATATCATCGGCAGTAATTTCTTTTTCAACCGGCAGACCGAACGGGATAAACAAGGCTCCGACCAAGCCGATTAAACTTAAAATTATGGCCAGATTAATTATTCTGACTATAATCTTCTTAACGGCTTTGCCTGTGCTGAAATCCGGATGATTTTGATCAACAATCTTTAGCTTTTCGCCGCAATTGCGACAGAAAAGCGTTCCAAACTGATTAGAACATCTGCATTTCTGGCATACTACTACCATCATAACTGGCACCTCATATTTTATTCAGTTTTCTTCGCGTCGGAGCTTTTGGCCGGCTCTTTTTTCTCCGGAGCGCTTCCGCTGGTTTTATCTTTTTCTGAACTCTTTTTATAGCTGTCCGAGCGGTAATCCGTACAGTAAAAACCGCTCCCTTTAAAAATTATCCCGGCGCCGGTTCCGATCAAGCGCTTCAGCTCGTCTTTATGGCATGCCGGACAGGTCTTCAGCGGCTTGTCATTCATTTTTTGAAAGATCTCAAGCTTATTACCGCACGCTTTGCATTCATAATCATACGTAGGCATCTATTCTGTTCCTCAAAACTAAAAACAATAAAATTATAATTCCGGCTAATTTGCTGACAACTAATAAGATACTGCAAAAAACTTTAAATCTCAAGTATTATTAGAATTCTTGATCATTTGATCTCTATGATCTCTATGATCTCTATGTCCGGATTCGTCCAGCATCCGGTTTATATTGCTACTGGAACAGGAACCTCAATTCTTCGATAGTCAGTTTATCGCTGTAGGAGGCTGGATTCTCAATCAGGTTATCAAATATTTCCTGCTTCTTGCCCTGCAGCGCCAGTATCTTTTCTTCAATTGAATCTTTGACCACCAGCTTAATGCTGCTGACCGGGCGGGTCTGCCCGATGCGATGGGTACGGTCGGCCGCCTGAAGTTCCACCGCCGGATTCCACCACGGGTCATAAATAATCACGGTGTCCGCGGAAGTCAGATTCAGGCCGGTGCCGCCGGCTTTGAGACTCAGCAGAAAGACCGTGATATTAATGTTGTTATTGAAATTATCCACATGCTGCTGACGGTTTTTGGTTGCGCCGTCAAGATATTCGTAATTAATGCCCTGTTCTTCAAGCCACGGCCTGATCAATGCCAGCAGTGAAGTAAACTGACTGAACAGCAGCATTTTATGGCCGCTGTCTATGTTCTGCAGTACAAGTTCCTTCATCAGTTCCAGTTTGGCTGAATAGAGGTTTTTGTCATGCATATCCGGCAGCAGTTCCGGGTGACAACATATCTGACGCAGCCGGAGCAGAGTAGTGAGAATCTCGAAATTAGAGGTCTTTTTACCGCTCTTGGCCAGCTCGTTGCATTGATTGCGTCCGAATTCCAGAATCGAATCGTAGAGGCTGCGCTGGTCACTGTCCATTTCGCAGAAAAGCACCTGTTCGATTTTCGGCGGCAGCTCTTTGCAGACAATGTCCTTAGTGCGGCGCTTGATAAACGGCGCCACGCGGGCGGCAAGGTCGTCCTGCAGGTCTCTGCTGGTATTGATGCCGTTGTAATAACGTTTGAAACTGGTAAAAGACCCCAGCAGTCCGGGATGCAGATAGTCAAAGATGCTCCACAGATCATCCGGCGAATTTTCAAGCGGAGTGCCTGTCAGCACCAGCCGGTGAACGGATTTGACCGCCTTGCAGTTTTTGGCATTGACTGTTGATGGATTTTTAATATGCTGTGCTTCATCCAGAATCAGGTAGCTGAAGCTCAAATCTTGAATGATTTCGGCATCGCGCCGGGCGGTGGCGTAGGAAATAATAATCAGGTCATAACTGGCGGCCTTGTCCCATATTTCCTGGCGGCCTGCCCCGGTCATGCCGACAGTTTTGAATGACGGTACAAATTTTTCGCTTTCGCGCTTCCAGTTCTCCACGAGGCTGGCAGGGCAGATGATCAGCGCCGGATCAGAATCCTCGTTTAGTCTGGACGCCAGCAGCGCCAGCGCCTGTATGGTTTTTCCCAGTCCCATCTCGTCCGCCAGAATTACGTTAAAACCGCTGTCGGTAAGCTGGCGCATCCATTCGATGCCTTCCTCCTGATAACCGCGCAATGTGCCTTTGAATTTATCCGTCGCAGGCAGCGTCTGCATATAACCTCCGGCAAACCCGGATTTGCCCTGAGCGAAGAAATCCTGCGAGTAGAAAACCGCCGGCGTTGCGCCGGGAATTTTACGGCTGATATAAAGCCAGTAATGGATCGAACAGCGCTGTACTGACAGCTTGAACGCGTTTTCGTCAACATGATGAACTATATTCGCGGCGGCGTCAATGAATTCGCCGAGTTCATGATTGATTTTAAACAGATCATGCGGGCTTGCCAGATGATAATGATGATTGGCTCGTACCAGCTTTACCACATGGTTCCAGTGAAGCTGAACCGTTCCGCTGCCCAACATGTAATGCAGCGGGAAAACATCAGCGTGCTGCTCCAGCGCCTCGCATTTAAAAGCCATGGCAGGGACGCCGCGTCCGCCGCTGCACAGCAGGGCGATTCCGGAGCATAAATACATTTCGCGTTTCTGCTCCATCCACTGCGGAACTACGCGGTCAAGAAAAACTCCGGCGGCTTCAATATCAGCTAAAGTATATTCTCCCGGTTCCTGCCCGCGGATGAATCCGAAGCGGATAAGTTCTTCGGAAACGGATTTCTCATATTTTTCGTCACGCTTCCAGAATTTTCCGCCGGATCGCTGCGTCCGACCCTGGTCGTCATTAAATAATTCGCCTTCATAGTTGAATTTCAGGCTGAGCCGGAAAACTTTATCCGCGTTAAAGCCGCCGTCCAGGCACAACGCGCATTTCCTGACTTGTACCTCGCCGGGCATTGTTTCGATAATATGCAGCGGCAGTTTGTCTTTGATCTCTTCAATGGCGCGGGTGTCTTTGACGCTGATCCGCTGTTCGTTGTTCCGCAGAAAGTTTCTGAGCCAGGAGACTTCAACGGTGCCGGGCACCCACCAGTATTCGCCTTCCATGCCGACCCAGCAGCCGCTGCGTCCGGTGATGACTTTGGCGCCTGCCAGCGGCAGCACTGAACCGTTGATGACGACTGCCGGGGAAAGCACAAATTCCAATCCGGTATTGGCGCAGAGCATCACCGGCTCGGCATTTTCCCGGTGGATTATTACCCGGTTGCCGTCTTTATAAAATCTGGGATAATCAATCAGGCAGTGGAAAAATTCAGACGTCTGTTCTGAATCCAGCAGCAGTTTTGAACTTTCGGCTTCGGCATTTACCGCCAGAAAGCGGATGATCTGCCGGTCGTGCAATGAAAAATAGTTAAGTTTAAGCGAGGCCGCCAGGCTTTTGCCGAAATGCAGTTGACGGATATTGTTGACATTGCCGATATACTCTTTCGTATCAACTTTCATCTTTACCGACAGCACCGCGTTTTCCCACTTGCTGGGAACATGCGGGAATGCCGATTCCGCCTGAATATGCAGTTCCGCGTGCTGCTCATCGGCAGCTTTCTGAACCAGTTCGATAAAGCTCTCATATTTCAGGCCGGCATAACGGGCGGGATTGTCCGGCTCTTTTTTGCCTTCCGGAATACTGCTGCCGCTGAAACGGCCCAGATACATGATTCCGGCAACCGCATGGGCGCAAAGTTTTTCCCCGCATTGTCCGCAGGAACATTTGCCGCTGCTGACCGCGCCGGTTGTTATTTCGGCGTATTCATAACGTGTCTTGTCCTGGAACACTGCATTCAGCAGGCCGTTGTCTTCTCTATATGCGCATACCAGTTTTGAGCCTTTGAGCAGTTGTTTCGCCTCTTTAAGTATCTCTTCACTGGAAACTTCAATTAATTTTGTCTCAAAATTTTGAACCATTATTACCCCGACAGGCGTTTAAATTCAAATCGCAAATATTTACTTTACCACGCAATACAGCGATAATCAAAACAAAAAACAGTATAAAATTACGCTTTTTAACGGTTTTTTCATAATCCGGGTCTCATGAGGCTTTTGGGGGACTGTGCCACTGTGGAAATTATGGGATGTTGATTATTCCGGACACCTGCTCCGCTAAAGTTGAGGACGGAAAAAGGGAAGGTCGCGTCATGCGCTGAATGCCGGATGTAACCGTTTATTTCACTTCGGCCAGAATGAATTCGCGGCTGCCGTATTTGCGGCGTCTCATATTCCAGCCTGACGCTTGCAGGAAAGAACCGTCCGGATCGCCGAAATCAGGAATTTCCCAGACCAGCAATGCGCCTTTTGACCACTGAATGAATTGCTGATCTCCGGTGAGTTTACGAAAAAAATGTCCGGATTCGGCATACGGGGGGTCGGAAAAAATCATATCCGGATTTTTCGCCATGCCGATATAGCGTTCACAAGCTGCGGCGTCGGTCTTTATGACGAGCAGATCAGCTTCGACGCCGGTACGCCTGACCTTGTTAATATTCTCCTCGATGATCCGGGCGTTCGCAATGTTTGATTCGACAAAATACACCTTCGCTGCGCCGCGGCTGGCGGCTTCCAGCCCCAGCGCGCCGGAGCCGGCAAACAGGTCGATAATTATTTTGTCCTGAAATACCGCCAGACTGTCGAACATGGCTTTCCTGGATCGCGCCGAAGTCGGCCTGACCGACTCTCCCTGCGGCACGTTCAGCGCTAAGTTGCGGGCTTTGCCGGATATGATTTGCATTATTGTTCTTTGTAATTAAGGTTCTTTATAATTCTTAAGTTCCAGACATAAATTGCCTGTGCTGCGCTACTTTGCAAACCGGTTCCAATATTTTAGTCACAAAAATGCCCCGGCGGCAGCGCTCAAATACATAACGGCTAGCTGAGGCTGCCGCAGAATTCCCGGAAACGGCATCGGGCGCAGTTCTGTTCCGAACCGGCAAAGTTTATTCCCTGAACCGTGCCGTCAGCAGAGATTTTTTCCAGCATCTTTGCTGCGCTTGCGGAAATATTCTCTAAAGCCATGCTGATGTTCAAGGCTTCCAGGCTGTGCAATTCCGTCTGCCCGGTGGCGTTATTGTAGAACAGGGAAATAACTTTTTCCGGCGATATTATGAATTTATCTTCGGCAAAAATTACATTCAGCGCCGCGTAAGTATTGCGTCTCTCTTCACTCTGTCCGCCGCCATTCATATCCAGAATTGTAATGCAGTCGCCGTCCTGCCAGACCAGATCCGGCGCAATCCATAATTGCAGTCTGCCGATGGCGAAGGACACTGGAACGGGAATTATTTTCCAGTCAAGCTTATCCACTTTATGCAATATTGACGGAAGATTTGCCGCGGAAAATATTTTAAAGCGCGTTTCCAGATCCGTCCACATGGCGGCAAAGTATTTATCTGCGGATATTTCATTGTAATAGAGTTCCAGCAGATTTAGTTTGCCGGGATCGTTCTGCCATTCTCCTGCTTCGACTGTTCTTCTTCCATGATGAAATTCCCGGATGAGGCGGCGCGAAAATTCTCCGGTCATATCCGCCGGAGTTTTAGCTCTGCCTGATTCCATCAGGGTTTCACGCAGCGATTTGGCGAAAATATTGTCCAGCCATCGTCTGCCGGGAATAAGTTTTTTCAGCAGATAAAGTTTTTTGATCTCCGGGTCGGAGTAGCCGTCGAACCCGCCTGCCGCCCCGTAGTAGTGATAGAAACAGGCGCGTTCGCAGAAAGCAAAAAGTTCGCGCCTGGCGACTGACCAGGAAAAATTATCCGCCTTTATGGCTTTGCAGTCAAATAACTTGTCGGTCAATCTGACCTCCGTTGGAACTCTCTGATTTCATTTCCTTTGAAAAACCTTTCAAATTCCTGAGAGTTCCTTATTCCTGAAACTGCGGGCGCCACAGCGTACCCCCTTTTACTTCTGTATTTTAAAGTTCGATTTCCAGATTATTGTGCATCCGCTTGGCTTTAGCCAGGGCGTCTTCGACGCTCTCGCCGCGGGCTAGCAATACCGCCATCCGGCGATGTCCGTTGACTTCGCCTTTGCCGAAAATCCGCATGGCGGTATCAGGCTCCGCCAGCGCTTTTTCGAGATTTTTGAATTTAACGTGCTTGGATTTGCCTTCAACCACAACGGCTTTCGAAGCTGACGGGCCGTGCAGGCGGATGTTGGGAATGGGCAGTCCCAGGATGGCTCTGGCATGCAGCGCGAACTGGGAAAGGTCCTGCGAGATCATGGTGACCATGCCAGTATCATGCGGGCGCGGCGATACTTCGCTGAACAGCACATCGTCGCCTTTGACGAACAGCTCAACCCCGAAAATACCTCTGCCGCCGAGGGCGTCGGTAACTTTTTTCGCTATGTCCTGGGCTTTCGCCAGCGCCTGATGCGACATCGGATGCGGCTGCCATGATTCGCGGTAGTCGCCGTCAATCTGAATATGTCCGACCGGCGCGAGAAATGAAGTGCCGCCGATATGACGCACGGTCAGCAGCGTTATTTCGTAGTCAAAGTCAACAAAGCCTTCAACGATCACTTTGCCGGCTCCGGCGCGCCCGCCTTCCTGGGAGCGCTGCCACGCTTTGTCAATGTCATCAATTTTTTTAATGACGCTCTGGCCGTGGCCGGATGAACTCATGATCGGTTTTACCACGCAGGGAATGCCGATTTCCTTGACGGCGGCGTCAAAATTTTCCCGGCTGGCGGCGAACCGGTATTTGGAAGTTTTCAAGCCGAGCTCTTCCGCGGCCAGGCGGCGGATGCCTTCGCGGTTCATCGTCAGGAATGCCGCTTTCGCGGTCGGAATGACGCAATAGCCTTCTTTTTCCAGTTCAAGCAGCGTGGCGGTGGCGATTGCTTCGACTTCCGGAACAATATAGGCGGGTTTCTCTTTTTCGATGACTTCGCGCAGCGCTTTGCCGTCAAGCATGGAAATCGTGTAGGAACGGTGCGCCACCTGCATGCCGGGGGCGTTGTCATAGCGGTCAACCGCGATCACCTCAACCCCGAACCGCTGGAGTTCGATCACCACTTCCTTGCCAAGCTCGCCCGCGCCGAGAAACAATACTTTCACTGCCGTATCTGATAAAGGAGTCCCGATTGCCGTCATAATATGTAGTCTCCATGATTAATTTATAAATGATGTTTTAAAATTAATCCCTGATCTCTCATTTTCAATACATAAAACCGGTAGCGAAACAAAAATTTAGAACCGTTATCGCCGCAACTTAAATAAACTTTAACCACGAAAGGCACGAAAAGGCACGAAAAGGCACGAAAATGGGAAATGTTATCCACAGATGACACAGATGGACGCAGATGAAAAACATGAAGGGAGTGAAGTACCCTTCCGGGGAGCGCCGGTCGCCTGACCGGCTTTATGGCTTATTCGGTTTTCAGTCTGTTGGATATTGGATATTCTCCCGCAAAGCGGGATCCCGCTTTGCGGGACGGGTTATTGGATATTGAATCAGGTTTATTCTGTCTACTGGATATTGTATATTCTGTTCAAAATTCCTTAACTTGTAGGAATTTGTATTTTTGGTTCTTTATGATTGTGAGACAATCTTTGGACTGCGGCGGCCCTGCGCCGCTTTGGTTTTGGTATGATGTCACAAATATCAAGCCGATATCTGGATATTAAAGTCCTACAGTAAAATTGAAAGCGGCGCAGTGGCACCGCAATCCAAAGTCAGGCCGGATCGCCTGACAGGAAACGTGCTGGCGTTCCAGTGCTATGTCAGGCCAGTTCCGCCAGTTTCCGGTTGATTTTTTCGCGGCAGGCCAGCAGCCAGGCGGCTTCGTCTGGATAACGGTCCATCTTCAACTGGTAATCCAGGCCGTCCTCCAGCAGCGCCACTGTCGCGTCGCGACCGGTTTTTTCTTCGAGCAGGCGCAAAGCGCGCATGTCCTGAAGGCCTTCCATGAACACTTCATATTTCAGCGAGTCCAGCGGGCCGTCTTCGCCGGGGTAGACCATGAAGGCATCGCCGCCCTGAAATGCCTGTCCGGCGTCGGTAACGCGGAACGGATCAAGCTTCTGGTCAAGCGAATACTGGCTGTACCAGAAGTTGAAGCCCCATTGCAGGAAACCGTAGATGTCGTATTTGAACATCAGCATCCCCATGATGCGGTTTCTGGCGGATGGAAAATGGAAGAAGCGGTTCGGCACTTTATCCGCCTGGCCGCAGCAATAATAAGTCCAGAGCGGTTTTACTCCTGCTTCAACGAATGGTTCAATGTGATTGCTACCAGGAATCGGATTTTTAATAATGCCACGCTTGTAGAAATCAACATTCGACAGCGCGTCAATTAGCGGAAAATCTTCGACAAGGCTATTGACCAGCGCCGCCGCCCGGCTGTATTGCTCGATATTATCCATTGACGGTTCATCGGAAACATGGAAAAAGCATTTGCCGTCCAGCTCTTTATGGCGCAACAATTTTAGCAGCTGCGGCATCAACTGCGAAAGAAAGTTTTCATATTCCGGATCGGACGCCGACACATGCCAGCCGAAAAGTTTCTTTTCCGCTCCATTCTCATTGACGACTATTTTCGGGGTGAATTTTGCGCCCCATTGCGTAAAGAAATGAGACATTTCAAAATATTCGATACCGGCTGACAGGCAGATATCAAGCCAGCGTTTCAACCGCGAAAAATCAAAAATGTATTTGCTGCCTTTTTTCTCTATAATTAGTAATTGGGTGGTGGGGCGTTCGCCGTCAATCATGGTATCCAGCGGCGGCGTCCACAGCGGGGTGAGCAACATATTAATGCCATGGGCGGCGGCATTGGCTGCATATTTGCCAATCAACTCCCAGTGTTTTTCGCTCCAGCACCCAGTTTGATAATAACTGGCGATACAATCAGTATGAAACCATTCGGTATGCAGCAGTTGCTGTTTCGGCAAAGTCACCGGCAGGATTTCCAGCGAGAAAGTTTCGCGGCAGTCAATACATGATTCAGACTGGTCCGCAATGTCCCTCAAGAAGCTGACAGTAATATCATATTTGCCGGCTTTACACTTTTCCGGTATCCGGACCGTAATCCATAATGCGCGCCATTGGAATGGCAGAGCATTGATGACTCCTTTTGACGGATAGAGCGGGTCAGGATACAGTCCCGCGGTTTTGCGCAGAACATTGTCATCAAAAGTTCCGCCGAGATAATCGCACGGAACATAGCCGACCGACCTGATCGAAATCAGTTCGCTGATTTCCGATTCCAGCTTAAAATTAATGTTCCTGATGGCGGAATCCGCCCAGTAGGCGACCTGTAAAGCGAAGATTTCGCCGCGCAGCGCGGAAGCGCTCGTAAATTCCGTTGATTTGAGTTCCTCGTCACAGAAAACTTTTTCCAGCGAACTCACCAGCTTAGTTTTGAATAACATTTATTATCTCCATATTTTTGTGAAAATTTTATGATTAGCCAGTTCTAAAGTTTTTCAAAATTCAAATTCTTCACCGAGTCCCGGACAATTAGTTTTGTGTCAATCGCCACGGGGTGGGCAGATTTGCCGGTTCTGATGCCTTCAAGCAGCAGATCCAGCGCGCAGCGCGCCATTCTTGCCAGATCAATTCCGGCGGTTGTCAGCGGCACCGGATACAATTCTGATTTTTCCACATTGTCAAAACCGGCAATACTAACCTCGCCCGGAACTGAAATGCCTTCTTTGAAGCAGCGTTCCATGGCGCCGAGCGCGCATGGATCATTCTGGCAGATGACTGCGGTAAACGGTTTCCGCTTCGCCAGCAGTTCGCCGAAATTTTCATAGCCGCAATGCCGGTAGCCGCGCGTGTCGAGATAAAGGTCGCGATCCGGTTCAATGTCTAATTTCCGAAATGCTTTTTCAATTCCGCTGATTCGGCTTTTATCGCCGGAGTTGACCATTACGGCGATTTGGCGGTGGCCGCGGCGCAGCAGATGCCCGGTCAGTTTCTCATAGCTTTTTTCCATTTCCGCATAAACCGCCGGGATTTCGACATCATTCTGCAAACAGTAGGGCACCGTCACCAGCCGGTTGAAATAGTTTTTCATTCCGGCGGCGGTTTCACGCTTTGCAAAAAAACTTGAAGCCAGAATGATCCCGTCAACATTCGACAGCAGTACCGCAAGTTTTTCCGCCACCAGTTCATATTGCGGATTGATTACTGTGACAATCGGTCTGAAACCGGATTTATAAATGTGATCAATAACGCGGTTAAATACTTCATTTTCATATTCCGGCATGCCGGTATTGACGGCCACGCCGATGTAACCTTTCAACTGTTCATCGGCTTTCCGGTAAAGCACCCGGTAGCCTTTGCCGTGAACGGCCATAATGCGGCGCTCCTGTTCCAGTTCGTTGAGCGCTTTGCGCACTGTAGTTCTGGAAACATTCATTTTCTGCTGAAAGACACGTTCAGACGGCAGTAATTCAGGCTGATTATCGTTGATATACGTCCGGATAATCTGCTTGATCCGCACATGCAGCGGTTCTTTATTTAAATCAATATTCTGTATTTCTGCAAATTTCATATTAAATCACTTATAACTGGTAGATACCAGTTATAATACATGCTGTAATTATAAAAGTCAAGCAGGATGAAATCATGTTGTCCGGATATTTATCTGTTATTGAAAATACGAATATCCAGCTGTCAGCAGACAGAATACAACCTAAAACCTAAAACCTAAAACCTGATTCAATGTCCAATAACCAACACGAAATATCCAATAGGTGACAGCCAATATCCAAAATGAAAATACTGTTATCGCGCCTGCTTTTTTTCGGCAGTATCGGTGTTTTTGAATAAATAAATTGCTTTTGCCTTTCCTTCATTATTCCAATTAAAAATCAAATAGACGCTATAATCCATGGCCAGCAAAACATGC